>NZ_WSNW01000001.1:2911847-3259654 GCF_009767585.1 Coprobacillus cateniformis
GAGAGCTATTCTTAAAAACGGAGATGTTTATATTTTTGATGAAGCAACAAGTAATATTGATGTGGAAAGTGAAAATGCCATTTTAGAAGTCATTAAGGACTTGTCTAAAGAAAAAACGATTCTTTTTATTACTCACCGTTTGAGTAGTGTAATTGACTGTGATGATATTTTGGTCATGAAACAGGGAGAGTTGATAGAACAAGGGACACATCAACAATTAAAGGCACAAAATGGTGTTTATGCACAAATGTTTACAAAACAAGCAAAATTGGAGGTTTATCAAGGATGAAAAAGGAATTAAATAATATTCAAGTTGTATGGCGTATGCTGGCACTTGTCAAACCGTTAACATTGCCAATGTCTTTTGCAGTCATTATGGGTGTTTTAGGATTTATTTGTGCCATTGGGATACCAGTTCTTTCAGTTATGGCTCTATTACAAATTGCAGGGATGTATCCCCATATAGATATGTCTATGTTGTTAATCTTTTTACTTGGTATGGCAGTGTTAAGGGGGCTTCTTCATTATGCTGAACAGGCAGCCAATCATTATATTGCTTTTAAACTCTTAGCGATTATTCGCGATCAGGTCTATGGTGTTTTGAGACGTTTGTGTCCAGCAAAACTGGATCGTAAAGATAAGGGCAATTTGATTTCTTTGATTACAAATGATATTGAATTATTAGAAGTTTTCTATGCTCATACGATTTCTCCAGTTCTGATTGCATTTTTAACATCATTAATAATGTTAAAATTCTTTGCTCATTTACATATGATTGCTATGATTATTGCACTTTGTGCATATATAACTATGGCTATAGTTATCCCTTTTTATGTCAATATGAAAGGAAAAGATATAGGGCAGAAAAATAGAAATGAAATAGGTCATATGAGTAGTTTTTTATTAGAAAGTTTTAGGGGATTAACGACTATCCTGCAATATCATATGGGACATAAACGAACAAAAAAGATGATAGATATGAGTGATAATATAGAAGATTTACAATCACAAATGAAAGATATTGAAGCCATTCAATTGGTAGCATCACAAATACTGATTTCGTTATCAGCGATTGTGATGTTTGTAAGTATGTTTGTTTTATATCTGCAAGGTGAAATAAGTGTTTATAGGGTGATTATGGCAACTGTTTTGATGTTATCTAGTTTTGGTCCTGTTTTGGCACTATCCAATTTAGCAAACAATCTTCTTTCCACATTAAGCAGTGGAAGACGCGTTTTGGCTTTGTTAGATGAAGAAGAACTCATTAAAGATGTGAGTGGCCAAACTGAAACATCATTTGGTGATATTTATGTTGATAATCTTTCGTTTGCATATGAAGAAGAAGTTATTCTTCAAGATGTTCATCATATTTTTAAACAAGGTCAGGTGACAGGTATTGTTGGGAAAAGTGGTAGTGGAAAATCAACATTATTGAAACTGATGATGCGCTTTTATGATCCAACAACGGGTATCATTCGAATTTCAGATCGAGATTTAAAGAATATCAATACTCAAGACATGCGACATATGTTTGCCTATGTAACTCAAGAAACAGTTCTTTTTCATGATTCTATTCTTAATAATGTAAAGATTGCTAAATTAAATGCAACCAATCAGGAGGTCTATGAAGCTTGTCAGCAAGCAAGTATTCATGATTTTATTATGTCATTACCACAAGGATATAACACAAAAGTAGCGGAATTAGGCGCATCATTATCTGGAGGAGAAAGACAAAGAATTGGACTTGCAAGAGCTTTTCTGAGTGATGCACCATGCATTTTGTTAGATGAACCTACAAGTAACTTAGATGTTTTAAATGAGGCTGTCATTTTAAGTTCTTTACAACAACAAAAGAATAAAACAATTATTTTGGTTTCTCATCGTGAATCAACAATGAAAATTGCTGATAAAGTGATTGAAATGGATATGGGGCGTATGAGTTAAATGGATATTGAAAAGAAAAGGCAAAAAGAGATTGAGATTGTTTCATTGATGATTCATTTGTATTGTCGTTATCATGATGATATTGATGAACAGGAACTGATAGGTTATGCAGCAGGACGGATTGAGAAATGTCCAATGATGCAAAAAAAGACATTTTGCAGTCAATGTCCTATCCATTGCTATCAAAAAGAAATGCAGGAAAAAATAAAAAAGGTCATGCGTTATAGTGGACCAAGGATGATATTTTATCATCCTATCTTAGCTATAAAACATGTTATTCAAAAATAAGGAGGAAGAATAATGAAGGTGATTTATTTTATAGGTGGTATAGTTTGTTTTGTTTTAGGTGCAATTGGTGTGGTTTTACCAATTTTACCAACAACTCCATTTTTATTAGCCGCAGCATTTTGTTTTGCAAGAAGTTCACAAAAGGTCAATGACTGGTTTTTACAAACCAAACTCTATCGCAATCACTTAGATTCATTTGTTCAAGAACGTGCAATGACCCTCAAAACAAAAGTATCTATCTTAGGTTTTGCCAGTTTTATGTTAGCTTTCCCCTTGATATTTAGTCAAAATATTTATTTGAGAATTCTGATTATTTGTTTGTACTGTATAAAATATTATTACTTTATATTTAAAATTAAAACGATTTCTTCACAAAAGACAATATAAAAAGCACTCTCAGAGTGCTTTTTTGGTTTACCCAATAACTGTTACGTTAGCAGCTTGAGGACCTCTGTCTCCTTCAACGATATCGAATTCAACAGTTTGTCCTTCTTCTAAAGTTTTGAAACCATCAGTGTTGATAGCTGAAAAATGTACGAATACATCTTTGTTTTCACCTTCAAGAGTGATGAAACCAAATCCTTTATCAGATTTAAACCATTTTACTTTACCTGTACTCATTATGAAGTACCTCCTTTAAAATTTGCAAAAAACCCAGTACCTCATTTTTAAACTACTATGAAATCCTAAAGAATTACTAATACTTTTGAAAATTACGTGCTCTGTTCCTTTGCTATAAGATATTATAGCATAGTCTTGTTTTTCATACAAGTTATTGTTGACAATGAAATTTAATAATGTATCATTTTCTTATAAGAGAAAAGGTGGTTAGAATATGTTAGAAAAATATGCTGAATTAATTGTTAAACAAGGAGTGAATTTACAGAAAGGACAAGAACTTGTCATTACTGCTTCAATTGAATGCTTCGAACTTGTACGTGCTGTTGCTAGGCAAGCTTTTGCAGTAGGAGCAAAAGATGTTATTGTTGATTATACTGATGAGAAAGTTACCCGATTACGCTATGAGAATTGTCCTGTTGAACATTTTCAGGAAGTTCCGCTATATTTTGCTGAACTCAAGAATCAATATGCCTTAAAACATGCTGCTGTTCTTTCAATTGTTTCAAGTAATCCCGAAGCAATGAAAGGCATTGATCCTATGAAAATTCAAACATGGAATATTGCTGTTCATAAAACTTGTCAGACTTTTTTTGACCATTTAGATATGGGAATTGATCGTTGGTGTATTGTTGGTGCACCAAGTGTTGGATGGGCGAATAAAGTCTTTCCTGATATGAGTGACCAAGAAGCAGTTCAGGCATTATGGCAAGCGATTTATAAAGTCACACGTTGTGATCAAGAAAATCCTATTGAAGCTTGGAATGAACATCGTCGTTCTTTTGAAAGAAGAGTTCAAATCTTAAATGAGAAAAAAATCAAATCTTTACATTATCATAATAGTTTAGGAACTGATTTGACAATTGGACTTAATGATGGTTATCTTTTTGCAGGAGGAGGAAGTTATACAACAGATGGCATCTATTCATTTCCAAATATGCCAACTGAAGAAATCTTCAGTTCTCCAGATAGAAATCAAGTCAATGGAACTGTTTATAGCTCTATGCCTTTAAATTATAATGGTCATCTTGTTGATCAATTTTCTATGACTTTTGAAAATGGTCGGATTGTTGATTTTCATGCAGAAGTTGGTTATGAAGTTTTAAAGAGTATTATTGAAACAGATGAAGGGAGTCATTATTTAGGTGAAGTTGCATTGGTTCCATACAATTCACCAATTCGTAATATGGGCATCTTATTTTATAATACTTTATTTGATGAAAATGCAGCATGTCACTTAGCGATTGGAAAAGGTTTTGGTGAATGTCTTAAAAATGGTTTAACTATGAGCAAGGAACAATTATTAGAAAAAGGAATTAATGATTCTTTAACACATGTTGATTTTATGATTGGAACAAAAGATTTATCAATCATAGCAACTTTAGATAATGGTGAAGAATTTGTTGTCTTTGAAAATGGAAACTATGCTTTTTAATATCGAGCAATCTTCAAAAGATTGCTTTTTCTTATGAAAAATAGAAAATGTATAAAAAAGTAGGGACTATCCCTATAATAAATAGAGAAAAACAGTGATTTGAAATTGACAAATTCAGTCATCTTGATTATGATTAATAAGCGTGACATAAGGAGGGATTATCATGTCAGATTTTATTGAACAAGTGAAAAAGCGTAGAACCTTTGCGATTATTTCCCATCCAGATGCTGGGAAAACAACTTTAACAGAGAAATTCCTTCTTTATGGAGGAGCAATCCAAGAAGCTGGTATGGTTAAAGGAAAAAGACAATCTAAACATGCGGTTAGTGATTGGATGGAAATCGAAAAACAAAGAGGGATTTCGGTAACCTCATCAGTTCTACAATTTAATTATGATGGATTCTGTATTAATATCCTAGATACTCCAGGCCATCAGGATTTCTCTGAAGATACTTATCGTACATTAATGGCAGCTGATAGTGCAGTTATGGTTATTGATGGATCTAAAGGGGTCGAAGATCAAACAAGAAAATTATTTAAGGTTTGTGCGATGCGTCATATACCTATCTTTACGTTCATTAATAAGATGGATAGGGAAGCTAAAGATCCATATGAATTAATGGAAGAAATTGAACGTGAATTAGGTGTAGAAACTTGTGCAGTCAATTGGCCAATTGGATGTGGGAAAGAGTTTAAAGGTGTGTATGAAAGAAATAATAAAGAAGTGATTCGTTTTATTCCTGTACAAGGTGGAAAAAAAGAAGTCGATGTTGAAATTTGTGATGCCCATAATGAACATTTAAAGGATGAATTGGGTGATGTTCTTTATCATCAGCTTCAAGATGATATTGAACTGTTAGATGGTGCAGGTGCAGAGTTTGATTTACAGAGAGTTCAAAAAGGTGAACTTTCACCAGTCTGTTTTGGATCAGCTTTAACAAACTTTGGGGTTGAACCATTTCTAAGACATTTCTTAGATATGACGACATCACCATTACCTCGTCAAAGTGATAAAGGTGAAATTGATCCCTTATCAGAAGACTTTAGTGCTTTTGTTTTTAAGATTCAAGCCAATATGAATAAAGCTCATAGAGATAGAATGGCATTTATGCGTATTTGTTCTGGGAAGTTTACAAAAGGTATGGAAGTTTTTCATTATCAGGGAAATAAGAAAATCAAATTAAATCAATCTAAACAAATTATGGCTGAAAGTAGAGAAGAAGTTGAAGAGGCTTATTCAGGAGATATTATTGGAGTCTTTGATCCTGGTATTTTCTCTATTGGTGATACATTATGTACACCAAAGAATAAATTTGCTTATGATGGAATTCCTACATTTGCACCAGAACATTTTGCTTTAATTCGCAATACAGATACAATGAAACGTAAACAGTTTGTCAAAGGTGTTGAACAAATTGCGCAAGAAGGTGCTATTCAGATATTCACTGAATTAGGTGGTGGTATGGAAGAAATCATTGTAGGTGTTGTTGGTGTCTTACAATTTGAAGTCTTAGCTTATCGTTTGAAGAATGAATATAATGTTGATATTGTGAATACACCATTGCCATATCAATTTGTCAGATGGATAAAAAATGATAGTATTGATTTAAAGACATTAAATCTTTCTTCAGATACAAAAAAAGTTCAAGATCTTAAAGGTCAGTATTTGCTTCTCTTCTCTAATGAATGGGGTGTTCGTTGGGCAACTGATAAAAATCCCGACTTAGTATTAGCAGAGTTTTCAAAGAATTAGAAACAATTTTGTTTCTAATTTTTTTTATCAAAAAACATTCTGTAAGAAGATTTTTCAGGGGTGATACAGTTGTATCTCTTTCTTGATTAATGAAAACGTGGTAAAATATTTTTCAGGGAGGTGTCATTATGGCTAATGAAGGAAAACGCTGTTATTGTCGTTGTATTAAAGAAATGACAATGATTATTGGAAAAGAAGAAGAAATTCTTTTTGCATTTAAAGAAGTTTATCCTTGTATGATTAGGACAAGTGACACTGAAGTCAATGATTATAAAATATATGGGAAAGAATTTGCTTTGAGTTGTAGTGAGAGTGAATTTAAGGAACATTTTAAGTTAATAAAACATCAACCAAATCATAAAAAATAGAATTGAAATTGGAGATATGTTTGTTTTTTTGAAAAAATATGATATGATGATGCAAGAAAGGGTGATGATTTTGGAAAAGAAAACATTTGAAATATCCAATATCCAATCAGTAGAAGAATTGAATCATTTAAGTTTAAAACTAAATGAACAAGAACAAGTCTCTCATATGAAAATAAGCAAAGAGAGTATTGTTTTTAATTGTATAGATATAGATGCTTTGTTAAGTTTAATTCAAGGGGTTAATAAAGAGCATATTGTTAAAGAAGTTATTGATGGTAGCAAACGTCAATATGATTTTGCTCAAAGAAAAGAAGTTCCACATTATTTTATGTTTAAAAATATGGTGACTGAAGATGATATTTATGTATTGATCAATCAAATCCAGGAAGATTCTAAATATCATGATATTGAATATGATCCTAAAAATAAGATATTAACACTGGTATCTTCTCAAAGAGATGTGTTGAGTTATTTAAGAAAAGAATTATTTAAGATTAATCCTTCAATTGAAATTATGGAACATCGTAAACCCATTCGTTCGCAAGATGTTTTTAATCAAAAGTATTTAAATAGATATATTCGTATAGGTATATTTTTGGTTGTTATTGCATTGGCTTTAATTACATCAAAAGATCATAATCAGATAACACCTATTTTGTGGTATGTCACAATGTTCTTGTTAGCAGAACCTATTTTAAAGAGTGCATGGAAACAGGTTAAACAATTGAAATTCTTTAAAGAAGATGTTTTGGTCATTGGAGCTTTCATTTTAGGTATAGCTGCACAAGCATATGTTGAAACATGTCTTGCTGTTATTTTGTATCAGGTCGCTGCACCATTCTTAAATAAAGTTTTAGAGAAATCTTTATTTAAGATTGATGAAGCGGTTGAGATGCCTGAAACAGGAGTTCGTTATCTTGATGAACGTGAGGAAGTCATTTCACTATATGAGTTTGAAATTGGTGATACAATGATTGTTAAACCAGGCGAAACTGTACATATTCCAGGTAAGGTCTTAAAAGGACCATCTGATTTGAGTACATATTCGAATACGAGTACATATGAACTTGTGCGTGCGAAAAAAGGAACACTTGTAAGTAGTGGAGATGTGAATGTTGGAGAAAAACCACTCTACATAAAAATTACTTCTACATATGAAAGTTCTAATTATATCGAATTAATGAATATTGCCAGTGCTGCCCCTGTTTATGAATCAAAGATTGAAAAATATACAAAGATATTATCACGTTTCTATACGCCAATCATGGTTGTATTAGGTTTGATCTTGGGGATTGTTTTACCTATCATTGATTTCCATACATATCGTTCTTATATTCATGTTGGAGCTGTTTTATTGATATTATCGGGAGCCTTATCTAGTGATCAATCAACATCATTAGGTATGTTAGCTGGTTTTGCAAAAGCTTTTCGTAATGGAATTATTATTGAATCTTCTTTAGGTCTTGATTCTATAAATGCATGTCAAACAATTGTTTATGATCGTTTTGATGGTGTTGAAGTGACTGAAGAAGAGTTGGAATTATTTAGAAAACTTTCTCATATGGGAAGAACATTGGTTATATTTAATGATGGACCTGTAGCTTTAGAAAATGATCAATATACAATTTATAATGATTTAAGTGTTGAGGAAAAATTAAGTAAAATGGATTCTTTAGTTGGACCTATTGTCTATATTGGAGATAGCTTTAAGGATATTGAATTACTGCAAAAGAGTTATGTTGGTATTTCAAGAGGTGGGTTAGCTGATTCTAAGGTTGTCGAGAACAGTGATATTGTCTTGATTGATGCTGAGTTAAATAAAGTTTATGAAACTTTCTTGATTTCTAGAAGTATGCGAACAACAGCTATTGCTAATAATGTTATAACAGTGCTAATGAAATTAGTTGTTTTAATTGGTGTGATTTCTTTCAATGGTTTTCCATTATGGATTGCTATTTTGGTAGAAATGTTAGTGAGTGCAACTGTTATGTATAACTCGACACATATTTTAGAGTAGAGAAATCTACTCTTTTTTTGGAGGTGAAAGAATGAAAATTGTGATTGCGCCAGATTCATTTAAAGAAAGTATGACTGCTCAAGAAGCAGCGAAAGCATTGGAGAGAGGTGTTCATTGTTATGATAAGACTATCAAAACAATTCTTTGCCCATTAGCTGATGGGGGTGAAGGGACATTGGACACTTTGGTTTTGGCTTTACAAGGAGAAAAAGTGGAGTATGAAGTCACAGGCCCACTTTTTAATAAGATAATGGCACCAATAGGTTATGTTGATGATATGGCGATTATTGAATGTGCAAAGGTTTGTGGGCTAGAACTTTTAGATGAAACTCAAAAAGACCCTTCTCAAACAACTTCATATGGTTTAGGTGAATTGATTGTTCATGCTGTTGAGCATCAAGTTTCAAAAATCATGATTTGTTTAGGGGGAAGTGCAACAAATGATGGTGGAATTGGTATGTTAGCAGCATTAGGTGTTCAATTTTTAGATGAATCTCATCATGTTGTCTCTTATACAATGGAAGGATTAAAGGATATTTGTAATATTTGTTTAGATAACTTTAATCAGCGTTTGAAAGATATTGAATGGATAGGTGTTTGTGATGTTATAAACCCTTTATGCGGAAATAATGGAGCAACTTATATATATGGTCCACAAAAAGGTTTATCTCAAGCCAAATTAGAAAGTATAGATCAAGCTATGTTTCAATATGCACAAAAAGCAGATTTCATGTTTCAAAAGGATTATATGATACAACCTGGAGCTGGTGCCGCAGGTGGATTAGGGTATGCTATGTTGGCTTTCTTAAAAGCAAAATTGCGCTCTGGGTTTGAAATTGTTAGTGAAACAATTCATTTAGAAGAAGCAATTTTACATTGTGATAAGGTTATTGTTGGAGAAGGAAAACTTGATAAACAAACACAATTTGGAAAGACACCTTATGGTGTTTTACAGATTGCTCAGAAATATCATAAAGATGTATATGCTTTTGCTGGTAAAATTGAAGATGTAGATGTTTTAAAACAACTTGGATTTAAAAGTGTTTATACAATTACACCTCATTATATGCCTTTGTCTATTGCTTTGAAAAAAGGTCAGGAGAATTTAGAAAAAACAATCTTTGAACATATGGAGGAAATCATAAATGAAATATAAAGTTGAAGTGCCAATGCCTTTAATGCAGTTCCTTTTGGAAAAAACTTCACAAAAAAGAAATGATATTAAGAATCTCTTGAAATATCAAAATGTTTGGGTTGATGGGCATATTGAAACACATTATGCATATGATTTACAAGTAGGACAAACTGTGGAAATTCAGGCTAAGAAAAATGATATGCCATTTGTTATTCTCTATGAAGATAAAGAAATTATTGTGATTGATAAACCATGTGGTTTATTAAGTGAACAAACCGCTAAAGAAAATGAAAAAACTGCTTATCAATATGTAAAACAATATCTTTATAAGAAAAAAGAAAATATTTTTCTTGTTCATCGTTTAGATCAGTATACATCTGGTATATTAATGTTTGTTAAAAACAAGAAACTTTATGATATTCTCACTCAAAATTGGAATAAATATGTCAAAACAAGAGGATATATTGCTATTGTTGAAGGACAGATGAAAAAAACAAAAGGAACTATTGAAAATTATTTGGCTGAATCTAAGACACAAAATGTCTATATTACAACAAAAGAACAAGGGAAAAAAGCAATTACTCATTATAAACAAATTCAATCAAATAAACGTTATAGTATGTTAGAGGTTTATCTTGATACAGGGAGAAAGAATCAAATTCGTGTTCATTTGTCTTCTTTACATCATTCGATAGTAGGAGATTCTAAATATGGTGCACAATCTAATCCACTCAAAAGATTAGGACTGCATGCTCATGAGTTTATGTTTGTTCATCCACTGACACATAAAGAAATGCGTTTTGTTTCTAAAACACCTGAATCTTTTGAAAAACTCTTTAAAAAGGGTTGACATATATGTTTAAATTCGTTATGATGTACCAGTAAATGAAAAGTAGTGGAAAGAAGAAGTGCCTACTTCTCGCCCGAATGAGAATATCGTTGGGCTAATGTCACTAAGATATCATATCTTAATGTCAATATGTGGGTACTTATGTGCTCACTTTTTATTTGTACTACAAAATTTATAGGAGGTGGCTATTATTAGCAAGTATAACAACCAACAAACAAATGATGACTTGGTAAATGAAAAAATTCGTTTTAAAGAAGTTTTAGTTATTGATCAAAACGGTGATCAATTAGGCGTTATGTCACGTAATCAAGCTTTGCATACGGCTTCTAATGCAAATTTAGATTTGGTTTGTGTGGCTCCGAAAGCTGCAACTCCAGTATGTCGTATTATGGACTATGGAAAATATCGTTTTGAACAACAAAAGAAACAAAAAGAAATGAAGAAAAATTCTAAGGTTGTCTCTTTAAAAGAAACACAATTATCTCCAACTATTGATGTTCATGATAAAAATGTAAAACTCAAAAGAACAATTAAAATGTTAGAAGCAGGAGATAAAGTCAAAGTGGCTGTTCGTTTTAGAGGAAGACAATTAGCTCATATTGATATTGGTCAAAAAATACTAGAAGATTTCGTTGCTGAATGTGCTGACTATTGCATTGTTGAAAAGCCAGCAAAAATGGAAGGACGAACATTGATTGCTATATTAGCACCAAAAAAGAAATAACAGGAGGACAAAATTATGCCAAAAATGAAATCACATAGTGGTCTTAAAAAACGTTTAAAGAAAACAGGATCAGGTAAAATGAAACGTAGTCATGCTTATATTTCGCATCAATCTCATCACAAGACTCATAAACAAAAGAAACACTTAGCGAAAGCAACTTTAGTACACCCTTCAGATATGAAGAGAATTAAGTCAAGATTACAAGGATAATTGGAAATAGGAGGAAAGAAATATGGCAAGAGTTAAAGGCGGATATACAACTAGACGTAGAAGAAAGAAAATCTTAAAATTAGCCAAAGGATATTTTGGTTCAAAACATACATTATATAAAACAGCTCATGAACAAGTCATGAACTCATTTGAATATGCATACAGAGATAGAAAAGCATTAAAACGTGAAATGAGAAAATTATGGATTGCACGTATCAATGCTGCTGCAAGAATGAATGAAATTTCATATTCTCAATTAATGCATGGATTAAAATTAGCTAATGTTGAAGTGAATAGAAAAATGTTATCTGAAATTGCTATTGCAGATCCAAAAGGATTTACTGCAATTGTAGATACTGCTAAAAAAGCATTAGCAAAATAATGATTTGTAAAGGCACAATGAAATTTGTGCTTTTTTTTATTTTTTGAAAGGGATTGACAGAAAGTGATAAGTCACTTATACTTATATATGTAGTATGCTACGTATTTAGGAAGAGGTGGTAAAGTGAATCATGAACATCTTGTATTGTGTTATAAACTTTCAAGCGCAATGATAACAACAATGAATAATCAATTAAGAGAGTATCATTTAACATTTCAACAACTTTTAATTCTTTTGTATTTAGAAGAACAGACAGAGGAAGTTGCAGGGAAAGATATTTGTCAGTATTTTGGGATATCGCATCCAACTTCGGTTGGATTGATTGCTAGAATGACAAAAGCTAGTTTTATTGTTGTTGAAGTTTCTAAGACAGATCGCCGTGAAAGAATTCTGCATTTGGCCAATAAAGGACGAGAAGTTATTGAACAATCAAGACATGTTATTGATCATTATATTGAGCATTTGGTTCAGCATTTAAGTGATGAAGAACAACAGAATTTTATAAATCTATTGTTTCAGTTAGACTCTATTTCTAAAATAGAGAAAGAAAGGTAGGAAAATTATGGGGACATTAAAGTTTGCTGTCAATATGTTAAAAAAGGAGTATAAAAAAAGCTTTGTATATACATTGACTTTATGTTTGACAATCGCTGTGACTTTTTTATTTTTTAATATTATTGATAATAAGTACTTGGTGACAAAAGTTGAATTAGCTTCTTCTCAACAACTGACGATTCCTTTTTCATCGACCTTATCGTTTGTTATTATTGTCTTTTGTGGATTTATGATTATATTTGCCAGTAATTTCTATATTTCAAGGAAAACCAAAGAAATAGCCATTATGGAGATGTCTGGATCTAGTTTTATTGGAGCAACAATGTATTTATTTTATCAAAATTTGATAATGAGTTTAATTGCTTTCCCTTTAGGAATTGTACTTGGAAGTGGAATATCAATGTTTGTTAATCAGCTTATATATCAGTATTTATCATATCAAGTGCCATTTTTCTATATCCCTTATACAGCAATTCTTGATACGGTAATTTGTATAGTAGTCATTATTGTTGCTCAATTGATTTATGCATCAGGGTTTGTATATCGTAAGGATATTCAATATATGCTTTCGCAAGAAGGGCGTAATAATGCTGTTGATCAGCGTATGTTTAAATTGCCACCGGTTATTTATATTGTGATTTATTTGCTTGGTATTATTTTGTTAATCACGACGCCATATGAATCAACATCTGCAATTGTTCCTTGTTGTATAGGGGCGGTTGGAATTAGTGGAATAGTAAAATATTGTTTAGGAATTTTTTTTAGGAGAAGAAAATGGAAGAGATATTTGGCTGATAAGATTCAATTAATTTCAATATCTAATCTGCAATATTCTTTGAACCGTGCGATTTTATTGATTGGCATTTATGCGATATCAACAAATGTTATGATTGCTATTATGATTTCTCAGCAGGAAAATCCTCGTGAAATGATGACTGCTATTATTGGATTCATTGTTGTTATTCTCTTATTGTTAGCTAGCATTATGTATAAATATATAATGGAAGCATCAACCAGAAGGATGTTCTATTATAATCTCTATAAGCTAGGATATTCTTATCATCAGCTCTTACAAATTATTCGTAAAGAGGTTTTCTCATTTTATGTGATATTAATTGGATTGCCTTTTGTTTATACAATGATTGCCTTAATTCAATCATATATCCATGAAGGTATTGCGTTAGATTTTATAATTGTTGCAGTGCTTACTCAAATGATTCCAGCAGTATTGGCAGGGATATTCACTTATGTTTCATATAAAAATTCTGTTTTACAAGTTCTAAAGGAGGGTGTACGTTATGAATAATGAAATATTGGTTGCAGAAAATGTGACAAAGATTTATGGGATTGATACAAAGAATCCTGTTACTGCTTTATCTGATGTCTCTTTAACGATGTATGAAAGTGACTTTATATGTGTTATGGGACCGTCTGGTTCAGGAAAATCAACATTTATAAATAATCTTTCAACAATCGATATTCCAACCAAAGGAAAAGTTTTTATTAATGGCCAAGAAGTCAGAACGATGGGAGAAAATGAAGTTGGTAAATTTAGATATGAAAATTTAGGTTTTATTTTCCAAGAATTTAATTTGCTTGAATCATTAACAATCTTTGAAAACATTGCTGTTCCTTTGACGTTATCTCATGTTCCTTTAGAAGAAGTCAAACAACGTGTTCAAGTGATTGCAAAGAAATTGGGTGTTGATGAACTTTTGGATAAGTATCCAAGTGAATGTTCAGGCGGACAAAGACAAAGAGCATCAATTGCCAGAGCACTTGTCACGAATCCTAAATTGATTGTTGCAGATGAACCAACTGGAAATCTTGATTCTAAAAATTCACATGATCTTCTAGAGTTATTTAAAAGGCTCAATGAAGAAGAGGGTGTTTCTATTTTAATGGTGACTCATGATTCTATGATTGCTAGTTATTCACAGAAACTTCTCTATATTAAAGATGGACAAATTGCTGAAACAATTGAAAGAAAAGATTTAACTCAAAAAGAATACTTTTATAAAATTGTTGATGTCAATTCAACAGAATCACAAAAATTATTTATAGATTAGTTGGGACCTCTTATTACGTTATATAATGAGATAATAAATATTGGATGAATTGAGACATGACTACTATTCATAATAATGCAAGTGGTAGAATGTTCTCAATTTATTAAAATAAGCATGAAGACCACATCTTTAAATTGTGGCTTTATGGATAAAGAAAACCAGAATTGCCCTTTGAAAATATTTTATTTGAAAATGAAACTCTTCTTATGGTTATAGGATTATTTCATTAGGGAACAACATTTGAATTTCATAATCAATAGATAGAGAATTGAGTTAATTATTTGACCAGTTTAAAACGTTTTATCCAGTTTTTAAAAAGCTAACAAAAGAGGAAATACTGAGAATATCTGATTTCCTCTTTTTGTATAAAAATAATGAGATAGTGTATACTTTGATTGGATTATTCATATATTTAAATGATTTGTCTAATTGTAGAAAAGGATATATAATAAGAAATAATAGGAGGGTTTAGATATGGCAGATTTAGAAATGTTAAAGAATATGAGTCTTGTTAATGGAATTTCTGGTTATGAGAAACAAGCAACTCGTATGATGAAATCATATATTGAGGATTGTGTTGATGAAATTCAATATGATAATATTGGGAGTTTAATTGGTATCAAAAGAGGAACTTCAAAATTAAAACTTCTTTTAACTGGACATATTGATGAAATTGGTTTTCTTGTCAGTGATATTGATGAAAGTGGGTATATTAAAGTTCAGCCAGTAGGTGGCTGGATGGGACAAAATTTACCTTCTTCCCTTATGGTAATCACAACAAGAAATGGCAAAGAGATTAAGGGTGTTTTTGGTTCTGTGCCACCTCATGGAAAAACACCTGAAGAGAGAAATAAAGTTGTTGAACCGAAGAATGCTTTTATAGATATTGGTGTTTTCAGTAAACAGGAAGCTTTGGATTTAGGTATTAAAAAAGGTGATCCAATTACACCAGTTTCTGAATTTACAATTATGGCTAATGAGAAATGTTTAATGTCAAAGGCTTGGGATGATCGCATTGGTGCAGCTGTGATTATACAGGTTTTAAGAAATTTAAAAGGGAAAACAATTTATCCAACTTTATATGGAGCTGGAACTGTTCAAGAAGAAGTGGGCTTACGTGGGGCAAAAACTGTTGGACAGATGATAAAACCGGATATTGCGATTGCGATTGACGTTACTTTTTCAATGGATTTACCTGGTGAAAAGGGTGATGTCAAACTTGGGTCAGGGGCAGCTTTGACAGTTATGGATGGAAGTGCTATTGCACATAGTGGTTTATTGAAAGAATTAGAATGTATCTGTGAGAAACAAGATATTCCTTATCAATTAGAAATAGATACTGCTGGAGGAACTGATTCAGGAGAATTAAGTAAGGTTGATGCTGGTGTTATGAATCTAACGATTTCTATTCCATCACGTTATATGCATTCTCATCGTACAATTATTCATCAAGATGATTTTGATGCAGTTGTCCAATTATTAACTTGTTTTATTGAAAAACTGGATGAAGAGTTAATGAAAGTGATGATTGAGGATAAGCGATAATGGGTGCGTTAATACTGGAGGGAGGAACATTTCGTCCTATCTTCTCTAGTGGTGTTATGGATGCACTGCTTGATTATGAAGTTGATTTTCCTTATGTTATAGGAGTGTCAGCAGGAATTACTGATGGTTTTTCATATGTTTCAAAGCAAACTAAACGTAATTATGATATTTTAATGAATCATCGACATGATAAGCGTTATGTTGGAATACGTAATTATTTAAGTGATCGCAGTTTATTTGGCTTGAAGTTTGCTTATGAAACAATACCTAATGAGTTATATCCTTTTGATTGGAACACTTTTTTAGAAAATCCAGCTATTATTAAAGTTGGTGTGACAAATGCTAAAACAGGACAATGTGAATATCTTGATGGAAAACTATTAGATAAGCAATGCACAATGTTAAAAGCAACTTGTGCAATTCCCTTTGCTTTTCCAGTTATTACTTTTAATGGTCAAGATTATTATGATGGAGGTATCTGTGACCCCATTCCTGTGAAACAAGCAAAAAGAGATGGACACGATAAGATGCTGATTGTTTTGACGAGACCAAAAGGGTATCAGAAAAATTTATCTAAAGCGAATATCATTGCTAGTCGTCGATTGAAAAAACGTTATCCACATTTGGTAAAACCCTTATTAACGCGTCATGAGTTATATAATGAGACATTGAATTATTGTGAAATGCTAGAACAAACTGGCAAAGCGGTTATATTGAGACCAAGTGAAGATGTGCAAATTGATTCTTTTGAAAAGGATTTGCATAAGATTGATGCGATTTATCATTATGGGTATCAACAGGCTGTTGAGAATATAGAAAAGATTAGAGCGTTATTAAAATGAATTTTTTTGACATTTTCACACAATATTAAAATAATATCTTGGTAATTCTATATTATGATATAAATGTAAAATATAAAACAGTCATAACTGAAAGGAAGATGAATATGGACGAAATGAATAAAGAAGAATTTGAAAATACTCAAGAATCTATAGATACTTCAAAGGAGCAGTATCAAGGAAATATGGGTGGTCCTGTGCATAAAGAAAAAAAGAAGAAAAATCCAGATAAAAATATGTTGTTTAAAGCAATTGTTGTTGTTTTATTGGTTGTATCGCTTGCTTGCAATGGTTTTTTGATGTATAAAGTCCTTGGAACGCAAGGTGGAAGTTCTACAAATGGAACATCAAATGCCAAAGTTCAAACAGTTAATTATGATGTGAAATCTGATTTAACAAAAGTTATAGAAGCTGCTAAAGAATCTACTGTTGGTGTTGCAGTTTATCAAAACAATAAATTATCAGGCAGTGGAAGTGGTGTAATTTATAAAATTGATGGTAAAACAGTATATATTATTACAAATCATCATGTGATTGAATCTGCTCAATCGATTGAAGTTATTTATTCCAATGGAGAATCTGTGAAGGCTGAATTGATAGGTAGTGATAAATATGGAGATATTGCAGTTTTAAAAATGACAGTCAATTTTGATGTCACTGCATTTAAAACTGGAGATTCTGATTTATTAGATGCTGGTGAAACTGTTTTAGCAGTTGGAAGTCCATTGGGTATTGAGTATGCAGGAACTGTTACACAGGGGATTGTGTCTGCTCCTAAACGTACTGTTTCTGTTGATTTAAACAATGATGGTAAAGAGGATTGGGATATGAATGTTATTCAGACTGATGCTGCAATTAACCCTGGTAATAGTGGCGGAGCACTTGTCAATGCAGTTGGTGAACTGGTAGGTATTACATCTATGAAATATTCATCTGAATCTGTTGAAGGTATGGGGTTTGCATTACCAATTAATGATGCTGTTAAGATGGTTGAAGAAATTATTTCAACTGGTAAAGTGAATAGACCAACATTGGGAATCTCTGGCGTTTCATTAGATGGATATTCTTCATATGAATTATATATGTATCGTATTCAAACAAATTTGAATAAGGGTATTTATGTTGCAGATGTTCAAAATGATTCAGCTGCCAGCAAAGCAGGAATTCAAACTGGCGATGTTATTACAAAATTTGATAATGAAGAAATTGAATCATATAAAGATTTCTTAACAAAACTCTATTCTAAAAAACCAGGAGATACTGTAAAATTAACGATTAACCGTAATGGTTCTACATCTACAGTGAATGTAAAACTTGGTTCTTCATAAGGAAAGACAAAAGGTCTTTCCTTTTCTTTTAAAAACTTATATAATAAATGCGGTGATGAGATGAATAAAGAAATAAAAAGACAATTAATATTGTCAGGAATATTGTTATGTATGCTGGTTTCAACATTGTTTCTCTGGTATGATAATTTTATGTTTCATACGTATGTGAATGTTGCTGATTATCAGTATTGTTTTGCAGGTGAAAATGATTCAGTCCTTATTGATGGCTATGAATTTTATAAAAATGATCGTATTCAAAAAAATGGTAAAGCAAGAGTTATGGCTTTAGAGGATCGCTTCTTTTTAAAAGGTGATCTTGTGAGAACAACTTTTGTTGTCAATACATCTAAAGAAGAATATCGATATGAACAAGAGACAAAAATGAAAACAGATAATGAAGTGTTTACACTTGAGGAAGTTGAAACAACTAAGCAACTTTATGATGATGATTTTGCTGATGTTATGATGCATATGACAATTATAAGAAATAACAAAACAGTTTATGATGAAGATATAGTTATGAAGAATCAAGTCATGACAGTTTTTAATGGTGGAAATAAAGAATATGCTATTCGAAATGTTTATGCAACACCATCATGGTTGAAAACAGGAGATTTCTCTTGCTCTGTTAAGGATATTGATAAAAAGTATCCAAATATAACTATTGATTATATGTATTTAAAGGATAATGGTCAGGTTGATGATATTAATGATTATGAAAGATTTGCATATGTAAAAGGTAAGACAGCTGATATATTAAAAGGTAATGATAAACAAGTGGCCTATTATGATGAACAGGATTCACTTCTTGGACGCACATTAAGTTGTGTTGTGACCTTGACTCAAGATGATTCCCAAGCTCAACCATATACTTTTATGATTCAACTTCAAGGAACAATAAAGGTGGTAGATTCAAATGGATAAAACAATAAAAAAAGATTTGATGACAATCTATATGTTTAGAAATGCATTAGCAACTTTATTAGGAGCTCTTTTAGCATATATTATTTCATTTATGCAGTTTTATCAATGTTCATTAGCACAAGCATTACAACGTCTTTTGATTTATGATATTTATACTACACTTTATTTTGTATTGACTTGGGTATTTGACTATATTGTTTTTGAGATGTCAAAGATTTTATATGATATATATGAAGAAAAAGTGACTTTTGTTCCTTGTATCATTTTAATTATCATCAGTGTTGTCATTTTCTTTGTTCCAATCTTAGATTTGTTTCAATATAATTTATGTTTCTTATTTGTATTAATAAGTTTGAGAATGATTAAAGAAATGTGGAAAAGAACACCTGAACTTTTTACTTGGACACATAAACTATTAAATAAAATAAAGAAAAGACCAGAATCTGGTCTAAAGTAAAGAAGACAAACTTTGAAGAAATTGTTGTCTAGAAGAATTGTCTAAAGAGTTATAGTATTCTTCAAAAAGAACACCTAATCCAATTAAAATAGTTTCTTCTTTTGAGGCAATACCTTCATCTATAGTCTTTTGCAAGTCAGAGGCTGAAAAGCCTTTTAAGTTCATTAAGAGTGCTTCGCGCATAATATCATCCTTTCTTATATAATATTGGATAAATGCAAGGAGTTTATACAGGAGTTTTATGAAAAGTTATCAAATTATATTAAATCAAGAAGAAATATATTATGATGTTATTTATAAGCATATGAATTCCATTCGTATGCGTGTTAAACAAGGAAAACTGGTTGTCAGTGCACCTTACTATACACCACGTTCACTTATTGAAGATAATATCCGAAAATATCAAGAAAAACTGCTACCATTAATTCATAATTATGAGGAATATGCCTGTTATCAGGAAAATGGATATGTTGACATTTTTGACACACGCTATATCATTCGTTTACGAGCGGTAGGACAGTATCAATGTGAAGTCCATGAACAATATCTCTATGTTTATCATCAAAATATTGCACAATGTGTAGAAAACTATTTAAAACGGATTTTACTTAATTATATAGAAGAAAAAATAATTTATTATTTAGCATATGATTTTGATTTAAATATGCCAAGGATTGAAATTAAGAAATACAAAGGAAGATGGGGAAGTTGCTATTATAAAGAAGGAAAGGTCTCATTTAATCTTTCTTTGATTCATCTTGATAAAGAGTTGATTGATTATGTTATTGTTCATGAATTAACACATTTTTTACAAGCCAATCATTCAACGCTTTTCTATCAGGAAATAGCAAAGCGTATGCCTGATTATAAAGAAAGATTAAAACGGTTGAAGGAGAAACATGTATGATTACATCTTTACAAAATGAAACAATTAAGGAAATTGTCAAATTAAAACAAAAGAAATATAGAGATGAAAAGAAAATGTTTCTTATTGAAGGTTTTCATTTAATAGAAGAAGCTCGTAAAAAGCATTCTATTCTTCAGATTATTACAACGTTATCTGATGACTTTGAAGAAGAAACATTGCATGTTTCTCAAAATGTTATGAATAAATTAGCTTTTACAAGATCACCTCAACCTATAATGGCAATTTGTCGTCAGAATAATCACAGTCTTATTGTTGAAGATGGTCAGAGATATCTATTGTTAGATCGTGTTCAGGATCCTGGGAATGTTGGAACAATGATGAGAACTGCACTGGCATTTGGTTATGATCAAATGATTATGTCTGAAGATTGTGTGGATTTATATAATGATAAAGTGATTCGTGCTACCCAAGGGGCATTGTTCCAAATGAATGTCTGCGTTATGAATTTAAAAGATGCTATTGTTTTCTTAAAGCATCAGGGGGTTGATGTTTATGGGACTTGTTTAAGAGATGCGTCTTCAATTGAAACATATCAGGTCAAAGATAAAATGGCATTTGTTATGGGTAATGAAGGTCAGGGTGTTTGTGATGAAATTTTAGAATTATGTCAACATCGTTTATATATTCCTATTCAAACAGTAGAATCTTTGAATGTTGGTATAGCTTCTGCTATAACAATGTATCATTTTCAAAAATAGAACTCTAATGATGATTGTGGAAAAAGAGGAAATGTCAATAAGTTTGGATATGTTTATTTGACAAAAGAATATATTTTAATGTCAGAAATGAATATGGAGTTTTTGGTCAAATTTATATTTATTGAAAGGATAAATATAAAAAAATGAGACAATATGTATATTCTGTGATATACTGAATAAAGTTCAATCAATAAAGACACGCATTTTGCTACGTGCCTTTTTTCATGTCTTTTTGATTAGGACCCAAGAAATGGGAAGAATAAAGGAAAGAGGTTGAGTTATGAAAGAAATTTTATCATGGTTAAATGAGTTTTTATACAGTAATATTCTAATTATTTTATTGGTTGTGGCAGGTATGTATTTTACGTTGAAGACACGCTTTGTACAGATACGAATGTTAAAGGAAGGTATTTCTTTATTGAAAGAAAAAGCTCATAGCGAAGATGGTGTGAGTTCTTTTCAAGCCTTAATGATATCTACTGCTTCACGGGTTGGAACTGGTAATATTGCAGGGGTTGCGACAGCATTGGCAGCAGGCGGTGCAGGATCTATTTTTTGGATGTGGGTTATTGCTTTGATTGGCGGTGCAAGTGCGTTTGTGGAATCGACGCTTGCTCAGATTTATAAAGAAAAAGATGGTGAAGTATTTCGTGGAGGACCGGCTTATTATATTGAAAAAGCCTTAGGAAATCGTTTTTTAGGAATTGTCTTTGCAGTGTTGCTTATTTCTTGTTTTATCTTTGGGTTTAATGGACTGCAATCTTATAATGTAAGTAGTGCAATGGCTTACTATTTTGATAATGAACAGTTATGTGCCTTATTAGTAGGAACAATATTAAGTATTGCCAGTGCATTTGTTATTTTTGGTGGTGTTCATCGCATTGGTGTTATGAGTTCTCGAATTGTTCCTGTTATGGCAGGATTATATATTTTATTGGGAATTTATATTACTCTCATGAACATCAATCAATTGCCTCATTTATTTGCAATGATCTTCGAAAATGCGTTTGATACCAAAGCTATTTTTGGTGGATTTACAGGTTCATGTGTTATGTATGGGATTAAACGTGGGTTATTTAGTAATGAGGCAGGAATGGGGTCAGCACCTAATGCTGGAGCCACTGCTGATGTCTCACACCCTGTTAAACAGGGGCTTGTACAGGTGATTTCCGTATTTATTGATACGATGCTTGTTTGTACAACAACGGCATTTATTCTTTTGAATTTTGGAATTGAAGAAGGCCTTACTGGTATGCCCTATGTTCAAATGGCTGTTTACAATGAAATTGGAGAATTTGGAATTCATTTTATTACAATATCTATTTTTCTATTTGCATTTAGTTCTTTAATTGGAAATTATTGTTATGCTGAAGGTAATTTGAAGTTTATAAAAAACAATCCAACTTTATTGTTTGTTTTTAGACTTGTAACGATTGCAGTTATTTTCTTTGGGGCACAAGCTGATTTTTCGATGATATGGGATTTAGCAGATGTTTTAATGGGATTTATGGCATTAATGAATATTGTTGTTATTTTATATTTACATCGTTATGCATTCAGTGCTTTAAAAGATTATCAACAACAAAAACGTCAAGGAAAGAACCCTGTTTTTCACCCAGGAGAATTGGGGATTCCAAATAGTGAATGCTGGGATAAGTGAAAATAAAATGATTAAAGAACTTTATTTTTTATAAATAGAGTTTTTTAATGTAAGTTGATAATATGAATGATTATGTTATAATAAAATAGGTAAGGGAAAGAAGGTAAATAAATATGAATTGTAATAAATGTGGGAAAGAATTAGAGGAGAAAACAGCGTTTTGTCCGTATTGTGGTGCACCTTTAAATGAAAAGGAACAAGTGGGAGATGGAGAGCAGGTTGAGTCTAAGAATATCGAAGTAAAAGAAGATGTGACAAATCAGTCAAGCAAAGTTAAAAAACAAATGAATAAGAATAAATTAATTATTATTGGATTCATTGCATTATTAGCTATTGCTGGAATTGGATTTGGGATGAAGACTTATTTGGATAATAAGGCACGAGAAGAATATGTCATGAATTATAATCAATATGTTGATGATATTGGGGTTTTAAAAATAAAAATGCTAGGCGGAGCAGCAAATGCTGAAAAAGTATGTAATTTGACTTTGAAAGTATGGTCAAATGCTATCTGGGAGACATCTGATACAAAAACGGATAAATATGTAAAACCAAATGGTAAATTTGTTTCTGATTTTAATGAAGCACTTACAAATATGACAAAAGATCAAACTGTTATGAATGATAGAGTTGCTTTAAGTTTGCATATTGATGAAACTCAAGAAATTATGGATAAAATGAAAAATCCACCTGAAGGATTAGAAGATAAATATGAAACTCTTAAAGAGATGTTTGATATGTATGAAGAGTTTCTAGAGGCGGCAGTGACACCGTCAGGCTCATATAAGAGTTATAATGAAAATGTCAATGATTTAGATTCCGATTTTATGAAGTTATATAATAAGGTGGATAAATTTGATTTAAATCATATATCAAAGTAATGTGTTTGTTAGTATTTTGTAGGATATTTATGATAACTGAAAAAAGACTTGTTTTTATAAAGAATTTTGGCTATAATATGGGAAGTAAACACGATGAAGAGGATAAGTAGATAGAGAATTTGTAGCAGAGAGGAAAACGTAAGCTGAGAGTTTTCTTACAATGTATTTATTGAATTCACCTTGGAGTGCGACTAATCATCGCCGTCAACACAACGTTACTGTGAATCAAGTGCATAACAGAATTTGTTATGAATTAGGATGGTACCGCGATTATAATCGTTCCTAGCTGGAACGATTTTTTATTTTGAAGGAGGACAATATGGACGAGTTATTAAAGATTAAAGAAGAAGCTCTTGCTAAAATTCATGATTGTATATCATTAAAGGATTTAAATGATTTAAGAGTCTTTTATTTAGGAAAAAAAGGACCAATGCAAGCGGCTATGAAATCTATGAAAAATATGAATCAGGAAGAAAGAGCAACTTTTGGTCAAGTTTCTAATAAGGTAAAACAAGAAATTACACAAGCTATTGAAAATAAAAAGGTAGCTTTAGAAGAAGCAGAAATGAATGCAAAATTGGCAAGTGAAAATATTGATATTACTTTACCTAGTACTGCTTTGCCATTAGGAAGTTTGCATCCTTTATCAGTTGTTAAAAATGATATTGAAGAATTGTTTTTAGGAATGGGATATCAGATTGCAGAAGGACCTGAAGTTGAAAGTGATCATTTTAACTTTGAGTTAATGAATTTGCCAAAAGGACATCCAGCAAGAGATATGCAGGATACTTTCTATATAGATGAAAATACATTAATGAGAACACATACTTCACCAGTTCAGGCACATGCAATGATTGCAGCCGAAGGAAAAGGACCAATTAAAGTTATTTGTCCAGGAAAAACATATCGTAGAGATGATGATGATGCAACACATTCACATCAATTTATGCAATGTGAAGGATTGGTTATTGATAAGAATATTACTATGGCTGATTTAAAAGGAACTTTAGAAGTCTTTGCTAAAAAAATGTTTGGTGAAAAACGTAAAATTCGTTTAAGACCTTCTTATTTCCCATTTACAGAGCCAAGTGTTGAAGTTGATATTAGCTGTCATAACTGTGAGGGAAAAGGGTGTCCGATGTGTAAACATACTGGCTGGATTGAAATTTTAGGAGCAGGGATGGTGAATCCTAGAGTTCTTGAAATGTGTGGTTTTGATCCAGAAGTTTACCAGGGATTTGCATTTGGAATTGGATTAGAACGTGTAGCAATGTTAAAATATAACATTGATAATATTCGAGATTTTTATAATAATGATTTAAGATTCTTAAATCAGTTTGGAAGAAAGGGGTAAGGGCATGGAAGCAAGTTTAAAATTATTAAATGAATATGTAGATATTAGTGATCAAGATCCAGCTGCTCTTGCAGAAATGATTACACGTATTGGATTAGAAGTAGAAGGAATGCATGAATTAGCACATGGTGATCAATTGGTTGTAGGGTATGTTAAAGAATGTCAGCCACATCCTGATAGTGACCATTTGAATGTATGTCAAGTAGAAGTGAAACCAGGCGTTGTCACACAAATTGTTTGTGGTGCTCCTAATGTGTCTGCTGGTCAAAAAGTCATTGTTGCATTACCAGGCTGTAATTTAGGTGAAGGTTTTAAAATTAAAGAAGGAAAAATTAGAGGTGAAGTATCTAATGGTATGATTTGTTCAATTGCTGAACTTGGATTAGATGCACGTCTTTTAAAGGAAGAGGATAAAGCGGGTATTCATGTTTTAGATGAAGAGGCTCCATTAGGTGAAGAGGCATTATCTTATTTAGGATTGAAAGATTATATTTTAGATATTGGATTGACACCTAATCGTAGTGATTGTATGGCAATGACTTCATTGGCTTATGAAGTTGCTGCGGTATTAAACAGAAAAGTGAAATTACCTGAAGTTAAAAAATATGATGAATTAGATAGTGACATTCGAGTTATTGTAGAAACTGATTTGTGTCCTTTCTTTGGAGCTAAGTTAATCAAAGGTGTGAAAACAAAAGAATCACCTCAGTGGTTAAAAAATCATTTATTAGCAAGTGGAATTAAGCCTATTAATAATATTGTTGATATTTCTAACTATGTCATGCTAGAAACTGGTCAACCTATTCATATGTATGACTATGATAAGATGAAAGAGAAATCTTTTGTTATTAAAACTGGTTTTCATCAAAAAGCAGTTCTTTTAGATGAAAAAGAGTATGAATTATTGCCAGAAGATATTATTGTTTCTACTGATCAAGGTATTGGTTGTGTAGCTGGGGTTATGGGAGGAAATGATACGAAGATTGATGACAATACTCGAAATATTGTGATTGAAGTTGCAACATTTGATGGAGCAACTTTACGTAATACAGCTCGTCGTATGAATTTATTAACTGATGCTTCTCAACATTATATTAAAGGTGCATTGAATACAGCAAATAGTTTTCATGTTTTAGATCGCTGTGCTGATTTATTAGTACAAGAAGCTGATGCTAGGGAAATTTATAAGACTGTATCAACTGATTTAAATGTGACAGAAAAGATTGTATCTGTTTCTCAGGATAAGATTAATGGATTATTGGGAATGTCGATTGCGTTGAATGAGATTCAAGATATCTTTGATCGTTTAAGTTTCTCTTATACTTTAAAAGAATCGACTTTTGAGGTTGTTGTTCCAACATATCGTAATGATATAACTATGGCTGCTGATTTGATTGAAGAAGTTGCGAGAATGTATGGTTATGATAATATTCCTTCAACACTTCCTTTGATGGAAATGACGAGAGGAAATTTAACACCAAAACAAAGCAATGAAAGGTTTATAAGAGATGTTCTTGTTGATTTGGGACTACATGAAACATTAACATATACATTGACTTCACCATCGACTGTTAATGATTTCAACTTATTTCATCCATTAGATGAACAGGTGAAATTAATGTCACCATTAGGCGAAGAACGTAGTGTCACAAGAAAATCAGTCATACCTTCATTGTTACAAGTCATCAATTATAATCAATCACATGCTTCTAAGGATGTTTGCCTGTTTGAAATTTCAAACACTTATGCAAAAGATGAAATCACAACTCTAGCAATTGCATGTCATGGAGTTTATCATAGTGTTCCTTGGGCTGGAATTCATAGAAATGTTGATTTTTACCTGGTGAAAGGATTTGTTGAAACTCTATTTAAGAAATTATGTATTGAGGAATCACGTTATAGTCTAGTAAGAGTAGAAGCTGATAATAAGAATTTCCATCCAGGAAGAAGTGGTTATATCAAGATGGGAAAACAAATTATTGGTGTGATTGGACAAATTCATCCTTTGATGGCAAAGAAATATGACATTAAGGGGGAAACGGTTGTTGCTGAATTGAATTTATCCACTTTATTAAATCTAAAGACAAAAGCACTAAAAGTGACATCAATTCCGCAATACCCTTCTGTTAATAGAGATATTGCATTAGTTATGGATACAGATATTCAAACATATGATGTTGTTCGTTCGATTCAAAAGGCTGGGAAAAAATTAGTTTCAAAAGCTGAAATCTTTGATGTGTATGAAGGTGAACATATTGAGGAAGGAAAGAAATCTGTAGCTATTACTTTAACTTTCCAAGATCCTACAAAAACATTAGAAGATACAATAATTAATGATGTTATGGAAAATATTTTAGCAGTAGTGAAATCAGAATATAATGCTCATTTAAGAGGGTAATAAAAAAAGGTAATAAATTTTATTACCTTTTTAATTTGAGTAAAAAAGATTTCAATGAGAATCTGTCTTATTCAATTTTTGCATAATTTTTTGTTTTTATAATTTTATAGACTTGTAATGTTGTAGAAGATATTAAGATTGCTAAAGCAATAGAAATGCTGATTCCAATAGTGGATAAAAAACTTTCAGCAAAGAGATTGTTTAATCCTTGTACTGCATATAACATTGTGTAATAGATTCCACTTCCTGGAACTAAAGGGAAACAACCAATGATAATAAAAATTGTAGCTGGAGCTTTATAATGGCGTGCCATCATTTCAGCAATAAGAGCAACACATAACATTGCAATAAAACTTTGTATAAAGATATTGTCTAGGAATTGTGTGGCAAGGTAAATAACCCAACCTAATGTACCTACAATGGAACCAACACATGCAAATTTTATATTTTTATGAATACGAAAAATAAATGTAAAACCAAGACAACCTACAAAGGCTGATAAGCATTGAATGATTTCGTT
The DNA here is from genome assembly GCF_009767585.1 of Coprobacillus cateniformis. Classification (NCBI taxonomy): domain Bacteria; kingdom Bacillati; phylum Bacillota; class Erysipelotrichia; order Erysipelotrichales; family Coprobacillaceae; genus Coprobacillus; species Coprobacillus cateniformis. The sequence continues at coordinate 2,939,728 of NZ_WSNW01000001.1, forward strand.
CATATTAAGCACCTCTCAATAGCATCATCATAACACCAACTCCAATTGCAATACTGGCAGCAATCAAAATCGCTTCAATCATCCTTGAAAGTCCAGAAATGAAGTCTCCACCAATAATATCTCTAAGACTATTGGTAATTGCAATTCCAGGAACTAACAACATGAGTGTTCCAGTGATGACAGATTGCTGATTCTCAACAATTCCTATTTTATTTCCTAGAATAGCAATCGTAGATAAAACCATGCTTGATAAGATAGTTCGAACAATACCATTAATCCTCAGCTTTTCTAGTAGATAAATAAAGTAATATAACACGAAACCAATAACTCCTGAAACAACCATATCAATGGCACCACCACCAAAAAATACACAGAACATGGCAGCAGATACAATATATCCTAACAATATTAATTGATAATTTAATTCTTGTGATTTTATGTTTTCTATTTTTTCTTGAATATTGTGAAGCTCTATATCTCCATTACTAATTTGTCTTACTAAACAATTTAATTCATAGAGATGATCTAAATGGATACGATTTGAACGTGCACGTTTAGAAACATGATAAGGGGTACCATCATGCAATGTTAATGATAATGTAAAATAAGAAGGTATTGCAAAGACTTCAACATTTTTAAATCCTAATCCTTCACACATACGTTGTAAAGATTCTTCGACACGATAGATTTCTGCACCATGTCTTAGTAATAAATAACCAATTTCATTCACAGATTGTAAAACTTCTTTTTCGTCCATGTTTTCACCTCACAATAATAATTTATATCATATTTCCTATCCCTTGCCTAGCATTTCTCGATAATTTTTTTGATTTCATTCACTGCTTACTTATGTTAAAATAAGGGAACGTAGAGAGGTGGAAAAAATGATTAAATTAATTGTTTGTGATATGGATGGAACAATCTTAAATAAGGATAATACGCTTGATGAACAAAGCTATCAAAAGATACTAGAAAAAAGTGATCAGGGTGTTGAATTTATGTTTGCGACAGGACGTGGGTTTGATATGGTTGAGGATATATGTCAAAGCAAAGGAATTTATAATTCTTTGATTTTAAATAATGGAACTCAATATAGAAGTTATGATGGTCATATCAATCGCTATTATCCAATGGAAAGAAAGTCTTTTGAACAGATTATGGCTATTTTGTTAGAATATGAATATCATATTTCGGTTCATACTCAGCAAGGAAAATATATTTTTGAAGATAAAGAAACCTATTTTTTAAGACATCAGAAGATATTGATGAAATCAAAAGGTATTGATGATCCTTCTTTATTACCAAAGACACCGTTTTTTACAAGAACTGGTTTTCTTAAAAATGTTCATGAAGTTAAAACAGTTGATGAATTGTATAAGTCTAAAGCATTGCCTTTAAAGATAGATGCTAGACATATTGATTATCAAAGTGTACAAGGTGTAGAGAAACTTTTAAAAGATATTAATCATTTACATATTTCTTCATCATTTGAAGAGAATATAGAGATTACAAGTGATGTTCATGATAAGGGGAGTATGCTAAAAGAGGTTTTAAAAGAGAAAGGATTATCTGTTTATGAAGTGGCAACTTTTGGTGATGGATTCAATGATATTGGAATGCTAGAATCATTTCCATATTCATTTGCCCCAGCGAATGCATCAGAACTGGTAAAAGAAAAAGCATCTTATGCATTGGAGGTAACCAATGAACAAGGTGCTGTTGCAAAAGGAATTCAAATCTTAGAAGAACTTAATCTGCTTTAATATAAGGAATACTTGCGTATTCTTTTTTGATGAGATCATAAGGTTGTTGAGAGAGTAGGGAAAGCAGACGTGTTGCTTTGAATTCTATCTCTAGTGCTGGATGCTGATATCTAGAGAAGTTTGTAACGATTGTATAAGGGCATTCTTTTTTTATGATATTGAGATATTGGCGTCCTTGTTCATTCATAGCAAGAATTCTTAAATAATCGATTTTCATAGCTGCCTGTATTTGCTGTTTTGTGTTTTTCATTAATAAATGAATAAGCATTCTTTGGATGCGTGGTTTGGTATATCTTTTTGATAACAAACAACCAAGTAATTCTTCCAGACAATTTGTTTTATGGATTTGAGAAATTAAAATATTTTCTAAACCTTCTTCAACCAAATGGTATTGTCTAAGTTCTTTGGGGGTTGAAGTCATGATTTGATATTTTAAATAAGGGTAGAAATCCTGAAGAAAAAACAAATCATTCTGATAATATTCAGGATGAGGGAGTGTTGATTTGAAATCTTTTTTTTCATAAATAGCCTTTCTAATAGCAGATGCACTGGCAATATCCTGCAGCTTGGTATCATGATAATCATTTGTACGTGCAAAACAGTGGGGTGTTATCGCGTAATGATGAGATACAATTTCTTTGACATAACTTAATCCTAATAAATCGTTAGGTGTTGTGATTTCTTTTCCCATAATCTGTCTTAGTGCTTGGTTGCAGGCATCAGGATAACGCAAACCTTCTTGCATGTAATGCTTGATGTGCATATTATAGTCTTCTTGATGCATTTCAATAGTGCAAGCAATATCCATAAATGTTTCAATGCGACCATCTTCACTTCCAAAACAGATATCTGTCACACCAATAGCATGTAATAAATCAATTGCCCCTTTGGCAAAATAATCAGCACTCTGGCAAGCATATACAAAGGGTAATTCTAATACGATATCTACTCCAAATTCAATGGCTAAACGACTGCGTGTCCATTTGTCTATAATAGCCGGTTCACCTCTTTGAACGAATGATGAAGACATGACTGCAATTGTATAATCACATTTTGTTATTGTCTTGGAACGCTGTATATGATAAATATGTCCATTATGAAATGGATTGTATTCTACAATGATTCCTAAAACTCTCATATTGACACCTCTTTTTGCTTAGTTTATCATAGTTTTATAAGAAAGCATAGAATTGATTAAAAGAAGTGAGGAATTCAACGAATTATGCGAAATTTTGATTGACATATTTGGTTGTTTTATATATAATCAACTATGCGGTGTAAAGGGTGATTTTTTTGAAATGGAATTTACAATGGATTTTGAAACAAAAAGATGGATGTTTTGATTTTGATGAAACACTTACGTTTCCATCAGAAATGTTTCATAATTTATCACAAGTCAATGGTTTGAAAGATGTTCATGTTGTAGGACGAGGATGTCTAGATATGAAAAATCATCAGTTATACGTTGATTTTCAAGTAAAAGGTCAAATGATTCTACCATGTGCCGTTTCATTAGAAGATGTGGATTACCCATTTGATATTAAGTCGGCAACTGTATTTGCTTTTTATAAACCTTTAGATGATGAAGATGTTATTGAGGTTAAAAGGGATACTGTTGATTTAACTCCTGTTGTTTTTCAGGAAATTATGATGGATGTTCCCATGCGTGTTGTTAAAGATGGCGCAACTTTGAAAACCGAAGGCAATGGTTGGAAAGTATTAAATGAAAAAGATGAAGGTAAGGATGAAGATTATATTGATCCTCGACTTGCCAAACTTAAAGATTATTTTAAGGATAAAGAATAAGGAGGTGTACCTATGGCAGTACCACAAAGAAGAGTTTCTAAAACAAGAAGAAACAAAAGAAGAACACATGACAAGTTAACAGTACCAGCTGTAGTTGTTTGCCCTGAATGTGGAGAATACAAATTATCTCATAGAGTATGCAAACATTGCGGAACTTACAACGGACAAAAAGTGTTATAAAAACTGCCCCTTATTAAAGGGCTTTTTTTATTTAAAAAATGAATAGTATAAATGTTTTTAAATAAAGAAGCATTGGTTAAATTTATGAGATGAGGATGAATATTTTGCTAATCGAATGCTTAGAATAGTTTATAATGAGGATAAAGTGAGGATTTGATATGAGAAAACGTAAAAGAGGCATGCTTTTGATTGTTTTGGTATTGATTATAGGAATGGCAATTGGGGTTATAGTAGGAAGAGAATTTCTTGAAATTCCAGTGTTGGATTTAAATGCGGTTGAACAAGCTTTTCAGAAAAATAAGGATTACCAATATTTTTATAATCAATTAAATGAAATTGAACAAAAGACGTATCAAAGAATATATTATGTTTTAAGTCAGCACCAAGAAGAAGTGACTTTAGAAGAAAAAGATATTGAAAAAGTAAAAGATATTTTTACAAAAGTTATTTATGACCACGGAGAACTCTATTATGTTAATTCCCAGTTTCAATATCAGGAAAACAAGCAAACTATACAGTTTTTACCTCTATATGACTATTCTTTAGACGAAGTAAAAAAAATGAATCAAGATATTGAAAAGAAAACTGAAGTTTTTTTAAATGAGGCTAAGAAAGAAACTTCACAATTGCAAAAAGCGCGACTTGCATATAATTATATTGTTGAAAATGTTGTTTATGAAGATGGTGTTGATAACAATCAAAATATGGTAAGTGCTTTGGCTAATGGAAAATCAGTCTGTGCTGGATATGCAAGAGGATATCAGTATCTTTTAAATCAGTTAGGAATAGAAAATGCCTATATTGTTGGAACTGCTAAAGAAACGCGTTCTCAGACATTGAATGGGGACGGGCATGCGTGGGTTATGATTCATCTGAGTGGTGACTATTATTATTGTGATCCAACATGGGGAGATGCTGTTCATGAGAATTCAGAACATGCCTGTTTAGGGTATTTTATGATGAGTAGCGAAGACATGTTAAAGTGCTATCAGCCTGAAGTTCCTTATGAAAAGACTCAACAATACCAGATCAATGTTTTTAAGGATGAAAAATGTTATATGGAAAAGTATGATGAAAGTGTTTTATCTTATGCAGTGAATAGAGGATTAAAAAATAAAAGCAGAGTAGCAGAAATAAAATGTATCAATGACAATGTTTATCAAAAAGTGAAAAGAAATCTTGAATCTTCTTATTTGGGATATCAAGTTTTAAGTCAAAACAAATGTTGGAATGAAAATGCAACTTATTCCTATAATGATGAATTAAGGATGATAGAATTATATTATTAATTGGAAAAAATTGAAAAAACAAAGATAAGTAGCGGGAAACTGCTACTTTTTTTGTTTAAAAAAGAGAAAAAAGGCATGTGATTTCTATGTACAAGGGGGATGAAATGTTATATAATAGTGGCATGAAGTGTTAAAGAATGTATAGAAATGTTATAAAGTGGGTGATTTTAAGTGTTCTTTGGAGAATTTAGACATAACATAGATGCAAAGGGGCGCTTAAGTATCCCTGCTAAAATGCGTAATCAGTGTGGTGAGTGTGTTTATGTTACAAGAGGCAATGATGGATGCCTCGCATTGTATACACAGGAAGGCTGGGAAGCTTATTACCATGAACTTCAATCATTACCACAAAAAAAGAAAAGCACTCGTATTTTTATACGTTTAGTGACTTCTAGAGCGAGTGAATGTGAGTTTGATAAACTCGGACGTATTAATATTCCACTTGTATTAAGACAAGAAGGAAATCTTGAAAAAGAATGTGTCATTGTTGGTGTTGGTGATCATGTTGAAATTTGGAGTCAGAGTGCATGGGATCAATTCTATGATGATAATAAGGATAGTTTTGATGATATTTCGGAAGATTTGGATGAATTTGAACTGTAAAGGAGAGACGCATGTTTAATCATATAAGTGTTTTATTAGAGGAAACAATTGAAGGATTAAATATTAAGGAAGATGGTATCTATGTGGACTGTACACTTGGTGGTGGTGGACATAGTCAGGAAATCTTAAAAAGATTAACAACTGGACATCTTTATTGTTTTGATCAAGATCAAGTAGCTATTGAAGTAGCTGCAAAGCGATTGAGTCAAATTTCTGACCATTTTACAATTATTTATTCAAACTTTAAAAATATGAAAAGTGAATTGAATCAATTAGGTGTTCAAAAAGTTGATGGTATTGTTTTTGATTTAGGTGTTTCATCTCCTCAATTTGATGATGGTGAAAGAGGGTTTAGTTATAACTATGATGCAAAGTTAGATATGCGTATGGATCGTAATCAGACATTAAGCGCTTATGAAATTGTCAATACATATGAATTCAATGAATTGGTGAAAATATTTTATAAATATGCAGATGAAAAGTTTTCTAAACAAATTGCCAGAGCAATTGAAAGACATCGTCAAGAGAAACCAATTGAAACGACATTTGAATTAGTAGAAATCATCAAGGAAGCGATTCCAGCACCAGCAAGACGAAAAGGTGGTCATCCTGCTAAAAGAACGTTTCAGGCATTAAGGATTGCAGTTAATGATGAACTTAGTGTTTTTGAAAAGGCTTTGGATGATTCATTAGATTGTATTTGTGTAGGTGGAAGAATTGCTGTTATTACTTTCCATTCTTTAGAAGATAAGATTTGTAAATATACTTTTAATGAGGTAACAAAGCAACCACAACTTCCTATGGGGATGCCTATTGTTCCAGAGTATTTGAAACCTAGATTTCAAAAAATAACAAAGAAGCCAATTGTCGCTGGTGAAAAAGAATTAGAAGAAAATCATCGTTCTCATTCAGCTAAATTGAGAATTATAGAAAGGGTTTATGAAAATGAAGAGAAGTAAGAAAAAAGAAACAGGATTTGCGAGATTTTCTAGAAGATTATTAATTGTAAGTTTTGCTGCTTTTGTATTAGGAATTGTTGCACTCAATTCTTATGAGTCATCATTGAATATTAGTTGTCAGGAACTTGAAAAAGAAATCACAGTCATTCAGGCTGATATTGATGGATTAACAATGCAAAAACAGGAACTTGCTTCTTTTACACGTTTAAGAGCTGTTGCAAGCAAAAAGGGATATGATTATAAACAAAGTACTGTGACAACTGCTGTTAGAGGAGTCCAAAGAGACTGATGGCGACTATAAAACAAAAAAATAATAATCAGAGTGCAAAGATCGTGTTATGTGTCTTTGCATTCATTATTATATTAATGGTACTAAATGTTATTTATTTGGGAGCAACAGGAAAACATTTGGTTAGTGGAGCTAATATAAAGGAATATGCTGAAAATCGTGGTGGTCAGCAAAAAGAAGAAACGTTGTATGCCAAACGTGGAACAATTTATTCTAGTGATAAACAGGTTATCGCAAGTGATGTTAAAAAATACAAATTATATGCCATTTTGTCAGAAACAAGATTGACAGTCGATAAAGAGCCTGCATATGTTGTGGATAAAGAAGAAACTGCTAAGAAATTAGCACCTATTTTAGGCGTTGATAAAGCGAAGATTTTAGAACAGTTAAATAAAAAAACATATCAGGTTGAATTTGGAAGTTATGGAAACAATCTTTCTTCATTGGTTAAAGATAAAATTGATGCATTAGGTTTACCAGGATTGGAATTTGAAGAAATTACAACCAGAAATTATAGATATGGCGATTTTGCTTCATATGAAGTTGGATATGCTCAACTCTTAACAAATGAAATTAATGGAAAAACAACAAAATCAATTATTGGGCAAATGGGTCTTGAGAAAGCATTTGATGACGAATTAAGTGGAAAAGATGGTAAGAAAGTTTATCTGGTTGATAATAATAATTATACTTTACCTAATGGTGTTTTAAGTGAAACGGCACCTGTTGCAGGGAATGATATGTATTTAACAATTGATGCTGATGTGCAAACTGAACTTGATTTACAGATGAAGCAGCTGGTTGAGAAATTAAAATCAGAAAAAGCAACTTGTGCAGTTATGGAAGCAAAGACTGGGAAAATTTTGGCTGTGAGTAATTATCCGTCATTTGATCCCAATAAACGTGATATAGATAACTATGTAGATTTATTTTTAAATGAAGCAGTTGAACCAGGTTCAGTTTTTAAATCATTTGTTTATGCAAATGGGCTAAATGATGGTCGATTAAATTTAAAGACCAAGTATCAATCTGGTAAGTTTTATTACAATAATAATAAAAAAGATTCCGTAAAAGACCATAATGGTGGTAAAGGTTGGGGAACAATCAGTTATGAACAAGGGTTTTATTATTCAAGTAATACTGCTATTTGTCATATGTTAAGAACTGTGAATGATAGAGTCTCATTACTTCAGGATTATGAAGATTTAGGGTTCTTTAAGTCAGGAACGGTTGATAAGTTAAGTACTGCATCAGGGTTTGCAGGATATAAAGGTGTTGTCGGTAGAGATATTGAATATTTGACAACTGGATTTGGACAAGGATCATCATGGACAGCTTATCAGTTGTTACGTGCTTATAGTGTCTTTGCAAACAATGATGGAAAAATGGTAACACCTTATTTTGTTGATAAGATTGTTGATAGTTCTACGAATGAAACAATTTATCAAGGAAAAACTGAATATTCTAAGCAGATTTATACAAATGAAACTGTCAAGAAAATGCGAGATTTATTAAGTGGTGTTATTAATATTAAAGGAAGTACTGGTTATTCTTATCATATGGATGATATCAATTTAATTGGAAAGACTGGAACAGGTCAGGTTGCACAGACTGGAGGATATAAACAAAATTTTTATACAAATAGTTTTGCTGGTTTAGCACCTTATGATGATCCGCAAGTTGTTATTGTTTTATGGTATCAGGGAAAAAATGCTTCATCAAAAGTTGCTGCTGAACTTGTTCAAGGTGTTGTGAGAACTGCATTAAACAAGATCAATGCACAACCTGTAAAGGAAGTTGAAACATCTACATTTGTGTTAGATTCATATATGAATCAAAGTACTGAATTTGCAAAATCAATTCTTACAAAACATCAGTTATCAACATTGTTGATAGGTGATGGTGATACAGTTATTGATCAATATCCAAAAGCAAAAACAGAAGTTTCATCTCAATCAAGAGTCTTTTTACAAACAAATGGAACAAATATTACAATGCCATCTATGGATGGATGGTCGCGTAAAGAGGCGGAAGCATTTGCAGCTATGGCAGATGTTCGTATCACTTTTGATGGTGTAGGTACAATCTATAAACAAAATGTTCCTAAAGGAACAAAGTTAAAATCAAATCAAGAAATTAAAGTTCAAGCAAAATAGAAAGTTCATATGAATTTTCTATTTTTGTTCTATATAACTAGGCTTCAGTATCTTTGAAAAATGTTATGTAAGGGATGGAGAGTCGTTGTATAGTAAACTAGCATAGATTTTATATCTAGAAATCAGTTGAGATTTAACTTATAAAGAACAGAAGATATTGCTTTTTAAAGATAAGGTATAAAACTGTGTGAAACTATCGCTATAAAAGAAAAGAAGTCTATATTTTTATCTTCATACATAAACTGTATGGGTGATGCTATGATTTTTTCAAAAATGGTCAAAAAAATAAAGTGGGTTAATATTGTCATGACAATTATTGTTGCAGCTATAGTTATAAGATTAGGTTATAGCCAATTTTATGCTTACCAAGAATTATCTTTAAAAGCTACAGAATCATGGCAAAGGGGATTTCCGTTAGAGGCAGCAAGAGGAAAAATTTATGATAGTCAACAAAAAGTATTGGTTGATAATTTGACAACTTCCTCATTAATTATTGTTCCTAGTCAAGTGAAAGATCCTGTCAATACAGCTGTACAGTTAGCAAAAATATTAGGATGTTCAGAAGAGAAGATATTAGAGAAAGTGAAGAAAAAAGTTTCAGTAGAAAGAATACAGCCTGAGGGTAGACAGATGGCTGAGGAGAAGGCTTATCAAATAGATCGTTTAAAACTTCCAGGGGTTTATTTAGTACAGGATACATTACGTTATTATCCACATAAAAACTATTTAGCACAAACTCTAGGCTTTGTAGGAATAGATAATCAGGGCTTGGTTGGACTAGAGTTGAAATATGATAAATATCTTTCTGGTGTTAATGGAAGTATTAATTACTATATGAATGCCAAAAGTCAAAATTTAAATATCTATCCAGCTGATTATATTTATCCAACCAATGGTATGGATATTGAATTAACAATAGATTCTCGTGTTCAAGATGTGGTGGAGAGAGAGCTAAACAACGCTTATCAAACATATAATCCAGATTCTATACTCTGTTTAGCAATGAATCCTAAGAATGGAAAGGTTTTGGCGATGTGTTCTAAACCGGATTATGATCCAAATGATTATAAAAATGCTGATAGTGAGATCTATAATAGAAACTTGCCAATCTGGAAATCATATGAACCGGGTTCAACATTTAAAATTATTACATTTAGTAGTGCTTTGAATGAAAATCTTTTTGATATGGATAAAGATACGTATTATGACAAAGGTTATGAAATTGTCAAAGGTGCAAGAATTAAATCATGGAAGAAAGGTGGACATGGTTTACAAACTTTCAGGGAAGTGTTACAGAATTCATCTAACCCAGGTTTTGTTGAAATTGGTAGACGTCTTGGAAAAGATAAGTTATATAAATATGTAAAAGACTTTGGATTAACTGAAAAAACAGGTATTGATTTGACTGGGGAATCATCAGGAATTATGTTTGATTATGATAAGTTTAATGAAGTTGAGCAAGCGACAGTTTCTTTTGGACAAGGTATATCTATTACACCTATTCAACTTGTGAGAGCAGTCTGTGCCTGTATTAATGGTGGATATCTCTATCAGCCATATATTGTTAATAAAATTTATAATTCTAAAACGCATGAAGTTGTTGTAGAGAATCAACCTAAGTTACTTCGTCAAGTTATCTCAAAAGAAACATCTGCAAAAGTAAGAGATGCCTTAGAAGGGGTTGTCACTGATGGAGGAGGTAAAAATGCTTATATAGATGGTTATCGTATTGGTGGAAAAACAGGAACGGCTCAACGTGCTATGAATGGGACTTATGCTGGTAATGGATATATCCTTTCTTTCTTGGGGATTGCACCAATTGATGACCCAGAAATTGTTTTGTATTTGGCAATGGATAATCCAAAAAATTGTGTACAATATGGGGGTACAACTGCGGCTCCAATTGCAAGAAAAATGTTAGTTGATATTTTACCAGCTTTAGGGGTAAAGAAGGTAACTGAACAAAAAGAAAAGGCTTATGTATGGACTGATGTCAAAACTTTTGATGTTCAAAATTATGTTGGGTTATCTAAAAAAGAAGTCAAGAGTGAAAATTATGGATTTGAATTTATGGGTAGTGGAGATTATGTTATCGATCAATTGCCACGTGTTGGAGAAAAAATAGAGGATGGACAGAAAGTTAAGATTATGTTAGGAAACAAAAGTTCATAAAGCAAAGGAGAGTGGAGAAGAGTGCATCTTCACTCTTTTGGTTTGCCTTTATCTTAAGTGAAGATTATCGCTGTATGTTTCATATCTTTTCTTTTGTTTGGTTGTTATTGTGAGGAAAATATGATATATTGTAAAAAGTAAAATACGTGTAAAGGAGTATGATTATGTTTTCAATGGTCTTTTTACAAATTGTTATCAATTTTATTGTGGCATTTGTCTTAGTCATGGCAGTTATGCCTAAATCTATTCAATATTTAAAGAAATTAAAATTTGGCCAAATCGAAAGAGAAGAAGGCTTAGAGTCTCATAAAGCAAAAGGTGGAACACCAACAATGGGAGGAATTGTTTTTATTCTTTGTGCTGTATTGGTTGTTTACATCTTGAATTTTTCATTCTTTCAAAATCCATATATTAACTTATTAACATTTGCTTTTGTTGGGTATGGATTAATTGGTTTTTTAGATGATTATTTAATTGTTGTCAGAAAAACAAATGAAGGATTAAAACCTATTTATAAATATGCATTACAGTCTGTAATGGCTATTGCATTTTATATGTTAGCAAAATATTTTATTCCTGATTTTGATACATCAATCTCAATTCCATTATTACATATGAATGTGGATTTAGGTTGGTTTTATCCTGTCTTGGTTTATATTATGTTTACTGCGGAAAGTAATGCAGTCAATTTAACAGATGGGCTTGATGGTTTAGCAACTGGGCTTTCTATGATTGCAACTTCAGTCTTTGTTATTTTTGCAATCATGAATAAAAATTATGAAATTGCTATTTATGCAATGATTATTGTTGGCGCATTACTTGGATTTATGTATTTTAATTATCATCCTGCCCGTATCTTTATGGGAGATACTGGTTCACTTGCTTTAGGTGGTATGTTAGCAGCATTAGCAGTTTTAACAAATCAAGAACTTTTACTTATTTTAATTGGTGGCGTTTTCTTAATGGAAACACTGTCAGTTGTTATTCAGGTTGTATCGTTTAAAACACGTGGAAAAAGAGTTTTCAAGATGGCTCCTATTCATCACCATTTTGAAATGTTAGGTTGGACAGAACAGCAGGTTGTAATTTCATTTTGGTTCTTAGGATTCATTTGTGGAATTATTGGTATTGTGTTAGGAGTTATGTAGGATGTTAAGTGGAAAGAAAGTTTTGGTTTTAGGGCTTGCAAAAAGCGGGAAGGCTGCTGTGGAGTTATTAAGTGCTGTACATGCAACAATTACAGTTAATGAATTTGCACTTCAGGAGCAAATTGAGTGTTATGATGAATATATAGCTCGTGGAATTGAAATGATTGTGGGTGGTCACCCAGATGATTTGTTTGAAAGAGATTTTGATTTTGTAGTCAAAAACCCTGGTATTAATTATCATAAACCATTTGTATTGCGTTTAAAAGAAAGGGGAATTCCTGTATATACAGAAATAGAGTTAGCTTATCGTTTGTCTCAACCTCAAAATTATATCGCTATTACAGGAACAAATGGCAAGACAACAACTGTTACATTAATTCGTGATATTTTAAAAAATGCAGGACGTCAGGTTTGCTTAGCAGGAAATGTTGGAACGCCATTATCAGAACTTGTCTTAAATGAAGATTTGCTTCATAAGAGTGATTATGATGTGGTATTGGAAATGTCTAATTTTCAATTGTTAGATATTGATGCTTTTCATCCAAGGGTTGCAACAATTATAAATTTGACACCTGATCATTTGGATTATATGGCATCATTAGAAGAGTATTATACTTCTAAAACACGGATTTATATGAATCAGGATCATAATGATATTTATTTACAGAATAAAGATGATGTGGTCTTAAAAGAATATCTTCAAAAGTATCCTCCACAAGCTAAGATTGTTTCCTTTTCATTAGAACAAGAGGCTGATTGTATGATCAAGAATGATGCTATTTATTATCAAGGTCAACATATTATCAATTTAGATGATATTAAAATTGTAGGACGTCATAATATTCAAAATATGATGATTGCCATTTGTGCCTGTATTCATTCAGGTATTGATGTTCAATCTATTCATGATACATTAGCTGCTTTTACAGGGGTGGAGCATCGTATTGAGTTTGTTAGAGAATATCAGGGTGTTAAATATTATAATGATTCAAAAGCAACAAATACTGATGCTGCAATTATTGCATTAAAATCATTTGAAAAACCAGTGATATTGTTAATGGGTGGACATGAAAAAGGATTAGATCTAAGAGAGATGGCAAATTATCAAAAACAAATCTCTCATCTGATTTGTTTTGGTGAGGCAGGAGAACGATTTGCTAAAGATATGAAGTGTCCAAATACGGATATTGTTAAATATATGAAAGATGCAATCATAAAAGCAAAAGAACTTGCTAAAAGTGGTGATGTTGTTCTATTGTCTCCTTCAACAAGTTCCTATGATGAATTTAGTGGTTATGAAGAAAGAGGAAATGTGTTCAAACATATTGTTAATAAATTTGAATAAGATAAGAAGGCTCTATCGGCTTTCTTTTTTTGCTTACAATTTTGTAAGGCGAATGTCTTATAAAATCATGTATAATAAAGACACAAGGAGTGAGAAATATGAAGAGAATATTAATAGTGGAAGATGATTCGGAGTTATGCTGTGAGTTAAAACTTTTATTAGAAAATGCTGGATATGAAGGCGTTATTTTACAGAATTTTCAAAGAGCTAAAGAAGAAATAATCAGTACTTGTCCGGATTTAATATTATTGGATATTGGAATTCCCTATATGAATGGTGAAATGTTACTGAGAGAACTGAGAAAAGAGAGTCAAATTCCTGTCATTATGGTGACGAGTCAAAATAATGAAACTGATGAGGTCTTAAGCATGAGTTTTGGAGCAGATGATTATATTACAAAACCTTATAATCCGACTTTATTATTGTTGCGAATAGAGGCAGTTTTAAGAAGAATGAATCATGAAGTGAATGTGTTAAAATATCATGATTTATTGCTGGTTCCAGAACGAGGGATCTTGAAGTGTCATGATGAATCATTGATTTTAACAAAGAATGAAATGTTAATTATGAAATATCTTATTGTGAATCAGGGGAAAATTGCCAGTCGTGAGGAAATTATGATGGATTTATGGGATAGTGAAGAATTTGTTGATGATAATACCTTAACTGTTAATATGAGTCGTTTAAGAAATAAATTACGCTCATTAGGTTATGGTGATGCGATTGAAACAAGAAAGGGATTAGGGTATATTTTGATATGACGATTGTGATGTATATAAAGGATAAGGCAGTCCATTTGTTGATTCATTTGATTATGGTGTTATTGGTGATATTGATGATGCTTGCTTTTCAATTGAATCAAGCTTTTATATTATTTATTATAACAATGATTGTATTTTTTATAAGTATTTGTTTTCTTTATGATTATTTCAGGCAAGTTTCTTTTTATCGCTTTTATCAAAAACAATTAGAACAGTTGGATCAAAAGTATTTTATATGTGAGTTGATAAAAGAACCTGGGTTTCTAGATGGGAAAATTCTTTATCAGTCACTATATACAATTAATAAATCAATGTTAGAAAAGATGAATGAAAGAGATGTCCAAGTCAATGATTTTAAAGATTACGTTGAGATGTGGATTCATGAAGTCAAGATACCTTTGGCACATTTAACATTAACTGTTCATAATCATAAAAGTGATGTGAGCCCACAGATATTAGAACAAGTTCGCAAATTAGAAAATCAAGTTGATCAAATTCTTTATTATGTACGTTGTGAAAATAGTCAAAAAGATTATTTAATTAAAAGTTCTTCTTTATCCAAGGTTGTGAAAAATGTCATTATGAAAAATAAAGATTACTTCATACATCATAAATTAAAACTCAGTCTTCATGATTTAAATAAAATGGTTTTAACAGATTCTAAGTGGTTAGAATTTATTATCAACCAAATTCTTAATAATAGTTTTCAGTATAGTACTCATAGGATGGAAAGTCGTATTGACATTTCAGCTGTGGAGGACAATAACCAGGTTATTTTAACGATTATGGATAATGGTATTGGCATTTGTCCAAGTGATCTTCCGCGCGTTTTTGAAAAGAGTTTCACAGGATATAATGGAAGAATTCAAAAGAAATCAACTGGCATGGGACTATATATATGTCAACGGTTATGTCAGCGTTTAGGACATCAAATACATATTGAATCTGTTCAAAATGAATATACAAAAGTGATGATTATTTTTCATAAAGATCATTATTACGATGTGGTGAAATAAGATGACAAATCTGTAAGGTTATGTTATATAAATCGATGGTTGAAAACGAGAAAATAATAGATAATAAGGATGACAAAGGAGGAAGGTATAATGGAACCTATTTTAAGAATTGAAAATATAGATAAATATTATGGAAACAAATCTAATTTAACAAAAGCCTTAAGTCATCTTTCATTAAACATTGATAAAGGTGAATTTGTGGCTATCATGGGAGCCAGCGGTTCAGGAAAGACGACTTTGCTTAATTGTGTATCCACGATTGATAGAGTCACAGCAGGACATATTTATGTTGGCAAAACTGATATTACAAAATTAA
This sequence comes from Coprobacillus cateniformis, assembly GCF_009767585.1. NCBI lineage: Bacteria > Bacillati > Bacillota > Erysipelotrichia > Erysipelotrichales > Coprobacillaceae > Coprobacillus > Coprobacillus cateniformis. The sequence continues at coordinate 2,955,531 of NZ_WSNW01000001.1, forward strand.
AAGGCAATCATTTGAATCGTTTTAGAAGAGAGGAACTTGGATTCATCTTTCAGGATTTTAATCTTCTTGATACATTGACTGCTTATGAAAATATTGCACTGGCTCTTTCGATTCAAAAAGTCTCAGTTAAAGAGATTGAAAAACGTGTCCAAGCCATTGCGCAAGCTTTAAATATCACTGATGTTCTTGACAAATATCCTTATCAAATGAGTGGTGGACAAAAACAAAGAGTGGCTTCAGCAAGAGCTTTAATTACTGATCCAAAACTGATTTTAGCAGATGAACCAACAGGAGCATTAGACTCTCATTCATCACAAATGTTACTGGCAAGTCTAAAAAAACTGAATGAACAACTTCAAACAACAATCTTAATGGTTACTCATGATGCTTTTAGTGCGAGTTATGCATCACGTGTTATCTTTATTAAAGATGGTCAAATCTTTAATGAACTCAGAAGAGGGAATCAGGAACGAAAACAATTTTTTGATCAAATTATTGATGTTGTGACATTGCTTGGAGGAGAATAATATGTTATTGAAACTCTCTTTAAGGAATATAAAACGAAGTTTTAAGGATTATACCATTTATTTTATGACCTTGATTTTGGGTGTTGCCATCTTTTATTTATTTAATTCAATTGAAAGTCAAACGGTTATGTTGAATGTTTCTTCTTCGACTCGTGAGATTATTGGAATGATGGTCAATATTCTTTCAGGTGTTAGCGTGCTAGTGTCTTTTATTCTTGGTTTCTTAATTGTTTATGCGAGTCGTTTCTTAATGAAAAGACGAAATAAAGAGTTTGGTATATATATGACTTTAGGTATGGGAAAACGTCAAATCTCAAGTATTCTTTTATGTGAAACATTCTTTATTGGTATTATTTCATTGGCAGTTGGTTTGGTTATTGGTGTTGCTTTGTCACAATTGATGAGTATTTTTGTAGCCAGTATGTTTGAAGCTGATATGACACGTTTTGCATTTGTTTTTTCTTCATCAGCAATGTTGAAGACCATATTGTATTTTGGTGTTATTTATATTGTTGTGATGATTTTTAATGTTTTCTTTATTGGAAAACAGGAGTTAATTGATTTGCTGTTAGCACATCGCAAAAATGAAAAAGTGAAAATGAAAAACATGTGGTTGTGTAGTGGTGTTTTTATCATTGGGATGATTATGCTGGGATATGCCTATTATCTTGTGACTGCTGGAATTACAAAATTAGATACAGCCGAAAAAATCTTTGTTCCAATTGGACTAGGAATTGTTTCAACATTTCTGATATTTTGGTCAGTATCAGGCTTTGTATTAAAAATCTTTATGGCGAAAAAGAAAACATATTATAAAGGCTTGAATACATTTACATTAAGACAATTTAGCAGTCAAATGAATACAACTGTTTTCTCTATGGGGATGATTTGTTTAATGTTGTTTGTAACGATCTGTGTGCTTTCAACTGGAATTTCTTTGAAGAATGCCACAACAGCCAATTTAAAGGAATTATCACCTACTGATATTTATGTTGAAAAGACTTGGAATTTGAAAGGGAATAAAGCCAATGGGAAGCCTTATAGCCAAAAAGATATTGCTGATTCTCATCTTTCAGTGAGCGAAACTTTAGTAAATCTTGATTTTTCTATTCATGAAAATTTGAAAGATGTTATCACTGTTAATGTCTATGCAACAAATGATTTGACTTTTGGTGATACATTAGGAAGTTATGCAACAAGTGTTCATTCTCAAATGCCTTATTTAAGATTAAATGCAGCAGAAAAAATCATGCGATTAAGCGAATATAATCAAGTCGCAAAAAGATATGGGAAACAAACATATCAATTACAGGACAATGAGTATATCGTGATTGCTAACTTTGGTGGAATGATTGAAATACGTAATGAAGCATTGAAAAGAGGAACTCAAATCGAACTCTTAGGAAAAATGTATTTACCTGCACATAAAGAATGTCAGGATGGTTTTTTAACTCCTAGTGCAAACCAAAGTAATAGTGGAATTATTGTTGTTCCAGATCAGGCAATAAATGAAAATTATAAGGAGAAAAATGTGTTAATTGCTGATTATAAGGCTACTGATGAAGTTGAAAAACAAAAGATTGAAGAAAAAGTTCAATCACTTGCTCAACATCCTTATGCTAAAGGATTAACTCAACTCAATGCTTCAACGAAAATAAGTATCTATGAAGGAAGTGTTGGTGTTGGAACAATGGTGACATTTATAGGTATCTATATTGGTGTTATATTCTTGATATCAAGTGCAGCAATTCTAGCATTAAAAGAATTAAGTGAAAGTGCTGATAATAAAGAAAGATATATGATGTTAAGGAAAATTGGAACTGATGAAAGGATGTTAAATAAAGCATTATTCACACAAATTTCACTCTTCTTTATAGCACCTCTTATTTTGGCTGTTATCCATTCTATATTTGGCATTGAGTTTTGTAAGTTTTTCTTACAGTCATTTGGAGAAGAAAATCTTTTACCATCCATTATGATGACAACCGTTTTCATTGTTATTATTTATGGTGGATATATGTTGCTGACTTATTTGACAAGTCGACAGATGATGAAAGAGTAATGTTATATATTAAAAAATGATAGGTAAGATTGAGATATGAAGGACATATTTCAATCTTTTTTCTAAAATTGGCTGTTATATACCTGTACACAATAATTCATTGAATAAATGATTTCGTGCATTATTTAAATTTATAGTTTTTATGGGAAGATATAAAGATATCTTCTTTTTTGATGACCTTTGACATATAAATAAGATGATGGAGGTCATAACATGAAAACAAAACGGATTATTACTTTAACTTTAACAATTGTTATTTTTGGATTGATTTGTGTTTATAGTTCATCTCATATATGGGCACTCTATAAATATGATGATTCTTTTTACTATATTAAGCGTCAAGCTATTTTTGCATGTATTGGTGTCATTGCCATGTTTGTGACTTCTCGCATTGATTATCATCTTTATAAAAAGTACTACAAACAAATTATAGGTGTTTGTTTCTTGTTGCTTATTTTGGTATTGATTCCTGGACTTGGAGTTGTTAGAGGTGGAAGTCGTAGCTGGTTTAATTTTGGTATTTTTGCTCTGCAGCCTAGTGAGTTGTTTAAAATTGGTATGATTATTTTTGCAGCAGTTTTTATTGAGAAAAATTATTATCAAATGAAAAAACTACGTTATAGTTTAAAACTATTAATGGTTATGGGATTGGGATTTCTTTTGATTATGTTGCAACCAGATTTTGGGAGTGGGATTGTTATGGCATGCAGTATTGTTGTAATGATTATTGTTTCACCTTTTCCCTTTATTTATTTTGTGTTTTTAGGTGCATTAGGGGTAGTAGGGATTGTTTTAATGATTTTATCTGCTCCTTATCGTATGGAGAGAATTCTTTCTTTTCTTGATCCTTTTCAAGATCCTTTGGGGAGTGGGTTTCAGGCTATTCAAGCTTTGTATGCTATTGGACCAGGAGGGCTGCTAGGTGTAGGTTTTGATAAGAGTATTCAAAAACACTTTTATTTGCCTGAACCACAGACTGATTTTATATTTGCTATTGTAGCAGAAGAATTTGGTTTTTTGGGTGGAGTATTATTAATTGGAGCATATTTATGGCTTTTTAAGACAATTTTACAAGTCAGTAAGAATGTCAAAGATTTATTTGGGAGTTTATTGATGATTGGAATTGTTTCAATGATTGGTATCCAGACTCTGATTAATTTAGGTGTTGTTGTTGGGTTATTTCCTGTCACAGGTGTAACACTCCCTTTGATGTCTTATGGGGGAACAAGTTTAACAATTACATTAATGAGTATAGGAATTTTAATTAATATCTCGAAATCAGTGAATTGTGTGTTATAATAGTCAGGTAGGGAGTGAGTTAGTCATGAAAATTATCGTAAGTGCAGGAGGAACTGGAGGGCATTTATATCCAGCTTTAGCTCTTGTTGATTATATAAAGACACAGGATAAAAATACAGAATTTTTATTTGTTGGAACAACGGATCGTTTAGAATCTCAAGTTGTTCCACAAATGGGCTATGAATATCGAGGGTTACATGTTAAAGGATTGGTTGGAAACCCTCTTCAGAAAATAAAAAATGCAATGATTTTTGTGAAGTCATTGAAACAATCTAAACAGATTTTAAAAGATTTTCAGCCCGATATTGTGATTGGTTTTGGTGGATATCCGAGTGCTTCAATTGTTTTGGCAGCAGCTAAAATGGGAATCCCAACAATGATTCATGAACAAAATTCTATTATAGGATTGACAAATAAAATTTTAATAAAAAAGGTTGATAAGATTGTATGTTGTTATCAAAAGGCGTATAATGAATTTCCTCATGAAAAAACTGTTTTATTAGGGAATCCCCGTGCAAGTGTTGTTTCTTCAAGACGTCTTCAAGACATACATCATTTATATCAGATTCCTCGTGATAGAAAAACAGTTGTCATTGTTATGGGGAGTCTTGGGTCATCATCAGTCAATACTGTGATGAAAGAAGCGTTAAGAGACATGCAACATGATGCATATGATGTTATTTATGTAACTGGTAAAAATTATTATGAATCAATGCGAGCAGATTTGCACGATTTGAATTCATCTATTCATTTGGTGGATTATATTGATGATATGCCAAGCTTGATAGCTTCTTGTGATTTAATTGTGTCACGTGCAGGAGCAACAACATTGGCTGAGATAACAGCTTTAGGAGCGGCATCTTTAATTATTCCAAGCCCTTATGTTGTCGCCAATCATCAAGAGTATAATGCTAAAGAGTTAGTTGATGCAACTGCTGCAAGATGGATATTAGAAAAAGATTTAGATGCTAAGACATTTGTGAAAGAAGTAAGAGATTTATTGGGGCATACTGAACTTTTGAATGATTTAAAGAATCATGCAAAAGAATTAGGAAAGCCTCATGCTTGTCAAGATATTTATCAAGAGATGTTAAAGACATTAGAAAGGAAATAGAAATGGATTTTGATCAATTGTTTTTTGATTTGGTTGAATTAGATATAGGTGATGTTTTAGAAAATGAACCAATGTATAAACATACAACTTTTAAGGTAGGAGGCCCTGCTCGATTTTATATTCGTATTCAGGATGTAGAAAGTTTGAAAAAAGGAATTCAGTTTTGTCGAACTCATGAAGTTCCACATATGGTGATTGGAAAAGGTTCGGATTTGTTGTTTTCTGATCGTGAATATGAAGGTGTTATTTTTTCATTGTCAGGGTTAAACAAGGTGCATATAAATGGTTTGGAGATTCGTGCTGAAGCTGGTGTTGGAATGATTTATATGGCTTATGAGGCTGCGAAGACTGGGTTATCTGGGTTTGAATTTATGGGTGGTATTCCAGGAACAATAGGTGGTGGTGTTTATATGAATGCTGGCGCTTATAAATACTGTATGGCTGATGTTTTTACATCAGCGCTGGTATTGAATGAAAATGGTGAATTTATCACATTGACAAAAGAAGAGATGCAATTTGATTATCGTAAATCAGTATTGCAAAAGCATAAGGATTGGATTTTAATTGAGGCACATTTTACAATGTCACCACGTGATCCACAGGAAATTATGGCAGTGTTAGATAAACGTAAAGAAAAAAGAATGTCTACACAACCATGGAATTTTGCAAGTGCTGGAAGTATTTTTAGAAATCCAGAAGAGAAAGCGGCATGGCAATATATTGATGAATGTGGATTAAGAGGACATGAAATTGGTGGGGCTCAGGTTTCGCCAAAACATTCAAATTTTATTGTTAATAATGGTTATGCAAGTGCAAGAGATATATTGGATTTGATTTTATTGGTTGAAAAGACAGTGTTTGATCGCTTTCGTGTAGAACTTAAGAAAGAGGTTATTCTGGTCAACTGGGAGTAGGTGATTGGTATGGCTCATCATGATGAATATTATTATAATGAGCACGATGAGAGTCAGGTTGAGAAAATTCTCAAAACAAAAAAGAAGAAAAAAATAAAAAGACGTGTCAAAATCTTATTGTTTTTGATGATTTTTATTATGATTGGTGCCTATTTTATGAGTGATTATTCGAGAGTTCAATCAATTACAATTGTAGGAAATGATGAAGTGAAAAGCGAGGATATATTAGAAAAGATATCTGTGAGTAAAAAATCAATTTATTTATTAGTGAATACTGGTAAGATTGAAGATGAAGTCAAGTCAATTCCTTTGGTCAAAAAGACAAGTGTAACTAAAGACTTGTTTGGGCATATTCGAATTGAAATTGAAGAGGCAGATAAGGTTGCTTACTGTGTGATTGGTAAAATCACATATGTTATTGATGAACTTGGTAATATTAGTGAAACAACAGATAGTAAAATGATTGAATCGTTGCAATCTTCTCCACAATTAATTGGTTTTAAAGATGTGAAATTCTTAGAAAAGTTTGCTAAGCAATATATCAGAATTCCTGAACTTATTAAAAATCAGACAAGTGATATCATTTATTCACCAAAGTCAGCCGATGAATCAAGAATGAAGTTTTTAATGGTGAATGGAAAGATTCTTTATCTGAGGGTTGAAACAATGGCTGATCAGTTGAGTCGGTTTGATTATGAGGCGTTTATGACAGCTTATAGTGATCGCTGTGAGTTTAGCTTTGAAGGTGACAATGTTTATATGGAGAAATGTAAGTGATGTATCTTTTAAAATGAGTAGTCTCAAATCAATTGAGTTTATAAAAAACTTCTATGAATAGTGTCGGTAAAATACTATAATTGGATGTGATAAATTTCTTAACAATCAAAAGAACATATTTCTAAGGTTTTAGGTTTAAATATATTTTCATATATGTTTTGTGTTATAATATTGGTATAAAACTTGTTAAGAATGAAATGAATATACAGGTTAAATGGGATCTCTAAATTTTGATAGGGTTACCAAAAATAGATTCTAAAATAATACAGGGATTGAGTTGCCTCACAGAAATTTAAAGAAAAAAGTATTATTCAAAACCATAGGGTTAGGAATGATACTTTTTTTGTGCAGAAACAATTATTAATGTTCAATTCTTATTTTTTTTATTATACTTTCTTCTTTTCAGGAATTTTATGTGTTTTCTTTTTAGCACTTAAATTAAGTAATGATTCCTTATTTCTGTAAACATATCATAACACGAAAGGATTTTTTCATACGAAAAGAGTATCCTGTTGAAATTGAGAGTCAAGAAAAAGCCAACCACTTGGAGGTTTGAACCAATAGGTTAACCTCGTGATTATTTAAATATCTATCAAATGTATCTTTGTTTTGTCCTTTTTTATTTTGTAATATTCATACAAAAAAACGACAATTTATAACAAAATACTCGTATAATTTACTGTTTACGTAGTCGCATTGAATATTATAAAAGAATTTGTTATTCTTTACACAGAATATCCTTTTAATATATATATAGTGTTATTTTTATCAGATAAAACAAAAATTATAGTGTAAAGAATTGATATCATATCGTTGCAATTATGTAGTTGTGGTAAGAGAGGAGGGAAAGAAAGATGCTTAAAGAGAAAGTTAATAAATGTCTGCAGATGACAGAAGATATTATGACTTCTCATTATCGAGGGAACCATGATGTTTTTAAAGCACATGTGCATAAAGCTTGTTTATGGATTGGCTCGATTGCCAGTGAATATTATCATGGCAAGGAAAAAATAATAGAAGTTTTAAAAGAAGAAAAAAAAGAGCTGCCAGATATCATATTGACATCTAGAGAATTTGAATGTGTGTTCCAAGATAGAAACAGTTGCACTATTGTTGGTAGATATATAGGTATTACAGATATGAATAATGGAGAATTGTTTCGTGATATGCAAAGGGTTACATTTGGCTGGAAAGAGGAGAAAGAACAGCTTTATATTAGGCATATTCACGTTTCTAATCCTATGGCGAATGTTCAGGAAAGTGAAATCTTTCCACATAAGTTAGGAATTTTTACTCATGAATATATGAATATGCTGTTAAGAAAAGAGCTGAAAAGTGAAATGATTAAAATCAAGGATCAGCAAAATGTTTATCATATTATACAACTTAGCAATATTATTTTTCTAGAGGCCTTTGATCATCGGACGCTTATACATACAACTAATGGTGACTTTTTAACAAGAATGCTATTATTGGATGTGGAAAAGAAAATTATGACTATCAATGATAAAATGATTATAAGAGTCCATAAGAGTTACGCGGTGAATAAATATTATATTGATAGTATTCAAAGATATGAAATGAAATTAGCAGGGGAATATCGAATACCGATTTCTAAACAAAAATATTTAGATGTTTTAGAGAAATTGCATACGCGTAAAATGAGAGGAAGCGGTTATGAGTGAAAGGGGATACACACATGAGGATTATAGAAGAGCAAAGGTCATTCAACTAAGGAATAAGAAAGGAGAGGAACAGTATTTTTATAGAAGTAGGGAGATTACCAAAAAGGAAGCTGATGAAATTGTGATCTGGGAGAAAAGAAGCCAAACAAAGTGATGAAATCAAGTATGATTGATTATATTGTTCAATTTCTTTTGCTTATGCTGATAATGATAGAAGCAACATTAATCTTTTCATATTATTCACATCCCAAAATGCCAGCTAATATTATTGGATATGCACCATATGTTATTGGGAAAGATGATAATGTTCTCAATCTGCAAAAGGGTGATTTAATGATTGCAAAAATACCGAACAGAATAGCTAAAAAAGATGATGTCGTTTGCTATAGGGATAGAGAAACGATAGGCATGGGAAAAGTGATTGAGACATCAAAAGAATGGTGTCATATCGAGAACAGAAGTCAGCGAATTTATATATCTCATCATCAGGTTATAGGTATAAAAACAGGAAAGATTCCTTATGCAGGAAAAATATTTATTTTTATCACAAGCCATATGGAATGGCTACTGGTGGGGTGTACTGTTGCAATGGCACCAGATATATATAGGTATTATCGACACAAGAAATCGTTAATATATAAAGAAAATAAAAAGGAGGAAAGGGTATGAAGGAAAGAAGAGGAAAATTTTTATTAGCGTTAGCTTTACTCATGACATGTGCAGCAGCAGGAACAGTCGCTCAGTATCAGACTGAACTAGGGGGGATGGATTCTGCAGAGATTGCACATTTTGAGATTACATCAAGTGAATTAGATAAAGCTAAAACAGCAGACATTAAACTGTTTGAGACAATTATGGATTCAGATGGATTAACACCAGAAACAGATGTTGCTGCTGGAAAGATTGCACCAGGGACAAGTGGTTCAACAACGATAGCAGTAACAAACAATTCAGATGTGAATGTCAATCTTGATATGACTTTTAAACTTGAATACAATGGTTTAAATGCACCACTTGAATTTAGTACAGATAACTCAACATGGAATACAGATATTACTCAAGTGCAGCCAGCTACTACAAAGCTGGATATGTCTACAGGAAAGAGAAAAGAGATCACGCTTTATTGGAGATGGGCATTTGGAGAATCTCAAACAGCAACTGATACAGCTATTGGTGAAGATGTGACTGCTTTAGGTACAAATCAGCCAGAAGTGACAGTTACAGCTACATGTACACAGGTTGATTAAAGAGATGGAGGATGAGTTCTATCCTTCTCAATGTGATTTACAAAAATAGATTTCATTGAAGAGGGTAGAAAGGAAAGAGGAAAGAATAATGAAGGACTGGAAGAAAAGAGGAATCGGACTGTGCATAGGTGGAGCAACAATGCTACTGTTGGGGTTACCTATGCATATAAGTGCTCAAAACGAACTGAAGGAACCAAGGATTATAGTTGAAGACAGTGATGGATACTGGACTCAGGATAGTGATTTAAATATCTTTCCAGAGCGAGATGGGAACAAATATTTGACAGATAGTGATTGGGGTGAGTACGTGTTTACAATACATAACGATGCTCATTTTACATCAGCCTATGAACTGTTAATGAGTGAAACAAATGATGAGAAAATACCTATTGAGTATCAATTGGAAAATAGCGAAGGCAAGAATATTCTTGGCACTGAGGATGAATGGGTGACACTGTCAGAACCACAGAAGTATAAAAATGATATGGAAATTAACCAGAAGGATACACTTACATTAAAATGGAGATGGAGTCAAAATGGTATATCAGATAATGAAGTTGCAGATGGAAGTGTTTATACAATTCATCTGCATATAGATGGCTACCAGACAGGTCAAGATATAGATGAAGAGGAACCAGTATATCCAGATGTACCAGAAACACCTGAGACAGAACACCCTGATGAGATACAACCAGAAATACCTGATCATGGAAATGATATAATCGATTCAGAACAAGGTGTTGATGGAAATATTCAAGATAATGAAATAGTTAGTAATTCAGGGGATACAAATAACAACAGTATTACCAGTAATACTCATACTTCATCAGGAAATACCTCAGGAACAGATGAAAATCAGCTAGATGGAAATAGTGAAACAGATAAAAAGGATGAAGATACTTCTATAAAGCAGGAAATTGATGAACAATTAGAATCAGCAGAGAAAAAGAGTCTTCTGGGATTTATTATTATAGTGTCGTCTGTTTTTGTCGGTGGTGCAGGAGCCGTTACACTTTTTATCAAAAAAGGCATTAATAAAAAATGATGTGTAAAAGAATTTTAAGAGTAATAAGTAAAGTTATAACAGTTATTGTGATAGGGATTTATCTGATACAACTATACCTGATGATACAGTCAACGCAAACAAATAGGTTACCTAAGATTTTTGGATGGGGTGAAGTTGTCTTTTTATCAGGAAGTATGGAACCATCAATAAAGACAGGAAGCCTAGCGCTGATACACGAACAGGATAGTTATGAAGTTGATGATATTGTGACATATGTAAAGGATTACACATTGATAACTCACAGAATTATCGAAATTCATGATGATGAGAAAATTGTAGTTCAAGGTGATGCAAATAATGTTGAGGATGAGCCAATTACAAAAAATATGATAGAAGGAAAGGTAGTTTGTTCTGTGCCCTATATAGGGACAGTCATTAGACAGTTGAAGACACCTATAGGAATGGCAGGAGTTGCAGGAATTGGAATGATGATTATTCTGTGGCCAGACAAGGAGGAAGAGGATGAAATTGAGAATAAGTAAAAGAGAGAGAGTTATTATTGTGTTTACAGCTATGACAGTTATCGCTACAATTGTATTTATAACTCTAGGAAGATACAGTGGTTCATTAGGTGGTGTGGCACATGCCTCTATTGCTAAGCCACAGACATCACTTGTCCGTGGGGGAAATAATGAAATCAACATGGATAAGGGAAATGTAGGAGAATATAGATTCTATGTTAGTAATAAAGATGGAGCAGAGATATCAGAAGTGAGCATGACTTATTCAATTGATGTTGTGACAAATGCCGGTTATAAAGGGAAAGTCAAATATAGTCTTTTCCATTGTGATGAGAATGGAGTATATGATGAAGCAAATGATGGAGTCTCACTTAATCAGAATGGGAGCATTGTTAAAGCGACAGATGATCAAATGTTATTACCTGCCACTACAGAAACAGCACACCATTATATTCTTAAGCTATATCCTGATACAGCAGGAGATTTTGGTTTCAATGTAAAAGTAACATCGGTACAGAAAGACTAGGAGGAGTTGACAGATGGAATTAAGAAAAGAGAAGAGGACAACAGTCATCATCATGGCCATCTGTGCAGTGATGTTAGCTCTATGCACATACACATTTGCAAGGTATATAAAAAACCTGGAGACAAGTGGGCAAGTGAAAGTAAAGAATACTTATTTTGAAAGAGTCTATGGAGATGCGAATGCACCGTATGATCAAAAAGATGGATTTGGGAAGTATTATGTGCATTCGACAGCGACATCATGGACTGTGGATTTTAAAGATGAAGTGGTGAATGGAAAGTTCACTCTTGCTGGAACAGAAATTACAGATACATATATGTTGTTTGCAAAAAATCGTGGAACTAAGTATATATTTCTTCCGGAAAGTTATACAGGGAAAATAAATAAAAATATGTTTGATGGAACTTCCACAGGTAAACGTTTGATCTATAGGAATACAGCAAACGATTTATCGTCTCAAACATTTAACTATGCAGATGCAAAAATCTATGCATATATAACTGATAGCAATAAAAATACTGTCAAGAACTATATGAATGTTTATGTCCCAAATGAAATAAGTTCTCTTGTGGGATTATTCAGTAATTCAGCGGTCAAAGATGTTTGTATTGATGAAGATTATAATTTAAACTGGAATGATTTAAACCATATGTTTTACAATAGTCAGATTGAAGTGATACCAGAAAACTTTACGAGACTGACGGATAACGTGACAATAACAGATTTAAGTTATTGTTTTGCAGAAAGCAAGATAAGTATAATTCCTTCTAATCTTGTTCTACCTGCTGGAATTAAAAATGTAGAGGGTATGTTTATGGGAACCTTGGTTTCTAATTTGAGTGATTGTTCTTGGTATTTGATAAGAGAGAGATTAGATACTCTAGAGAATTGCTCAAAAATGTTCAAAAATACACTTGTTACAGAACTTCCAAATGATTTAATAAACTCATTTACGGGGCAAAATAGTATTAAAACAGTGAGTGAGATGTTTGCCGGAACACCGATAACGACCATTGGAGATGAGGCTTTAAATGATCTTGTCAATGTAATGGATGCGAGTGGTATGTTTGCAGGAACACAAATTTCATCTGTTCAGAAAAATCTATTAATTAATCTAAAGAATTTAACAGATGTAAGTCGTATGTTTGCGAATACTCCAATTGGCTATGTGGATTTTGTCTTGCCAGATAAAGTAGAGAAAGCAAACAATCTCTTTGAGGGATGTGCAAACGTGACTGGAAATATATACTTAACAGATTATATTTCTGAAATGAATTCTATATTCCGTGATGCTGGAACGGCAGCTGCTCCAGTTGGAGATAGTACACAGCCGCTTATTGCTTATCATAGCCCAATGCTTAGAAATTTTATTAGTGCTCATAAGACATCTGAACCTGGAGAACTGGTTGAGTATCGAGAAAAAGGCGGAGTCAGCAATCTTTTTGAAAGAATTAATGACATAGCTGGACCTTATGAGGATCATATAACACAGAAATTTTATCTAAAGTACAAGGGAGCTAATATAGACAAGATTGATTTAACAAAATACGCATATGTTAATAACATTTATTTTGAGGATGCAACTGGAATATATAGAATTAACTCAACATATAAAATGTTTGAAGATGATAATTTGATTGCAGAGGATTTCATTTTGCCAAGCGGAATTATGGCAATTGGAATTGATTCGAATACATTTGGAAATACAACAAAGAAAAGAAGATTGAGTAGTTTATATCTTGAAACAGATGTATCGGATATTGAGTTTGATGCTCAGGATGCAAGGGCTTATGTTTATATGGATGAAAGTCTTAGACACAATTTTTGGTCACTTGATTATCGTCATGTATATATCATCAGATGTACTAGATATAAGTAATATATTAACTGCTGATAATGGTATCTACAATACTGAAAAAGTACGCTTTGATAAGGATGGAAATGCTGACTGGCTAAGCCTGTATAATGCATTTTATGGAACAGCTTTAAATGAGTTTCCTGAAAATATGCCAGATACTGTGACTGACTATTCATATACATTTGGGGACTGTATGTCCTTAACGGAGATACCAGAAGATTTTCAATTGTCTGATAAAGTTGTAGAAAGCTACAATATGTTTGAGAATACTGGACTAACAAAGTTACCATCACATTTCTTTGACAATGCAACAAGTCTAGTAAATATTAATTATATGTTTAGTGGAGCAGAGTATCTTCAAGGGTTTATCACATTGCCAGACAATATAGAAGAAATGGAGGAAAGTTTTGATCGTACTGGAGATAGTGCATCCCTGCCTGATGATGATCAACGTCCATCAACGTTAGTTGTTTTTTATAATCGATTCAATTCGGTGATTACAAACTATATTGAAAACAGAAATCCATCAAGTCTTACCTGGATATGTAAGGACACCAAACTGCTAGATAATACAATGTTTCAATTGGTTGATGATGGGAATGATGGTCCATATAATCATAAATACCTGAAATATATAGGTACAGATGAAGATGTGGATTTGATCAAATATGGAGATACTGTTTCTGGAGAATTGTATTGGAAGAATGGTGATGCACTCATCAATGTGGAGTCAACATTTAAGATGTTTATGGGTAATGATCATGTAGAAAATGTTTTTTTACCAGCGTCTGACCGCGAGGAAACTATTATTGCTACGAATACGTTCTTAGGCACAACATCTAAAAAACGTTTGATTCTAAAATGTAAAACTTTTTACGGTGAGGATTATATTAGTAACAGAGTATTTGAAGATGCTGCTGATGCACATGCTTATCTCTATATAGATAAAGCAGCAGTTGAGGCAGGGGCTACTAAAATTCATCGAAATATCTACATTTCGTCAGAATGTGAGAGCCTTGACGATCTTTGTATGGATTCTAATAATATTGATTTAAGAGTTTGTTTTGATAAAAAAGGGAATGCTAACTGGACGAGTATGCAATATACATTTTCTAATAGTCATCTTTATGAAATGCCGGAAAATATGCCGGATACAGTGACTGATTATACCAGTACTTTTGATTATGCTACTTTTACCAAAGATAACATAGAAAACTTTCAACTATCTAATAAAGCTGTAGTTGCCAAAGGGATGTTTAGGGCTACAAATATTGTATCTATACCTTCGAATTTGTTTGATAAAGCAAAAAAACTAGAAAATACCGCTAATATGTTTTCTCTATGTTCCTCTCTTGCTGACGTATCGATTGGATTACCTAATTCGGTCACAGTAATGACTGATATGTTTTTGGATACACGGGCTCTTCGAGGCACAATCGTATTGTCAGATGGTATTACAGATGATATGGAAAGGTGTTTCTCCTGGGCGGGAGTAGATGCATCCAATTATCAGGGTTACAATACTCCGCTACTCGTTTTCCATAATCCTTCAAATCAAATGATAAGTTCTTATAAGGATAGTTATTATGATGATAAAATCACTTGGATAGACTATAGCAATATGGCAAAATATTTGACAGACAGTATGTTTGAGAAGGTAAAAGATCCTAATGGACCATATTCTGGTCATTACCTTAGATATATTGGTTCAGAACAAACAATAGATTTTGCGGATTATGTAAATGATGATGGAATATTGTATTGGAGAAGTGGAGAATCCATTATTCCAGTTAATTCAACATATAAAATGTTTGAGGGAGATAATCATGTAGAGGATATTATCTTAAATGAGTACTTTACAAGAGATATCATCAATACGAATATATTTGAAGGTACAACATCGAAAAAACGTCTAACTTTTAGGGATGTGTCGGAAAATATATCTGATATGACCTTTGATGGTGCTGCTGATGCAAGAGCTTATGTTTATGTGGATAATGCTAATGTGCAACAAGTAGGCTCTAGTGGGCACAAGAATATCTATATTTCTTCACATTTTGATAATTTGAATGATTTTTCCTATTCGCTACTACAGAATAGAGAAATAGATTATGCTCGCTTTGATAAAAAAGGAAATGTTAATTGGACTGAAATGAATAATACATTTGAGGGTTGTCAGTTGAAGGAATTCCCAGAAAATATGCCAGATAATACGACTTCTTATATAACAACATTTGGACATTCTACGATTCCGGAAATTCCAGAATCTTTCCGACTGTCTGATAAAGTTACAACAACTCAAGATATGTTTGAATCTATAGAAAACTTAAATAAAATATCATCACATCTATTTGATGATGCATCATCACTAACTGATATTAGCGGGATGTTTAGTTCGACTAATGTGAAAACACAATTCAATATTAAATTACCAGATTCAATAACAAATATGGATGCTTTCTTTGCTTATGCGAGCACATTATGTGGAAGACTTTATCTTCCTAACAACAGTGTATTTACATTGAGGGATAGTTTTTATTTATCTGCGTCAGATTCAGAGATTCCGGTAGAAACTCCAGCAGCATTACATATTTATTACAATTCATCGCATTCTCAAATTAAAGATTATGTGAATTCAGGAAACTTTGAATCAGACAAGGTCATGTGGTTTGATACAAACAATATTTTAGATAAAACAATGTTTGAGAAAGTGACTGATTCTGCAGGACCGTATAATGGCTCTTATCTTAGATATATAGGAACGCAAGAAACAGTAGACTTAAGTCGTTATATGGTTGTCAAGAGAAGTCCAACTTATGGAAATGTCGAGCATCTTTATTGGCATGGTGATAATGACATCATTGAAGTGACTTCAACTTATAAGATGTTTGAGGGTGTAAATAACGCTGAAGACATTATTCTTCCAGTACACTTTAACCCATTTTATGAAGAATGGATGCGGTACGGACCGAAGTATACAGTAAATGAAAATATATTTGCTGGAACAACAACAAGAAAGCGTTTGGTTTATAAAACGATGCTGGAAGTTAATCATAAATATGATAAAGATATCAATTTTACAGATGCTACTGATGCAAGAACTTACGTTTATGTAAATGATGATAATAAACTGGATATAAATTTTGCTCATCCGCAGGGGTATTTATATATTTCTTCAGAAACAACTGATCTGACTGATATATCAGGAAGCATTATTAGATTTGCCAAGGAAGGAAATAAGAATTGGACATCACTATCATTAATAAAGGATAATTTACGTGAAGTTCCAGAAAATATGCCTGATACACTGACTGATTTGAATTATGCATTTTCTGATTCGAAGATTCAAAAAATAGCTAATGACTTTAAAATATCAAATAATGTTACTACTGCAGTAGGTATGTTTGAGAATACAGCAATTGACGAAATTCCACAAGGCTTTTTAGATAACGCCTCAAGCCTTGTTGATATTGAGTCTATCTTTAGGAATACGCAAATCACTAGTATTCCAGATGGATTCTTTGATCATACAAAACGTCTTGTTAATGCACCTCATGCATTTAATGGTTGTACTCAGCTTCAAAACGTTAATATAAAATTGCCTGACTCAATTAAAAATGTAGAAGCTATGTTTGAAAATTGTGAAAACCTCACTGGAGAAATCACACTGGGAGATTATATTAATAATATGATGTGGTCTTTTGATTATGCTGCTACTAATGTAGACAATCCACGATTAAAAGTTTATTATAATGGATCAAATGAGGAGATTGCTAATTATGTTCAGTATTTTTATGATGATAGTCCAGAGTCGCGTATTGATTGGATAAGTAAAAGTTTAGATGAGACAATGTTTGTAAAAGTCAGTGATCCTAATGGTCCATATAATGGTGCTTATCTTAAATACATTGGAACAGAAGAAACAGTGGATTTAAGTGCTTATGCAGATATGAATGGTAAAATTATGTGGCAAGGGAAAAATGAATCAATTGAAGTGACTTCAACTTACAAGATGTTTTCAGGTGAAAATAATACAGAGGATGTAATTCTTCCAAAAAGTTTTAGTTCAAGTAGTACTAGTGGTTATAAAGTTGAAAGCAATATATTTGAAAATACGACAACGAAAAAACGTTTGATTTTCAAACAAGAACTTGGTGATTATCGTGATGATTATAAGATGACATTTACGGGTGCTTCTGATGCCAGAGCTTATCTTTATGTAAATGATGAAAATATAGGAGAGTTATTAACTGATCCAAATTTTACTACTGCTAATTTCTATATTAGTCAAGAAGTATCTAATCTCACTAGCAACACCCTTGGAGGAAGTTATATAAGATTTGCCAAGAACGGTAATGCACTCGATTGGAGAATGCCAATATCGTTTTTAGCACCTGACCTTAAGGCATTTCCTGAAAATCTGCCAGATACAATTTCCAACTTTGATAACTTATTTAAGTCTAGTCAATTTACTAATGTCCCTAATGATTATCAATTATCGAATAGAGTCGAATCAGCTGTTTCCATGTTTGAGATGTCAATGGTTGAACAAATTCCATCGAATTTATTTGCCAATGCTAAGAAACTTACAAATATTGATTATATGTTTGAGTATGCTGCTCTTAAAAAAGTAACATTAACATTACCAAATTCAATTACTTCTATGAATTATACATTTGATTTCTGTGAATATATGAGCGGAATAATTTCATTGCCTGATAATCTCGAATCAATAACGGATTGTTTTAGAGATGCAGGACATAATGGAGATAATGTTGAAGGTTATACGACTCCTTTGGTTGTTTATTATAATCCATCAAATCAAGTGATTACAGATTATATAGCTTCGAATCCATCTTCTGGAGTTATTACATGGATACCTAAGACAGCGAATAGTACGTATGCTGTTACTCCTCTTGTAAAACCAAAACAAGAAAATGTAATCGTTGAGCCAAAAGTGATTGAAAAAAGCATAAGTGTTAAAGTTCATGTGAATGAAGTTATTGTTCCTAACACTGTTCCAAGTACAGGAACAGTACCAAGTCAAGGAACTTCACAAACTCTTGGTAAGAAGGAAGAAGGACAGAGTTCACAATAAGTTATTGATGCTTAAAGTCAGTTCATTATACAAAAGGTGATTGAAAACAGTGCTGTGTTTAAAGCGTTAATATAACTTTTTAAGGGGGGATTACCCCAAAGGATGTTAGCATGAAAGGAGGGAGAAATCCCTCCTTTTTTAGGCATGATAAGGATGATATAAGATCTAGTGATGTTATGGCAATCTTGAAATAAGATATATTGCTTTTGATGTTTTTTTATTATTTATTAAGAATTTTTGATGTTCATTTGCTTTGTAACAAGAATGCGGAAGGTTTCCAAGTGAAATGAATATACATATGTTTATGTGTATTTGTTTTGCTCTTTTTTAAGAACGAGTCTCATTATGCCTAAGAGCACTATCTCTACAATTTACTATCATAATTTCGAAGTCTCTTAAAAATATCTATCATACCAATAATTGTTTTTCCTTAAGTACCACCAGTGAAGCCTAAAGGATACTGATCCATAAAGTAGCATTATATGGTATCGCAAGAAGAGGGATAATGTATAGAGGAAAGTTAAAGAGGATTATCATTATAGTTATGAGGTAAACAAGGGTATAACACACAGCTATAGTGAACGAAATAATCATCATGAAAGAAAAAAGTTATAACTGATATCGATAAGCTGACTTACAGACAATCGGAATTATCTAACAGACAGATAGCTATAATATGATTTAGAGGATAGAAACCAACTGGAACTATGCAATAGAGATTATAGAGTGGTGGAATAATTTTTAATTATTCCTTTGCCTGTAAAAATTGTATATTTAAATATAGAAAATTATTTTAGAGTTAACAGTAATAAATATAATAATGATAACACTCTATGAGAAAAGTGAAGATTTTATCTTGAATTTAAAAAATGAACTTCAACCTGTCATCAATGAAGTGAGGGACTGAAAACAATTCTTTTTCTCGACAAAAAAAACATATATTCTTTCAAGATTATCTGTTTTCTTATCGTTGGTTTTATGATACAATATTGTAGAAGTATTTTTTAAAGGAGAATCATTTATGAAAGATATCTATGCTGTATTAGATATAGGAAGTGCAACTGTCAAACTCTTAGTGGGTGAAGTTGTAAGTGCAAATATAAATATATTATTTTCTAAAAAGATGACGAGTCATGGTATTCGTAAAGGGAAAATCGAAAGTATGCCAACTGTTGTAAGTGAGATTAAAACATTGTTAGATGAAGCTTCAGCAGCGTTAGGGGCAACAATTACAAAAGTCGCTTTATGTATTCCATCATTTCACGCACATATCTATCAAAGTGATGGAATCACAAAAGTTAATTCTCCTTCAGATCAAATTACAAGTGATGATGTTGTTCGTGCATTGAAATTATCAAGACGTTTTGAGCGTGATGATAATGAAGAGGTTATTTCTGTCATTCCAACATTATATCAGTTAGATACTAAAGTTATGAGAGAGATTCCAATTGGGCAAAAATCAGCATCATTAAAAGCGGAATCATTAGTCATTACAACAAAGAAAAAACTTCTTTATAGTTATATAAGTGCAGTCGAAAAAGCAGGTGTTGAGGTTTTGGATATTACAATTAATGCCTATGCATGTGCCAAAGAAGCTTTCGATGCTGTATATCTTCAAGAAGGAGCAATATTAATTGATATTGGTTATAAGACATCAACAGTTGCATTCTTTGAGGGTGGTTATTTGAAATATATCGCGCAAGCTGGTGTTGGAGGATATGATTTAACAAAGAAAATTGCTACCTCTTGGCAAATTCCGATGGATAGAGCAGAGGTTTATAAAGTCAAATATGGAACATGTGATTACCATATTGGTGATGAAGATATTATACATACAACAAGAAATCAGGACAAAGAGACACACTACACACAGAGAGATTTAGCTGAAGTATTAAGTGAAGGTGTTAAAGATATTATGGAAGTCATCAAAACGAAAATTGATATTATTAATGATGGTAGAAGTTATGAAACAGTCATTGTGGGTGGTGGTGGAGAACTTCCTGATATTGAAAAAGTTTCTAGCGTTGTTTTAGAGAGTGCAGTGAGAACTTATCGACCTGATACAATCGGAGCAAGAGATATGTCTTTTGTCTCTTGTTTAGGAATGATGTATTATTTAAATGATCGTTCAAGAATATTAGGAAAAATGGATCCTTCATTAATTTTACCTGATATTTCAAGTACGATGAGTATCAGATTTAAGGGATTGACGAAATCCAAACCGATTCATAGTGATAAAAAGAATAAAAGTAGATTTTCGAAGGTTATTGAGAATTTCTTTAGTGAAGAAGATTAATATAAAAGTGAGGATGGAAATATGGATAGTAATTTAGATTTTGTACAAGTTGCAAAGATTAAGGTCATTGGAGTTGGTGGTGGTGGTTGTAATGCTGTCGCTAGAATGGCTAAAGATGGAGTAAGGGGTGTTGACTTTTATGTTGCAAATACTGATGCTCAAATTTTAAAAGGAATAGATATTGAAAATAAAATTATTTTAGGAAGAGAATTAACTCATGGTCTAGGAGCGGGAGGAAATCCAGAAGTCGGACGCAAAGCTGCCTTAGAAACTGAACAGGAAATTAAAGAAGCTCTATCAGGAGCTAATATGGTTTTTGTCGCTGCTGGTATGGGTGGAGGAACTGGAACTGGTGCTGCACCAGTTGTTGCGAAAATTTGTAGAGAATTAGGAGCATTAACAGTAGGAGTTGTGACTTCACCGTTTACTTTTGAAGGTCCAAAGGTTTTAAGACAAGCAAAAGGTGGATTGGCTGAACTTAGAGAAAATGTTGATTCTATTATTGTTGTTTCTAATGATCGTTTATTAGATGCAATTGGAAGAAAGCCTATGGGTGAAGCTTTTAGAGAAGCTGATAATGTTTTAAGACAAGGGGTTCAAACAATTACTGACTTGATTGCTATTCCTGCCTTTATTAATCTTGATTTTGCTGATGTTTCGTCAGTTATGAAAGATAGAGGTTCTGCGTTAATTGGTATTGGAATGAGTGATGGTGAAAATAAAGCTGAAGAAGCAGCAATGCGTGCTATTTCTTCGCCATTATTAGATGTATCTATTGCAGGTGCAAAAGATGCTATTGTTAATGTGACAGGTGGAACAAATATTACTTTATATGATGCGAATACTGCTCTTGCAACAATTAGAGAGGCAGTTGGAAATGATGTCAATACAGTATTGGGAGTTGCTATTAATGAAAACTTAGATGATCAAGTTATTGTTACTGTGATTGCAACTGGTTTTGAAGATGATGAAGAACCTGCCCCAATGCCTACTCAAACACAAAGTATGCCTAGACAAACATCACCTTATGAATCAACTGTAAGACCTACAGTTTTTGAAACTCAAGATGATGATGACGATGATGTTCCAGCATTTTTAAGAAATAGAAAATTATAAGCTAACTTGATGTTAGCTTTTCTTGTATAAGGAGGATATATGAAAAAAATAGGATTTATTGGAATGGGGAATATGGCAGGAGCAATTGCCTGCGGCATTGAGAAGTCTGGATTTTTAAAAGCAGGTGATATGATTGCTTTTGATATTATGGATGGACAATTAGATAAAGTCAAAGAGTTAGGTTTCTCAATTGCGGATAGTGAAGAAGATGTTGTACAACAAAGTGAAATGGTTTTTATAGGTGTTAAGCCTCAAGTCGTTGAGAAGGTTTTACAACCATTGAAAGACCTATTAAAAGAAAAGGCAATAATTTCAATTGTGTTAGGATATGATTATGCTAAGTATAATGAAATACTTGATGCATCTACAAGGCATATTTTTGTTATGCCTAATACACCAGCTCTTGTATTAAAAGGAATGTCGTTGTTAGAAGAAACACATTCATTAACTAAAGAAGAATTTGCTTTTACACTAGATATGTTTGCCTCTATTGGAGAAGTAGAGATTGTTCCTAGTCATCTCATGGGAGTTGCTGGTACAGTTAGTGGTTGTGGACCGGCTTTCATATATATGGTTATTGAAGCGCTAGCAGATGGCGCTGTGAAAGAAGGAATGCCAAGAAGTATGGCCTATAAATTGGCTGCTCAAACTGTTCTTGGATCAGGTGCAATGCAGTTAGAGACAAATATACATCCTGGTATATTAAAGGATAATGTCTGTTCGCCAGGTGGATCAACAATTAGAGGCGTTGAGGCATTGGAAAAAGGCAATATCAGAGCAACATTCATTAGTGCTATTTCAGCTGCTTTACATTATAAATAAAATATTAAAAAGGCTATGTTTCATTTTTGTTGATGAAATCAACCTTTTTTTATTTTGTGTCTATTTGTGTAGAAAAAAATATAAAAAAAACGAAAAAAAGACTTTACAAGGGAGAGGAGAAATGATATTATAAGTGAGCACTCGACGAGAGAGGCGCCAGAGAGGTGCCAAAAACGGGTCAAGGACATTGAAAACTAAACAGAAAACACGTCAAAGAAAGTAGTAAGAAAAAAGAGTCAAGAGAACAAGTTATTGTTTGAGATAAACAATGGAGAGTTTGATCCTGGCTCAGGATGAACGCTGGCGGCGTGCCTAATACATGCAAGTCGAACGCACTGATTTTATCAGTGAGTGGCGAACGGGTGAGTAATACATAAGTAACCTGCCCTCATGAGGGGGATAACTATTAGAAATGATAGCTAAGACCGCATAGGTGAAGGGGTCGCATGACCGCTTCATTAAATATCCGTATGGATAGCAGGAGGATGGACTTATGGCGCATTAGCTGGTTGGTGAGGTAACGGCTCACCAAGGCGACGATGCGTAGCCGACCTGAGAGGGTGGACGGCCACACTGGGACTGAGACACGGCCCAGACTCCTACGGGAGGCAGCAGTAGGGAATTTTCGGCAATGGGGGAAACCCTGACCGAGCAACGCCGCGTGAGGGAAGAAGTATTTCGGTATGTAAACCTCTGTTATAAAGGAAGAACGGTATGAATAGGAAATGATTCATAAGTGACGGTACTTTATGAGAAAGCCACGGCTAACTACGTGCCAGCAGCCGCGGTAATACGTAGGTGGCGAGCGTTATCCGGAATCATTGGGCGTAAAGAGGGAGCAGGCGGCAATAGAGGTCTGCGGTGAAAGCCTGAAGCTAAACTTCAGTAAGCCGTGGAAACCAAATAGCTAGAGTGCAGTAGAGGATCGTGGAATTCCATGTGTAGCGGTGAAATGCGTAGATATATGGAGGAACACCAGTGGCGAAGGCGACGATCTGGGCTGCAACTGACGCTCAGTCCCGAAAGCGTGGGGAGCAAATAGGATTAGATACCCTAGTAGTCCACGCCGTAAACGATGAGTACTAAGTGTTGGGGGTCAAACCTCAGTGCTGCAGTTAACGCAATAAGTACTCCGCCTGAGTAGTACGTTCGCAAGAATGAAACTCAAAGGAATTGACGGGGGCCCGCACAAGCGGTGGAGCATGTGGTTTAATTCGAAGCAACGCGAAGAACCTTACCAGGTCTTGACATACCTCTAAAGGCTCTAGAGATAGAGAGATAGCTATAGGGGATACAGGTGGTGCATGGTTGTCGTCAGCTCGTGTCGTGAGATGTTGGGTTAAGTCCCGCAACGAGCGCAACCCTTGTCGCTAGTTACCATCATTAAGTTGGGGACTCTAGCGAGACTGCCTCTGCAAGGAGGAGGAAGGCGGGGATGACGTCAAATCATCATGCCCCTTATGACCTGGGCTACACACGTGCTACAATGGACGGATCAAAGGGAAGCGAAGCCGCGAGGTGGAGCGAAACCCAAAAACCCGTTCTCAGTTCGGACTGCAGTCTGCAACTCGACTGCACGAAGTTGGAATCGCTAGTAATCGCGAATCAGAATGTCGCGGTGAATACGTTCTCGGGCCTTGTACACACCGCCCGTCACACCATGAGAGTTGGTAACACCCGAAGCCGGTGGCTTAACCGCAAGGAGAGAGCTGTCTAAGGTGGGACTGATGATTAGGGTGAAGTCGTAACAAGGTATCCCTACGGGAACGTGGGGATGGATCACCTCCTTTCTAGGGAGAAGAGCGTGAGTTTCTGTTTAGTTTTGAGTGAGCTTGAAGAGGGCGAACTCAGGGAACATTGAAAACTGAATAGTAATCTAGTAAAAACAAAACTTTTTACAAACGAAAAGATAAGATGAAAGAAACGAGATCAGGAATAGAAATTCATGAGAAGGTTGAATCATCTAGTCAAAGTGGTAAAAAAACTAAGATAACAAGCTGAGTGATCGAGAGATCACGAAACAAAAAAACAAGTAGAACTTGAACACTTTAGGTTAAGTAAGAAAGAGCGTATGGCGAATGCCTAGGCACAAAGAGGCGAAGAAGGACGCAGCAAACGGCGAAACGCGACGGCGAGCAGTAAGCAGGCAAGGACCCGTCGATGTCCGAATGGGGGAACCCGGCATCCGTAATGGGATGTCAGCGCATGATGAATAAATAGTGATGCGTGGCGAGACGCAGGGAACTGAAACATCTCAGTACCTGCAGGAGAAGAAAGTAAAGAACGATTCCGTAAGTAGCGGCGAGCGAAAGCGGAGGAGCCCAAACCATCGCAAAGATGGGGTTATAGGGCTGTCAGCGAAGCAGACATGACATGATAGGAGAAGCTTCTGGGAAGGAGCGACGAAGAGGGTGACATTCCCGTATCCGAAATCGTGAAGTGATGCGAGACAGTACCTGAGTACGTCGGGGCACGTGGAATCCTGACGGAATTATCGAGGACCATCTCGAAAGGCTAAATACTCCTTTGTGACCGATAGTGAACCAGTACCGTGAGGGAAAGGTGAAAAGAACCCCGGGAGGGGAGTGAAAGAGAACCTGAAACCATATGCTTACAAGAAGTCAGAGCCCGTTAAGGGGTGATGGCGTGCCTTTTGTAGAATGAGCCGGCGAGTTATGATATGCAGCGAGGTTAAGCAGGAGATGCGGAGCCGAAGCGAAAGCGAGTCTGAATAGGGCGAGAGTTGTATGTCATAGACCCGAAACCGAGTGATCTAGCCATGATCAGGTTGAAGTTGGGGTAAAACCCGATGGAGGACCGAACCGACCCCCGTTGAAACGTTGGCGGATGAATTGTGGCTAGGGGTGAAATTCCAAACGAACTCGGAGATAGCTGGTTCTCCCCGAAATAGCTTTAGGGCTAGCGTCAGAGTGAAAGTTATGTGAAGGTAGAGCACTGAATATGTGATGGCCTCATCCCGAGGTACTGAATATAATCAAACTCCGAATGTCACAGGAACATATCTGGCAGTCAGACTGCGGGTGATAAGGTCCGTAGTCAAAAGGGAAACAGCCCAGACCATCAGCTAAGGTCCCAAAATATATGCTAAGTGGAAAAGGATGTGGAGATGTCCAGACAACCAGGAGGTTGGCTCAGAAGCAGCCACCCTTTAAAGAGTGCGTAACAGCTCACTGGTCGAATGACTCTGCGCCGAAAATTTACCGGGGCTAAGCATAATACCGAAGCTATGGATTTATACGACAAGTATAAGTGGTAGGGGAGCGTTCCTGTCAGCGAGGAAGCATGACCGCAAGGACATGTGGAGCGGCAGGAAGAGAGAATGCCGGTGTGAGTAGCGGAACGTGGGTGAGAATCCCACGCACCGAATACCCAAGGTTTCCAGAGGAAGGTTCGTCCGCTCTGGGTAAGTCGGGACCTAAGGCGAGGCCGAAAGGCGTAGTCGATGGACAACGGGTGGAGATTCCCGTACCTGATGAAGAGGCAATGGAGTGACGGAGCAGGCTAGGCGATCCAGCTGCTGGAATAGCTGGTGCAAGCGAGGTAGGGGACATCCAGGCAAATCCGGATGTTGAAACCCGAAGGCGTGACGCGTATGGAACATTACGATAAGTACAGAAGTCGCCGAAGCAAGCTTCCAAGAAAAGCTTCTAGCAATCAACTCTTTGTCAGCCCGTACCGAAAATGGACACACATGGGTGAGGAGAGAATCCTAAGGTGAGCGAGAGAACTATAGCTAAGGAACTCTGCAAAATGACTCCGTAACTTCGGGAGAAGGAGTGCTCATTGAGAGATGAGCCGCAGTAAAACGGCCCAAGCGACTGTTTACCAAAAACACAGCTCTCTGCCAAGACGCAAGTCGAAGTATAGGGGGTGACGCCTGCCCGGTGCTGGAAGGTTAAGAGGAGTGGTCAGCGCAAGCGAAGCCATGAATTGAAGCCCCAGTAAACGGCGGCCGTAACTATAACGGTCCTAAGGTAGCGAAATTCCTTGTCAGGTAAGTTCTGACCCGCACGAAAGGCGTAACGATTTGGGCGCTGTCTCAGCTGTAGACTCGGTGAAGTCTTAGTACCTGTGAAGATGCAGGTTACCCGCGACTAGACGGAAAGACCCCATGGAGCTTTACTGTAGCTTGATATTGGATTTTGATGCATGATGTACAGGATAGGTAGGAGACGAAGAGACGGATACGCCAGTATTCGAGGAGTCGCCGTTGGGATACTACCCTTCATGTATTGAAGTTCTAACCGGACGCCATAAGCTGGCGACGGGACAGTGTCAGGTGGGCAGTTTGACTGGGGCGGTCGCCTCCCAAAGAGTAACGGAGGCGCCCAAAGATACCCTCAGCATGGTTGGAAATCATGCGTAGAGTGCAAAGGCAAAAGGGTGTTTGACTGCGAGACCAACAAGTCGAGCAGGGACGAAAGTCGGGCTTAGTGATCCGGCGGTGCCGAATGGAAGGGCCGTCGCTCAACGGATAAAAGCTACCCTGGGGATAACAGGCTGATCTCCCCCAAGAGTTCACATCGACGGGGAGGTTTGGCACCTCGATGTCGGCTCATCGCATCCTGGAGCTGAAGTCGGTTCCAAGGGTTGGGCTGTTCGCCCATTAAAGCGGTACGCGAGCTGGGTTCAGAACGTCGTGAGACAGTTCGGTCCCTATCTGTCGTGGGCGTAGGAAGTTTGAGGAGAGCTGCCCTCAGTACGAGAGGACCGGGGTGGACAGACCAATGGTGCACCAGTTGTCACGCCAGTGGCACAGCTGGGTAGCTAAGTCTGGAAGGGATAAACGCTGAAGGCATCTAAGTGTGAAGCCCCCTCCAAGATGAGACTTCCCATTCTTCGGAAGTAAGACCCCTCAAAGACGATGAGGTTGATAGGTCAGAGGTGTAAGCGCAGCGATGTGCGAAGCTGACTGATACTAATAGGTCGAGGACTTAACCAGAAGAAGGTTGTTCAAGAAGAAGGCGAGATTACTGTTCAGTTTTGAGTGCTCCGAGAGGAAGGCACCAGGAGAGATCTGGTAGCGATAGCATGATGGAAACACCTGTACCCATCCCGAACACAGAAGTTAAGCATCATAACGGCGACGATAGTGAGCAATCGCGACAATAGCAAGCTGCCAGTTCACTTCGGATATCCACACTGGATATCCTTTTTTTTGTCTTTCCTTCATTTCCTATTTTATTCCCCTTTTTCTTTCCTTATATGATAAAATGTAGTAAAATTATTATGATAAAGATAGGTATATTTTTGTAGAATCAAAACATAAAATATATGGATATCTATAAATAGCGATGGTTGAGATAATAGATAACTGATTCTCTTATCATCAGAAAGGAGTTTTTAAAGATAAGATATATTTTATCTTTAAAGAAATGACTTATGAGAAATAAAAAATATTTTTTAAATATTCTTATTATTTTACTCATTGGTGGAACTTCAATCTATTTATCAATTGGAGAACAATTTGATCAAGTACTTTTATCATTTCAAGAAGCAAAAATATCATGGATTGTTATTATGGGATTGATTATGTTCAGTTATTATTTATTTGATGCTCTTTCGCTTTGGTATTTTGGAAAAGCATATAAACAGGATTATACTTTTAAACAATCATTTGTGAATGCAATTAGTGGTACTTTCTTTAATGGCATAACTCCTTTTGCAAGTGGTGGACAATTTGCTCAAGTTTACATTTTTAATAAACAAGGCATAGTTCCTACAAATTCATCAAGTATTTTATTAATGTGTTTTATTTGTTATCAAAGTGTATTGGTTCTATATACTGGTGTTGTTGTATTGTTGAAATATAATTATTTTGTGACTGAACAAGCAGGTGTTTTTAGTCTAGCTATATTAGGATTTATGATCAATTTTGCTGTTATCTTAGGGTTGTTTGGTGGAGCTAAATCAAAAAGGTTACAACATTTTGTTACGCATAATGTTTTAAAGTTATTATGTAAGATGCATATTATTAAGGATTATGAGATGACATGTGCTAAAATAGAACAGTATTTGGCTGATTTTAGGGAACAGTTAAAATTTTTACAAAAAAATAGGATGGTTTTGGTAAAATCTTGTTTATGTAATTTTGTTAAGTTAACAATTATTTATAGTATGCCTTTCTTTGCAGCAAAGGCATTGAATTTAAATGTTTCGTGGTGGGAGTTTTTAGATTTTTTAGGATTATGTTCGTTTATCTATTTAATTAATGCTTTCTTACCAATTCCTGGTGCCAGTGGTGGTAGTGAAGGTATTTATGTTTTGTTATTTAGTTTCTTAGGAACTGTTGGAACGTCTTCTTCATTATTTTTATGGAGATTTATGTCTTATTACTTAGGACTTATTATTGGAGGGTTGGTTTTCTCATTAAACAAAGAAATTAATAGTTCGAGATTGGAGTGATTAAATGAATATTGCATTATTAAGTGATACTTATTTACCTGATATTAATGGTGTTGCTACATCTACACATATCTTAAAAAACGAGTTGAAAAAACATGGTCATCATGTTTTGGTTGTAACAACAATATTACCAAATGATAGCGATTATATTGATGAAGATGATATGGTTCTTCGTTTACCTGGTTTAGATTTAAAAAAACTATATGGTTATCGAGCATCTAATATCTATTCTTTTAAAGGAATGAAAGAATTAAAAGAATTTGAACCAGATATTATTCATATTCAGACAGAGTTTGGAATTGGTATATTTGGGAAGATTGCTGGTGAAATTTTAAATATTCCAGTATGTTATACATACCATACAATGTGGGCTGATTATTCACATTATATTGCGCCTGGGAATATTAAAGCTGTTGATCATGCGGCCAAAAAAATTATAGAAAAAATTTCTAAAATATATGGTGACAGTTGTTCAGAACTGATTGTTCCCTCGCAAAAGACGGCAGATGCATTAAGAGAATATGGAATTTCAAATTCAATTAATGTGATTGGGACAGGATTGCAATTAGATAAATTTTCTGTTAAAAACAAGAATCAAAAAGTGATGAATGACATTATTAAAGAATATCAATTGGAAAATAAATTTGTTGTTACTTTTTTAGGGCGAGTAGCTCCTGAGAAAAGTGTAGACTTATTGATTGAAGCGATGCAGGATATTTATTCAAAGAATCATCAGATTTGTTTAATGATTGTAGGTGGTGGTCCACAACTTGAAGAACTTCAGGAGTTAACAAAAGAGTTACAATTGACACATTGTGTTTATTTTACTGGTCCTAAAGAAGCTGATTTAGTTCCTTCATATTATCATGTCTCTGATCTTTTTGTTTCTGCATCTATTACTGAAACACAGGGATTAACATTTATTGAAGCAATGGCAAGTGGAATACCTGCTTTGGCTCGTTATGATAAAAATTTAGAAGGAGTTATTTTGGATGGGCGTAATGGTTTCTTTTTTGAGGATAAGGTAGATTTGACTCAAAAGATATTAGAATTAGCACAAACTGATCTTAGCCAATTATCTATGCATGCTGTTGAAGA
Source organism: Coprobacillus cateniformis (assembly GCF_009767585.1). Lineage (NCBI taxonomy): Bacteria > Bacillati > Bacillota > Erysipelotrichia > Erysipelotrichales > Coprobacillaceae > Coprobacillus > Coprobacillus cateniformis. The sequence continues at coordinate 2,985,923 of NZ_WSNW01000001.1, forward strand.
TGCTATGCAATATAGTAGTGAAAATTTTTATAAAAAGATTATGAATACTTATCGTAAGGCTTTATCGAAACATCATTATTGTTATAAGGTTGTTTCGATGGTGCCAGATAAAGGCAAAACTTATCAGGTTTCTTTTCAATTTGATAATCATCAAGTTATGCTCACTCTTTCTTCACAGGTTATTGATCGCTATGGTCTGAGTGTTGGACAGGTTGTTGATAGAGAAGAACTAGATGCCTTAAAAGATCAAGAGCAGGTCTCTAGAGCGTATCATTTGGCTTTAAAGTATTTAACATATAAGGACTATACTTATGCTAAGATGCAAAAAAAGTTAGCTGATAAAGGTGACTTTGATGATATCCAGATTGATATGACAATGGATATTCTGGTTCAAAAGAATTTAATTGATGATGCGGAATATACTAAAAATTATTTCCAGCGTTCTATTCGTTTAGGTCTTGGTATGAATAAGATTATATTTAATTTAAAGAATAATGGTGTTTCACCATTTGTCATTGATGAATTTTTAGCGAATTACTCACAAGATTTAGAATATGATAAGGCTTTTGAAATCGTTAAGAAATTGTATAATGAAAATACAAACAAACCACAATATGCACTTATTCAAAACATTAAACATAAACTTTTCAATAAAGGTTTTTCACAGGATGTTGTAGAACGTGCAATTAATAATTTTGATTTTGTGTTTCCAGAAGAACATACAAAGAAACTATTAACGAAAGAATATGAACGTGTATATAATCGTTATAAGACGAGATATGACAGTCATCAATTGAAGAGTAAGATTATTACATTTTTAGTCCAAAAAGGCTATGAATATGATGATGTTGTTAATATTATTAGTGAATTATGGGAGGATCCGAATGATTAAAATTAAAGATATGAAATGTGGAAATGATAATGTAGAATTTACAGCTATGATTTCTCATGTCACAACTGGAAAAACTAATGGAGCTAACAAAAGTAATTATCTTAGTATTGTTTTTCAAGATGAAACTGGAACAATTGATGCAAAATTATGGAATGCATCAGATGAGCAAATCAAGACATTAACAACTGGTGCAGTTGTAAGAGGAAAAGGGGATATTATCAAATACAGTGATGATCGCCAAATGAAAGTCATTGGAATAGACAATGTTTCTTATCAAGAAAATCAACAAGTTCAATTTTTATCAAAAGCACCTTTGGATGCTGATGTGATGATTAAGGAAATGATGGAATATGTCAAGCGCATATCTAATATGAAACTTTACACATTAACAAAGTATCTTCTTGAGCAAAATATTGAAAAATTGAAGATTTATCCAGCAGCAAGTAAAAATCATCACGAATTTGTTTCTGGACTGGCATATCATACACTGTCTATGTTGAAATTGGCTGATGCAATGATAGGGAATTATCCACAATTGAATGCTGATTTAATTTATGCAGGTATTTTGTTACATGATTTAGGAAAGACTGTTGAATTGAGTGGACCAGTTGTTCCAACATACACACTTGAAGGAAAATTACTTGGACATATTTCAATATCTCAAGCAATGATTCATGAAGCTGCTAAAGAATTAAATATTGAAGGAGAAGAGGTTATTTTACTTCAACATATGGTTCTCTCCCATCATGGTAAAAATGAATTTGGATCTCCTGTTCTTCCTCAAATTAGAGAGGCTGAGATTGTTTATCTCATAGATAATATAGATGCAAGAATGCATATGTTTGATAAAGCTCTTGAACAAGTTGAACCAGGTGAATATTCAAAACGTGTTTTTGCTTTAGAAAATAGAATGATTTATAAACCAAAAATGTATGATTAAAAACAGTGGTCTAATGCCACTGTTTTTTAATCATGTTTATAAATTTGAAAACAATATCTTTTGTTTGGTCAGATGCTTTTTTACAATTCTGCTCAAATGCTTGATGTCCAGTTAGTACTGGTGTATCAGTTATTGTCCTAATGACAATAAAATCAATAGCATTGACATAACAGACATGAGCAATACTTGCACTTTCCATATCAACACAAAGGGCTGCAAAGTTTTTGTTTAATGCTTCATGTTGTCCCTTGTCAATAAATGAGTCACCAGTTATTATTTTTCCTAAATAGGTATTTTGATTTTGCTGACATATTATTTTTGCAATATCCAATAATTTATTATTAACAAAAAAGGTAGCTGTAGGAAGATATGGATGGAATTCTGTAAGTATATCTTCTTGGACATCATGGTATGCAATCTCTTTAGAAATAACCGTATCAAAAAGTTTTAACGTATTACAGATTGCTCCAGCAGTACCTGCATTAATGATGATATCAACATGAAAAGTATCAATAAGGATTTGTGTTGCTAATGCTGCATTAACTTTTCCTACCCCACAATATAATGTCACTATTTCAACATTTTCAATTTGACTTTCATAAAATCTTAACATTGCTTTTTCTGATATTTGAACATTTTCAAGAGCTTTTAAAAAAGGAGCAAGTTCATCATCGCTAGCACAAATAATAGCTATTTTCATTAAAGATATCCTCCTTTATAAAAAGTGGAGCGAATGTCTCCACTTTCTTTGTTTTTTTATTTATGAGATATTTTCTTATTTTTGACAATACTGTTATAAAAATCTTTCCAGATTTTTTTAACATTTTCCTTAGAGTAATATTCACTAATTTCTTGAGAATAATGGCTATATAGATTATAGAGTTCTTGATTTGTTTGGAGTTCTTTGATTTTATTCACAAAACCCTCATTCGATATGTCTGATAAGTATTTTTGGAATAGAATATCTTTATATAGGTTTAAATCTCTCAATAGCAAAGGTTTTTGACTGTTAACGGCTTCTAATATAGCCATTGGAAATAACTCGTTATATGAAGGCATAAAGAGCACGTCAGCAATGTTATAAATATGATTCATTTTTTCCCTAGGTATAATTCCAATGAATTTAACATTCTGAGGGGGATTGTTATAGATTTCTTTTAATTCCTCATAACCATCAGTAATCTTTCCAAAAGAGAAGCCACCAGCCCATACAAATGTCATTTCAGGTAATTGTTTGGCAACTTCTACAAAATCTTTCACGCCTTTACGGGTTTGAACTTGTCCAACGCCTAAAACAACAAAAGCATCTTTATTGATTCCATAATCTTGACGTGTTTTTTCAATAGAATCATCATTTTCTTTATAAAAAGCATCCTTAGATACATAATTAGGTATATATCTAATTTTATCACGATGAATCCCAAAAGAAACCAAATCTTCAATAAAAATAGGATTAACAACAATCAAATAATCAGCAGTATTATAAAAATAAGTAATATATTTCTTAAAAACACTTAAAGCAGATTTTGGCAAATTGATACTGCCATCAAGTGTATCTGGTAAAAAGTGAACATAAGCCACATTGACTGATTTATTTCTCTTCATCTGAATGAGATATTTTGGTAAAATTGTATGACAATGAATAATATCAGCAGGTTTTGAATTATTAATAACAACTTCAAAATCATCTTTTAATTCATCTCGAATTAATGAAACCTGTTCTAAATATGCACTTCCAACTCCTTGACCATCTACTGAATCAGCATTTGATAACATGTTAATTTTAATTTTTTTCATGGTAAACTCCTTTACTCTTTTATTATATGTATGTCTAAAACAAAAAGCAAGAATTCAATTGTTTTCATGACTCTTGCTTCACGTTATCAATCTATGATTTGTTGATAAATAGTCTCTAAATCCACATCACCTGAGCGATCAGTATATTGGATATGGAAAGGATCATCTGTCTGATAACGAGGAATAATGTGAATATGAAAATGATGAACACTTTGACCTGCAACTTCATTCATATTAGAAACAATATTGAATCCTTTGGTATTCATTTTTTCTTCAATCTGGCATGCAACTCTTTGGACAACAGACATCATATGTCCTAATGTCTCTTGATCAACATCTAAAACATGCTGATAGTGTTTTTTAGGAATAACTAGGGTATGTCCATTTGTTGTTTGACTTAAATCAAGAAACGCCATACAAACATCATCTTCATATAAAATTTTACCAGGAATTTGGTGACTTGCGATCTTACAAAAAATACAATTATCCATAATCATAACCTCCATCTCTCATATTTTACAACAAAAAAAGAATAAGGGGAACCCTTATTCAATATATTCACTAGAAAGTTTTTTTATCGCATCTTTTATTTTTGAATCATTGACTTTAAAATTGTATTTTTTAAGATAGATACCTTCAATTTCCTTTTGAACATCACCGTCACTAGTTAATTTATTAATTAACTCATCAGTGTTTTTATGATCAGTATTATAAAGATATAAAACTGCATAAGAATCATCACTTAACTTAATAGCTTCACTATAAACACCATCTTTATTGACAGCAGATAATTGACTTAATTGTGATTTTAAATTATCATCCAATGTTGAATTCTTTGTAACAATTCCAGCATCTTCACCATTTGTACCAGCATCTTTTAATTTTTTATCAAATATTTCTGCACTTGTAGATTCTTTGATAATTGTCAAAGCTTCTGATTCTTTTGTAACAACAATCTTCTTAAAACTTACAACTTGATAATCTTTAATCATCTTTTCTAGATTTTCCTTGATATACTTATTTCTTAGAAGTTCTTGCTTAACATCAGGAACCAAAACTTCTTGACTATATTCTTCTTTAGAATCATATCCTAAACTCTTTGCATATTTCTCTAAATCGCCATTCGCATTTTTAGCATATGTTTTCTCTCTTTCAGCAACGAGCTTATTAATTTCTTCTTGATCAGTGACCTCTTTATCAGCAATAGTTGTTAAAGCTTCACTCAACACTTGTTGAGCACCATATTGATCTAAAAGTTGATTGAAATAATCTTGTTTTGTCATTTTTAATTCACTGCCAGTAATCATAGCATCATCGCTTTTACTGACTTTTACACTATAGCCTGAATCAGATGAACAAGCAACTAATAATCCTCCACAGAGGAGTAACATCATTAATTTTTTCATTATGTTTATCCCTCTCTTTCTTCAGATCTCGCTTTTAAAGCTTCATCAACGATTTCTTTAACATTTTTTTCAATTTTTTCATCACTATATTTTAATTCATAAGTGTTAAAAGCTAAATAAACAATGTAACTATCATAAACCAGTAAAGGAGAATCAATATCGATTGTCTCTAAATCCTTCTTGATTGTATCCTTGTCAGTACTTGTACAATATAAGAAATAATAACCATTCGTTCCTTTAATTGCATCAGATACTTTTCCTTTTTCTAAAGATAAAGCTGCTTTTTCAACATCTTCACCATAAGAATCTTTTAATCCTGATGTTGAATCAATAATTCCTAAATTACCTTTAGCACTCTTTGAGTCATCATCTGAATAAGAAGAAGCAATTTCAGCAAATCCTTTATCAGTTTTTAAAAGTGATTTGACTTCATTCAATTTCTCAGTTTCAGTTTCTGTTGGTTTGTCTGGATCACTCATTGATACTTTAATCATACTGATATAACGAGGCGCTTCTTGTTTATAATAATCTTCAAAAACTTCATCAAAATTTGCTTTTACATATTTTTTAATAAATTCAGAATATTGTAAAGATTGAATTAATGATTCTTTATATGCATCCATACTTTCATAACCACTTGATGATAATGCACTTTCTAATTGTTTTTGAGCTTCATCATTATCACTGTATTGATTTTTATAACTTGCTTCAATATTAGAAACAATATTAGAGGCATTATCCTTCATATCTGATGTTACAGGAAAGTTTGCAGTAATAAGTTGATCTAATAAATAAGTAAATAAAGCATTTTTCCCTGCAGTAGACGAAGATAGCTTTTCATAAATATCATCAGCAAGAATATTTTTGCCATCGATTGATGCGACAACATATTTACCATCTTCTTTCACAGCTGATGAAGAACATCCACTGAGAACTAGCAAACTTGCGAGGGCAAGTCCTAAAAGTCGTTTTTGTTTCATATAAACCTCCTTGATATAAACACTATAATTATACACGATATCAATATTTTTTCAACTTATGTAGGCAATAACACAAAATTTATTGATATTTTACCATAATATATAATGTGCATAGAAGGAGGGCATGACATGGATAAGGGAAGTCATGGTTGTCGAATTGAGACAACAATTGTTTTATTCATCTTGTTGATTATATTCTGTTGTTGTATTTAATAAAAAAAGGAGGGAATTCTATGTTAGCTCATCAAGGATCTTTTACTTTAATTCTTGTATTATTTATTTTATTAGTCATCATTTGTGGAATTTGTTAGCAGGTAACTCTATAGACAAAGCTCTATAGAGTTTTTCTTTTGAAAATAGAAAATCTGTCTATAATAAAATTATTATCGTATGACTTGTCATTTTTGACAAATTTACGTAAAATATATGTTCGAAAGGGGCGTATTTTATGTCAACTTTAATAATTAAAGATTTACATGTTGAAGTCGGAGAAAAAGAAATTTTAAAAGGTATTGATTTAACTGTCAATACTGGAGAGGTTCATGCTATTATGGGACCCAATGGAAATGGGAAGTCAACATTGCTTTCAGCCATTATGGGGCATCCTAAATATAAAGTCACACAAGGAAGTATTGAATTAGATGGACAGGATGTCTTATCAATGGAAGTCGATCAAAGATCAAGAGCAGGACTATTCTTAGGTATGCAATATCCACAAGAAATTCCTGGTGTCACAAATTCAGACTTTTTAAAAGCCGCTATGAATGCAAGATTAGAGAAACCAGTCTCATTATTTAAGTTTATTCGTACATTGGATAAAAATATTGAAGAGTTAGATATGGATGAAAACTTAGCACATCGATATTTAAATGAAGGATTTTCTGGTGGTGAAAAGAAACGTAATGAAATTCTGCAAATGAAATTATTACAGCCAAAGTTTGCTTTATTAGATGAAATTGATTCAGGACTAGATGTTGATGCATTGAGAGTTGTCAGTGAAGCTATTAATTCTATGCGTAATGATGATTTTGGTTGTGTGATGGTCTCTCATTATGAAAGATTGTTTGAACTTGTTAAGCCAACTCATGTTCATGTGCTGGTGAAAGGACAAATCGTTATGACTGGTGGATATGAGCTTGTTGAAAAAATTGATAGCGAAGGTTATGAATGGGTCAAAGAACTTGGAATTGAAATTGAACAGGATGAAGAAAGAAAACCAATTATTTTAGAATCATGTGGAAAAAAGGAACAGATCAATAATGGATAATTATATATTGAGTAGTTCTTACTCACTTGTTTTAAAGAATGGAGAAATCATTGAATCTCATTTGCCTGATCATATCAGTTATCAAGATTCTGTTTTTGTATTTGAAAATCAAGAGCCTGTAGAAGTTCAGATTGTTTATATATTAGAAGCAGATATAAAAATGAATATTTGTTTTGAAATCAAGAAAAACGTTAAAGTTAATTTCATTGAAACAAAAGTGTTATCACAAGGTGCAGTTTTACATAAAGATATGCATATTGATGAGAATGCAGTTGTACATATTTTCAGTGAAAATAACTGTCAAAATCAAGAGACAGTTGAATGTTATGAAAATGTTTATTTAAAAGAAAATGCTATCTGCCAATGTGGCTATGCTGAATTATCTGATGGAAGTTATCAGGGAACTTATCACTATTATTTAGATGGTGAAGGTGCTGATGCCAAAATAAGAATGGCGGTCTTGTCTAAAGAACAAGAACAAAAACATTATGAAGTGCTGATTCAACATAATCAGCCACATACGTTTGGTCAAATGGATAATTATGGTGTTGTTAAAGATCAAGGAAAGTTGGTTATAGATGGAATTGGCACTATTACTAAAGGTCAACATGGCTCTGCCGCTCATCAAACCAATAAGATTATGGTTTTTGATGCGAATTGCATTGCTAGTGCTAATCCTTATTTATATATTGATGAATATGATGTGAAAGCTTCACATGCAGCTGGTGTTGGGAAAATGGATGAAGATCATTTGTATTATCTACAAAGTCGTGGTCTTTCTAAAAAACAAGCTATGCATTTAATTACTTATGGTTATTTAAAACCGGTTATTGAAGTGATTGATAATGAAATGTTGAAGGAACGTTTTGAAGAAGCCTTATCAAAGGTAGGTGATTAAATCATGTTAGATGTTGAAAGCATTAGAAAAGATTTCCCAATGCTAAATGGGAAAACTATGCATGACCATCCTCTGATTTATCTTGATAATGGAGCGACAACTTTAAAACCACAAGCTGTGATCGATGCTGTATGTGATTATTTAACACATTATTCAGGAAATGCACATCGTGGTGATTATGATTTATCACATGAAGTTGATGAGCGTTTTGAAGATGCCAGAAGATTGATTAAAGACTTTATAAATGCAGCACGTGTTGAAGAAATTGTTTTTACTTCTGGTTCAACTGATTCACTTAATATGATTGCTTATGGATATGGGCTCAATCATTTACAGGCAGGTGACGAGATTTTACTGACAGTTGCTGAACATGCATCCAATACATTGCCATGGTTTGATGTCGCCAATAAAGTTGGTGCTATTGTTCATTACATTGATTTGGATGAAACTGGAAGTTTAACACTGGAAAATGTGAAAAAAGCAGTGACCGAAAAAACAAAGATTATTGCGATTGCTGAAGTCACAAATGTTTTAGGATATGACGCACCAATGAAAGAAATTTGTAATTATGCTCATGAACGTGAGATTATTGTCGTTGCTGATGGGGCTCAAAGTGTTCCTCATCAAGTGACTGATGTTCAAGCCAGTGGTGTTGATTTTCTCGCTTTTTCAGGGCATAAGATGTGTGGACCTACTGGTGTAGGAATTATGTATGGAAAATATGATTTATTATGTGAAACAAAGCCTACTCGTTTAGGTGGAGGATCAAATTCACGTTATAACAGTTGTGGTGTTGTGACACTTAAGAATCCACCTTATAAATTTGAAGCAGGAACGCCAAATATTGAAGGTGTCATAGGCTTAGGAGCCGCAGTTGAGTATCTATCTAAAATTGGTATGGATAATATTTGTGCTCATGAAAAAGAATTACGCCAATATTGTATTAAAAAAATGCAAGAGCTTGATAATGTTGAAATTTATAATGTTCATAGTGATGGGGCAGTTGCATTTAATATCAAAGGCGTTTTCTCACAAGATGCTGCCAGTTTGTTTAATACATATGGGATTGCTGTTAGAGCAGGGCAGCACTGTGCAAAGATACTAGATGAATTTTTGAATGTTTCAACAACTTTGAGAGTATCATTCTACTTCTATAACACAAAAGAAGAGATTGATCAATTTATTGAAGTGTGTAAGAAAGGAGATGACTTTTTAGATGCGTTCTTTGGATGACCCTCAATTATTGAGAGAAATTATTATGGATCATTATGATCATCCACGTAATCGTGGATTGGTTGAAGATGAAACATACAAAAAAGTCAATATGAATTCAGACACATGTATTGATGATTTAGATATTCAAGTCAAGTTTGATGGAGATAAGATTGCTGATGTTCGTTATGATGGAGAAGCATGTGCTATCTGTACTTCTTCAACATCAATTATGAGTGAACTTGTGATTGGTAAAACGAAAGAAGAAGCAAAGAGAATTATTGAAAATTATATGAACATGATCTATGAAAGAGATTATGATGAAGATTTATTAGAGGAAGCAATTGCTTTTAAAAATACACATAAACAAGCTAACCGTATTAAGTGTGCAACACTTGGATGGAATGGGCTTGTCAAGTTAATAGAAGAAAGTGAGGAATAAGATAGTGGCTATTGAAGATCTTGATATTCCTACAAATAATACTGAATTTGATTTTCGTGATGAAGATGTTTCAGTGTTTAAGACACCTAAAGGATTAAATGCAGATATTGTAAGAGAAATTTCAAAAATCAAACAAGAACCTGAATGGATGCTAGAATATCGTTTAAAGTCTTTGCAGTGTTTTTTAGATAAACCAATGCCAACTTGGGGTGTTGATTTGAGTCAAATGAATTTTGATGATTATACATATTATAGTCGTCCAAGTGATAATTTGACTGATAAATGGGAAGAAGTTCCAGAAACAATTAAGAATACTTTTAATAAACTAGGTATTCCCGAAGCTGAACAGCATTTCTTAGCAGGTGCTTCTGCACAGTATGAGTCAGAAGTGGTCTATCACAATATGTTAGAAGAAGTGAAAGAAAAAGGTGTTATTTTCTTAGATATTGATAGTGGACTCAGAGAGTATCCGGAAATATTTAAAAAATATTTTGATACTGTTATTCCTTATAATGATAATAAGTTTTCGGCTTTAAATGGAGCAGTTTGGTCTGGAGGATCATTTATATATGTTCCTCCTGGTGTAAAGTTAGACAAGCCATTACAGTCGTATTTTAGAATTAATTCTGAAAGAATGGCACAGTTTGAAAGAACGCTTATTATTGTTGATAAAGGATCTGATATTCATTATGTAGAAGGATGCACAGCACCGTCTTATTCAAAAGATTCTTTACATGCTGGTGTGGTTGAAATTGTTGTGTTGGAAGATGCAAAATGTCGTTATACAACCATTCAAAACTGGTCTAAGAATATTTATAACCTTGTAACACAAAGAGCTAAGGTTGAAAAAAATGGTTCTATGGAATGGGTAGATGGAAATATAGGTTCACTTGTCACAATGAAATATCCAACATGCATTTTAGCAGGCGATGGGTCTAAAGGAACATGTATTACAATTGCTGTGGCAGATGATGTTCAAATTATTGATTCTGGTTCAAAGATGATTCATCTTGGTAAAAATACTTCAAGTCAGATTATTTCTAAATCTATTGCGAGAAATGGCGGTAAAGTCAATTATCGTGGGTTGGTAAGACATTCTAAAAAAGCAATGGATGCAAAAAGTAAGGTAGAATGTGATACGTTAATTCTTGATCCAATATCAACGAGTGACACAATTCCTACCAATATGATGATGAATAATGATTCAATTATTGAGCATGAGGCAACAGTATCTAAAGTTTCTGAAGATCAATTGTTTTATTTGATGAGTAGAGGTCTTACAAAACAACAAGCAACAGAAATGATTGTTATGGGATTTATTGAACCATTCTCAAGAGAATTACCAATGGAATATGCTGTAGAGTTAAATCAGTTGATTAAGCTTGATATGGGAGAAGATAGCATTGGATAAGAAATCCATTCGTCAAATGATGAAAGAAAAACGTCTTTTGTTAAATCAAGAGACGTTTTCTTTATATAATCAAAGTATATATCATCAAGTTATTCATCACCCATATTATCAATCAGCAAAGTTAATAGCTTGCTATGTTTCATTGCAGTATGAAGTTGATACAATATCACTCATAAAAAAAACTCTTGAGACTCATCGTGTATGTGTTCCTAAAGTTCATGGGGATATCATGCATTTTTATGAAATTGAATCTTTAGATGATTTAAAAGAAGGATGTTTTCATGTTTTAGAACCCATAACAACAAAACAAATCCAACCTCAAGATATTGATCTTATGATTGTTCCACTATTAGCTTTTGATCAATTCAAATATCGAGTTGGATATGGTAAAGGCTATTATGATAAATATTTTGCAAGTGGATATCAGGGATATAAATTAGGATTAGCTTTTTCGTTTCAATATATTCATAGTATTGATATTGATCAATATGATTATTGTTTGGATGAAATTATTGTTGAGAATATCTTGGAATAGAGCACATTATTTGAGATGTGTTTTTTTCTATATCATTATATATAAAATATTAAGATATATTTAAAAAGAAATTGAGTTCTTTGAAAAATACTAAGTATCATCATTGTGTTATTTGATTTATTAGATAGGATATAGCATTTTTTGTTTTGTCATTTCATATAATGTTTTGGTGAATGTGATGAAAAAATGGCTTATTGTGATATTGGTGTTTTTCATAATTATTGCCCTGTCTGGTACGGGGATATATATCAAATTGATACCAAGTCTTAAAGAATATGGAAAATTAGAAATTGAAAGATTTAATCAATTGATTATTTCACATTGTTATTTCACAAGTGACTCCCAATATGATAATTTAGTCATTATTGAAAGAGGTGAAGACAATGAGATTGAATTGCTTGATTTTGATATGGTGAAAGTGAATCAACTTGCAACAGCGATTGTTATGGATATAGAGAAAACATATGCTGATTTAGAAGAGGGCACTTATTTAGCAAGTGATGATAGCTATTATCAAAGACGTTTGCAACAGGTTAGTAGGAGTGGGATTATTTCAAATATTCCCATAGCAACTTTATTGAATCTGCCCGCTTTTTCCTTTGTCTCACCAAGTATACCAGTTAGATATAAACATTTATCAAGTGTAGGAAGTTCAATTGTCAAGAATGTTGAGAATTATGGAGTTAACCATGTTATGGTTGAACTCTCTATAGAAATCAATATGAATTTAACAATGGTTTATCCTTTTTTTGAACAATATCATACTCACAGTATTAAAATTCCAGTATTATTAGAAATATTTCAAGGACAAGTTCCTCTCGTATATTCTCAATAGAAAGAAGAATGTCTATGTCTCATATTTTAAAAATGTATTACGGTATTGATGTTTCTCTTAATGAAGATGGATATTTTCATTATCAGAATCAGTTGTATTATTTTTGCTTTGTTCCAGATGTAGGAAAATTTTTAGACACATATCGTTATTATCGATATTTAATGCATATGTGTGGTATTGAGGGTTATTCACTTGTGAAAAATCATAATCAGGATATTGTTTCACAACAGCATATCTTGTTAATGTATCATTCTGGTACATTTGCGTTTTCGTCATATTTGCAAGTTTTTATGCAGCCTCTGCCTTATCAAAAAATGAAGATTAGAGATATAAAAGAACAATGGATTCATAAAATTGATTGCGTCAGAGAACATGTTCAAGACTATGCATATAGTTTCAAACATGATCAAGATATGATATCTTTGATATATTACTATTGTGGGATTGCTGAAAACAGTATTAATATTCTCAATGAAATTCTTATTATTGATCAAGAAGCTTCAATAACTTTATCTTTATCACTCACATATCCAGTTCAAAATTATGTCTATGAAATAGTCAATCCGGCAAACTATACTATTTCAACACGACCTCGTCAAATTGTAAATTTATTAAGAAGTCACTTTATAACTTATCAAAATATTCAAGAATTGTTAGAAAGTCAATATTATGATGTTTATGAAATTATTTATTTATATGCAAGAATTTTATACCCTTCAACCTTTTTTGATCAATTCTTAAAGAAACAATTGAGTACACAAGATATTCAAAATTATTATTTTCATTTAGAAGAAGAAAGAAATATGTATAAGGAAATGATGGATATTTTATCCTTTTATGTCACACTACCTAAAATAAGTTGGATAAATGACAATAATATGGTATAATATATACTAGTTAACTGAAAGGGAAGTATATATGGATTTTGCAACAAATATTAAAAACAATGAACAAATTAGAGAATCTTTAATAGGATTAAAATTACAAGTACAAAAAGAAGCATCAATTCAAAATGATACTGAATTAAAAGATAAACTTATTCATTTATTAAATGATGAAGATCCAAAAGTTAGAAAGAACAGTGCTGTCTTATTAGGACATTATCCAGGTACTGTAGATATTCTATTAGAAGCTTATAAACATGAGAAAACAGATTACGTCAAAGATGCTTATTTAAAAGGGATGAGTATGCAGGATTGTCGCCTGTATTTTCGTGATTTGCAAATGATTCAAAGTCATTTGATGAATTTAGAAGATACAACTCCAAAACATGTTCAAGCTCAGTTAAAGATTTTAAATCCTTTAATTCTGAAAAATCAAATTCATAAAAAGAAAATTATTAAATTAAAACATACACCTGTAGATGTTATATTAACTTCTCTTCCTTATTATCAATTTGTATTATTTGCTGATGTTTTACATTTAAGATATAAACCTGTATCACAAGGTGTCTTGGTGAGAACTGATTCTATTTATGATCTCTTGCCAATTCGTACTTATAAAGATATGTTAATTCCTTTGCAGGGTGCTTCTGGTTTAGATATGTCATTAGAAACAATTATGAATGGTTTTGAAAGATGTAATATTGAAGATATCTTTGATAGATTATATGATGATCATTCTGTTTTCTATTTTAGAGTTGTTGATGCTATGCGTGAAAAGAAACCTCAATTGATTAAAAAGATATCAGAAAAGCTATTTGAACTTTACCCTCAGAAATTGTTGAATGCTACTGAAAATTATGATATAGAAATTGTCATTAAGGAAGTACAAAGAGGAAAAGTCAATGCTTATTTGAGATTAATACATTTGAACAATCCTCGTTTTCAGTATCGTAGAGAGGTGAGTGCAACATCTATGCAATCTTATGTTGCGGCTACAATGGTTCAATTAGCGAAACCATATATGATAGAGGATGCAAAGGTTTTAGATCCTTTTGTCGGAACAGGAACTTTATTAATTGAGCGTTGTTTTGCAAAGTCAGCTCATTTTGTTATGGGAATTGATGTTTATGGGCAAGGAATAGAATCGGCAAGAAAGAATGCGAAATTAGCTGGTCAGAATATTTATTTTGTTCATAAAGATTCATTGCGTTTTGTGAATAATGAGATGTTTGATGAAATCATAACTGATATGCCTACATTTGCTCAAATGAAAGATCAAGAACAATTACAAAATCTATATGATCGATTCTTTGAACGTATTCGTCGTTTGGTCAAACCTGGAGGCTATGTTTTCTTATATACAAGTGAAATATCGCTTGTGAGAAAGAATTTAAGATTACAGGAAGGTTATCTTTCTTTAGAGGAACATTATGAAGTTCCTAGAGGAAAGAACATGTTTTATTTCTTTATTATTAAAGTTAAGTAAGTCCTACATTGTAGGGCTTTTTTCAAAGGAGAATATATGTATTATGTATATATGTTAAGATGTAAAGATAATAGTTTATATACTGGTATAACAACAGATATAAGAAGACGTTATCAGGAACATTTGAATCAAGGGAAGAAATCAGCTAAATATACAAGAGTTCATGGTGTTTTACAGATTGAAGCTTATTGGAGTTGTCAAGATCGCAGGGTAGCATCGCAGTTAGAATACTGGTTAAAAACGCTTGATAAGTCCCAGAAAGAACAGATTATTTTTGATAATCAGTATATATCTGTTTATTTACAAGAGAAAATTGACATAGCAGTGTACAAGCGTCAATATGATTTTATTTCACATAAAGTTATGATAAAATAAAGTAAAGGAGATGATTGAATTGACAATTAAGGAAGTCAGTACAATGTATAATATTTCAGCAGATACTTTACGTTATTATGAAAAGATAGGACTTATTGATCCAGTTAAACGTAATGAAAATGGTATTCGTGATTATAAGGAAATAGATTTAAAAAGAATTCAGTTTTTAAAATGTATGCGTTTATCTGGCTTGAGCATTGATATGTTATTACAATATATAGAATTACTTCATCAAGGGGAGCACACGATTCCACAAAGAAAAGAAATTCTAATGAAACAGCGTGAAGTCATCTTATTAAAAATGAAAGAACTTCAAGAGACTTTAGAGCATTTAAATAAAAAGATTGAAACATATGATGATGTTTTATTAGAAATAGAGAAAACAATGTCTTAGAAAGAATAATAAGAAAGAGCGTTTGTATAAAATGTTCTTTTTTGTTATTTTTTTAGAAAATGGCTTGACTTAGAGTTGACTCTAAGTGATATGATAGAAACCATAGGAGATGAAAATAATGGAAAAAGTTATATTGGGGAGAACGGGTATATGTGTTCAAAAAAATGGTTTTGGAGCATTACCAGTTCAACGTGTATCACTAAATGAAGCAAAAATCATTTTGCGTAAAGCTTATGAAAATGGCATTCAATTTTTTGATTCAGCAAGAGCTTATAGTGACAGTGAAGAAAAAATTGGTTTGGCATTAAGTGATGTGAGAGAAAATATTTATATATCAACCAAAACAATGGCAACGACTGTTCAAGCTTTTTGGGAAGATTTAGAAACAAGTTTAAAAATGTTAAAGACAGATTATATTGATATTTATCAATTTCATAATCCATCTTTTTGTCCTAAACCAGGAGATGGAACGGGTTTGTATGAAGCAATGCTAGAAGCTAAAAGTCAAGGAAAAATTCATTATATTGGTTTAACAAATCATGGCTGGGAGGTTGCAAAGGAAGCTATTGAATCTGATTTGTATGATACACTACAGTTTCCATTTAGTTATTTAGCAAGTGAAAAGGAAGAAGAACTGGTTCGCCTTTGTGAAGAACATAATGTAGGTTTTATATGTATGAAGGCTTTATCAGGAGGGTTAATTACAAGAAGTGATATTGCTTATGCTTATTTGTTACAATATAAAAATGCACTACCAATATGGGGAATTCAAAAAGAAAGTGAACTTGATGAATTTATCTCTTATCAAAAGCAAGCACCAGTTTTAACGAAAGACATTGAAGAGATTATTCAACATGATCGAAAAGAATTGGCTGGTCAGTTCTGCCGTGGTTGTGGATATTGTATGCCTTGCCCACAAGGTATTATCATTAATCAATGTGCTCGTATGTCCTTAATGTTAAGAAGAGCACCTGCTGAAAACTGGCTCTTAGAAAAATGGCAAGCTGAAATGAATAAAATTAAAGACTGTATACATTGTGGGAAGTGTATGACTCATTGTCCCTATGGTTTAAATACACCAGAACTCTTACAAAAAAATTATGAAGATTATCAAACTTTTCTATGAGAGGAAGAAAATATATGGAGTACAAAAGATTAGGAAAAACTGATTTAAAAGTCAGTATTATTGGTTTGGGATGTGAAGGCTTTATGAATAAAAGTGATGATGAGGTGAAAGTTTTAGTTGATAAGGCTCATCAGGAAGGGATTAATTTTATTGATTTCTTTTCGTCTAATCCACAAGGAAGAAGTGCATTTGGAAATGCTATTATTAATCATCGTCAAGATTGGATTATTCAAGGTCATCTTTGTACAACATGGAAAAATGGTCAATATGAAAGAACAAGAAAAATGGATGAAGTGAAATCAGGATTTCAAGATTTGTTAGAGCGTTTACATACTGATTATATTGATGTTGGAATGATTCACTATATTGATGCTCAAAAAGACTTTGATGAAGTTTTTGGTGGTGAAGTGATTGCATTTGCAAAAGAACTTAAAGAAAAAGGAATTATTCGTACAATTGGTATCAGTTCTCATAATCCTTTGATTGCTTTACAGGCAGCACAGACAGGCTTAATTGATGTGATAATGTTTTCTATAAATCCATGTTATGATATGTTACCACCAAGTGAAAATGTAGATGACTTATGGGACGATAAGAATTATCAAAAACCATTATTTCAAATTGATCCTGCGCGTCAGGAGTTATATCAATACTGTGAAAAAGAAAATATTTCATTGACCGTTATGAAAGCTTTTGGCGGTGGTGATCTGCTAGATGAAAAATTATCACCATTTGGAGTCAAGATGACACCATTACAATGTCTTCATTATTGTTTAACAAGACCTGGTGTTGCTTCTGTTATGGCAGGAAGCCATAGTGTCAAAGAATTAAATGAAGCTATAGATTATTGTTATGCAAGTTATGAGCAAAAGGATTTTGCAGAGGTGTTAAGTCGTGTCCCAAAACACAGTTTTATTGGAAATTGTGTATATTGTGGACATTGTGCACCATGTGTAAAAGGGATATCGGTAGCAGATGTTAACAAATTTGCTAATTTATGTACTGCACAACAAGAAATTCCAGAAACAGTACGTGAACATTATGCTGCTTTGGAACATCATGCTTCTGATTGCATTGCATGTGGTAAGTGTTTATCAAATTGTCCATTTGAAGTTAATATTATTCAGAAGATGAAAGATGCAGTTTGGTTATTTGGATACTAAGGAGTGCTTATGAGAATATGCGAGATTAGTGATATGTTTCATTTGACTCAGGATACTTTACGCTATTATGAAAAAATTGGTCTGTTAGATCCTGTAAGTAAAGATAAGAAGGGAAATCGAGATTATCAGCCAAAAGATATTCGACGCTTAGAGTTTATCAGTTGTATGCGTGATGCTGGATTAAGTATTCAAGTTTTACAAAAATATATTGAGCTTTATCAACAGGGTGATGGAACGATTTTAGAACGTAAGAATTTATTAGTGAATGAACGTGATAAATTGATTGAAAAACAATCATTGATTCATAAATCATTAGAGAAATTAAATTATAAGATTGAAAACTATGAAAAAATATTAAATAAAGAAATATAGGAGAATTTTTATGAAAACAAGAAAAATAACATTTGGAGCGATGTGTTTAGCATTATCATTATTATTACCTCAAGCTTTTCATCTCATTGGTATGCAGCAAGCTGGATCAGTTTTCTTGCCAATGCACATTCCTGTTTTTATTGGTGGAATGCTACTAGGACCAATTTATGGTTTGTTTCTAGGCATTTTTGCACCACTTACAAGTTTTGTTGTGACAGGAATGCCTACTGCAGAAAGAGTTTTATTTATGATGAGTGAACTTGCAACTTATGGGATGGTAAGTGGTTTATTATTCCATCATTTCCACTTTTCTAAAAAGAAATTAGGTTCAGTCATGGCACTTCTTCTTTCTATGATTGCTGGTCGTTTGGTTTATGGTTTTGTTATTTCTATTGCAACTTATGTTTTTGGAATTCCTCTAGGTGGGATTCAAGCGGTTATTATGGCAACAATGACAGGATTGCCAGGAATTGTCATCCAATTGTTATTTGTCCCTGCAATTGTTACAATTGTTGATAGAGGAGGATATTTCAATGAACCTGAAACTTTTACAAGAGAAGCTTAATAAAGAAAATTATACACTCATTGCTGATAAGAATGGTGAATATTATACTTCTTATTCAAGGGGGATTGCACCAATCTTAGATCCAATGAAAGATGATCAATCTTTTTTTAAAGGTGCTATTGTTGTTGATAAAGTGATTGGGAAAGCCACTGCTATGTTATTGATTCTATCAGGTGTTGAATTTATTTATGCATATGTTTTGAGTCAAAAAGCAATGGAAATATTAGAACAATACCATGTTCCTTTTGAATATCGAAAACTTGTTGATTATATTGAAAATAGAGATCAAACAGGAATGTGTCCAATGGAAGCAACAGTTTATGACATCAATGATTTAAATGAAGCATTTGAAGCATTAATTCTTAAACAGCAAGCATTAAAAATGAATAGATAAGAGCAGAGTTTGATCATTAAAGAGTGAGAATTTTGGTTTGTGCGTTTGCCTGTTTGAGATGCAGATAAACGCACTTGGATGAATTATAGTGAGTGTATTGAATGCACTTAATATAGGGAAGAGGGGAAATATGTTTCATTTTAAAATTGATTTATTAAAAGACAATATATTAAAGGCTTTATTGTTATTTGCTTTTCCAATTCTGATTGCTAATATTTTTCAACAACTCTACAACACAATGGATACGATGATTGTAGGGAATTTCTTAGGTGATACATCATTAGCAGCAATTAGTGCTTGTGGAGCTGTTTATGAATTGTTAATTGGATTTGCTTTGGGAGTCGGTAATGGACTCTCAATTGTTACAGCGAGAAATTATGGATCAAATGATGAGAATCAGATTAAGAAATCGGTAGCTGGATCAATTGTTATTGGTATTGGCTTGACATTATTAATTATGCTTATTTCTCTTTTGTTTCTATATCCTTTATTACAACTTTTACATACACCTATTCATATTATAGATGAGGCATATTCATATATATTTGTAGTGACCATATTTGTAGGAGTTATGTTTGCTTATAATCTGTGTGCTGGATTGTTGCGTGCGATTGGGAATAGTGTTATGCCTTTGATTTTTTTGATTATTTCATCACTCATTAATGTTGGACTAGATATTTTATTGATTACGCAATTTGCAATGGGAGTTCAAGGGGCAGCAGTTGCTACAGTGATTTCGCAAGCTATTTCAGTTATTCTTTGTATTTTTTATATATACAAAAAAACACCTATCTTGATTCCTTGTAGAGAACATTTTACTGTTGATAAGGGACTTTATAAAGAATTATTAGGACAAGGATTTTCGATGGGCTTTATGATGTCAATTGTTTCAGCTGGGACTGTTATTTTACAAAGTGCTATTAATGATTTTGGTTATCTGATTATTGCTGGTCATGGAACTGCGCGTAAACTCAATTCATTTTGTATGATGCCAGCTGGAACAATAGGACTGGCGTTATCTACTTTTGTTTCTCAGAACAAAGGTGCTAATCAGCAACAAAGAATTCGAGATGGGGTCAGATATGGGAATCTTATTGCTTGTGCATGGGGTGCTCTTATCACAGTGATTTTATTTTTTGGAGCTCCATTACTTGTTCAATTGATTTCTGGTTCTCGTGAACCTACTGTCATTGATAATGCTACTTTGTACTTACGAATAAATGCACCATTCTATGCTGTTTTGGGAATACTGTTAAATTTACGTAATTCTTTACAAGGATTAGGTATGAAAATTATCCCTCTAGTTTCAAGCGTTATTGAATGTTTAGGCAAAATTGTATTTGTTGCTTTATTTATACCTGTTCTCCATTATTTTGGTGTGATTATATGTGAACCAGTGATTTGGTGCTGCATGTGTCTACAACTCGCGTGGTCATTTTATCATAATCCTTATATCAAAGGTGCTAAAAATAATCAAGAAACAGTTTGAAACCCAAGAGAGGAGACAAGGATATGTATTTTATATTTAGAATTCTACCCATCATAATCATGATTCCTTTGGCTATATACTTTTATTTTTTCATAAAACGAATATGTCTCTGTATTTTTCAAAATATAAACAAATGGCATAAAATAATATGTGCATTATTGGCGGTTGTCTTTGTTCTTCCAGCTTCTTCTTTCTTTAGTTTTTGGGCTGTCGTTGTTTTGCATCTCTTTGCATTTGCTATTATTATGGATTGCATTTTTGTTATCTACAAAAAGTTTCATATGACAAATCAAATCTTTTTAAAGGTTTATCAAATAGGGGTTATACCTATATTGTGTTTATTTCTTATGTTAGGATACGGGTATTGGAACATGAAAAATGTTTTGAAGATACATTATAGTGTTACAACTCACAAAACCATAACTCAAGACTATCGTATTGCCTTTCTTTCAGATTTACATTTTGGTAATACAATGAATAAATCAGAACTAGAAAAATATTGTCAAGATATCTCTTTACAGAAACCTGATATTGTCATGTTAGGTGGTGATATTGTTGATGAACATACAACGTATCAAGAGATGAAAGAAGCATTTGAAGTATTGGGACAAATTGAAAATCAATATGGAATTTATTATGTTTATGGAAATCATGATCAAGCTCTTTACTTGAATTCTCCTCATTTTACACCTTCTCAGCTTAAAAAGAGTATTGAAGAGCATCACATTTCTATTCTTTTGGATTCCCAAGTCAATATACAAGATGAAATGACTATCATTGGTCGTCAAGATCGTTCTTTAGGTGAGCGTGAAGACACTCAGCAGTTGATAAAGAATGTTAATCACGAAAATTTTATTTTAATGTTGGATCATCAGCCAGTAGACCTTCAAAAGAATAATGAACTGCATGTTGATTTACAATTATCAGGTCATACTCATGGCGGACAGATGTTTCCTGTGGGCCTTATCACTTCTGTTTTGGGGTTTGGTGAAATGAATTACGGTTACCAAGCAATGAGTGATATGACAGTTATTGTGTCTTCGGGTATAGCAGGCTGGGGATATCCACTAAGAACTGGCTCTCATAGCGAATATGTTATAGTAGATATTGTTAAAGAATAAATGTATCTGAATGTTTTCAGATACATTTTTAAATACACAATTCATAGAATCCCAATAGAAATATTAATAAACCAGAAACTGGTGAAGCATAAGAAGAAATATATTTGGAAAAATAAGTTTTACCAAGCCATTGAGATATGAGTATAAAAACAAAAGATGCACACAGTGTTGCTAAACAGGTGTAAAAGCATGGTAAGCCTGTGATGCTTGCACCAATACCCAAGCCTATGTTGTTTAATGATAATGCAAAACCAAGTAAGAAAGTCTCTTTTAGTGTGATTTTCTTATGAGATTGAAATTGTTTTATATCCTGCTGTTTTTGTAAGATCATACTGATACCTATAACGATGAGGATTAATGATCCAATATGGTTTGCTGTGTTTATAGATAAGAACCGTGTTAATAAACTTCCTAGCATCATAGAAAAGTAAGTACCTATTGTTGACATAAAGGCAATTAATAAATTACTATTGATATCAATAATGGTTTTTTTGAGACTATACGATAAACCAATAACGAGACAATCAATATTGGCTGATAGTGCAAAAAGAATGACAGAGAGTATATGCATAATGAACCTCCTTATTTATACTATGTCAAAAATATAAAATGGACATAAATATATGATAAAATCATGAGGAATTATTATATTTAAAAAAACCTAAATATAATAAAAACTGCTAAACAAATTATTTGTAAATTAGCAGTTTTATAAGAATCATAGGATTAATCTGTAAGTGCATCTCTGTTATCTTCGGGTGTTTCTTGAGGAGTTGTCTCTGGCGTTTCAGTTGGTTGATTCTCTTGTGGTGGCTTTTGTTCTTCAGGGTCTTGAGGAGTGTCTTGAACTGGAGGATCTTGAGTGGGTGTTTTTTCTTGGTCTTGTAACTGATTTTGGAGATTATTAATTTGATCTTGCTGTTTTAAATAATACTGATAAGCGACATATCCACCAACACAAATACCTGCAATAATACATAAACTGATAAAAAAGAGAATAAGTGTTGAAAACCATGAGCGATGCTTTTTTTCTTTAATAACTTTTGTTTTGTTTTTGGTTTTTTTCTTGGTTTTCTTCTTAACCTTTTGCCTTGGCTTTTTACTGTAAGAACGATTTCTTGGTTGTTCTTCCTTACTGGTTTCTATAAGTTTTGTCTGTTGAGGTTTTGTTTTTTTGTGAATCATTGTGGGAATAGGTTCTTCTCTTGTTTCTTTCATTGAATACTGAGGGGAAAAAGAATCTTTAGGTATTTTTGAAATTGTTTCTTTTTTATCAATAATCTTTTTTTCTTCTGAGTGTTTATAGTTTTCATATTGATCTATTTGTGAAAGTGATTGTTGTGTTTGGACAGTCTCTTTTTCATCGTCAAATACAAATCTTTTTTGAGCCATTTTTTTATCACCTCTATGATAGTATTGACTTATAGTATGTCCTAAATATTAACTCTTATAAAATTCATTGACAAGATATTGACTATTTTATATATAAGTATTAGAATGTATTTAGTAATACTAAATAGAATTGAGATGAAAGAATGAATCCAAAATATGAAAGACAATTAAAAAAAGGAGTTTTAGAGATATTGGTCTTAAAATTATTATCACAGAAAAAGATGTATGGTTATCAATTGATTATCGAAATGAAACAATTGAGTCATGAAATGTTTACATTAAGGGAAGGGACGCTCTATCCTATTCTCTATCGATTGGAAGATGATGGTTTGGTTGTAAGTCAATGGAGTGAGCCACAAGGTAAGGAAATTTCAAGAAAATATTATTTAATAACTGATGCAGGTCAAGAAGCATTGGCAGAATTGCGGATATTATGGTCTGAATTTTCAAAGACAGTTACAGATATAATGGGGGAATGATTAAGATGAATAAAGAAAGATATATGTCTGTTTTTAAAAAGAGTCTTGGTTGTAATAAGGAGAAAAAGAATTTAATTTGTGAGGAATTAGATGCAGATATTCAAGAAGCAATGAAAAATGGTGAGAGTTGGTCAGATATTCAAGAAAGATTAGGTGAACCCCATGTTTTAGCTAATGAATTTAATGAGAATTTAGGTGTTAAAAATAGTTCTCCGAAAAAGAAGGTATGGATTTATATTGGTATTGTTGTTATTGGGTTGTTATTAGCAGGGTTCTTTTATATAAACTCATTAATACCACAAGTCAGTAATATAGGTGCATCTGGTTATTTTCAGCAGAGTGAAGTTGAAAAACAATCTTTAGATATTGTAGTCAATCTTAGTCAAAGAAACTACCAAGCCATTCATGATATATCTAATCAAGAGTTACAGGGGGCATTGTCACAGGAGCGCTTGGAAACAGCGGTGAATGGGCTAGGCGATATTGGCGAATTTGAAAAGATTACAAGTCAAAATTATGCTGAAGTGACTCAAAAAGGAGAAGTCAATGTAGTAGGAGAACTAGTTGCTTTATATGATCAAAGAAGTGTAACATATACTATTTCTTTTGATAAAGATATGAAACTTTCAGGATTGTATATGAAATAAGGAGAGTGATGATATGCAGTATCTGATTATTGATATCCTTTATTTGGTTTTGATATGGGGAATTTATAAAATACGTCATTCTTCAAATCAAATGATAAGAATGCTGGATAACGGATATGCTTTCTATGAAAGTTTGCCGAAAAGTCAAAAAGAATTTTATTGGAAAAAAGATACACAATTACTGATGGGATTTATGTTGGGCATAGGCATATGTATAAATATTATGTTTTACCAAATTGAACTCGGTGCTTCATTGCTTATTATCATAGGAATATTTTTATTGGGCATTGTGATATCTACGGGGATATATACATATTTATATTTCCGTTTAAAAAGAAAATATATAAAGAATAAGGGTGATTAAAAATGATTATTTGGATTATGATTGTAATTTTTGGAGTTTTGTCAATTGTTTTCTTCATGGGGAAAGGTGCTTTCTTGATTGCGGGCTATAATACAGCAAAAGTTGAGGATAAGTTAAAATATGATGAAAAGAAACTTTGCAGAGTTATAGGTGTTGGTTGTCTTATAGTAACAATTTCCTTATTGTTGGCACAACTTTTTGAAGAGATGGCAGTTTATTTTTGTTCTATTGGTATATTGTTGGGAGTCATTGTTATGTTTGTTGGAACAAGCTTTTTCTGTAATAATAAAGGTGAGAAAAATAATGATAAAACAGGTAAAAAAGGTATCTTGAAAAGCAAAGGATTTTGGAGTGGACTGTTTACAGTTGGTGTGTGTCTTTTTGTAGGAGTGACTTTGTTTACAGGTCATGTAAAAGTTGAATTTTATGATCAGTATTTAAGTGTAGGGTCTGATTCATGGGCAACAAAAACTATTGAAGTTGATTATGAAAATATTGGGAATATTGAGTATGTTTCAGATATTGAGTTAGGCAAGAGAACATTTGGTGTAGGAAGTGCAGTTTTAAATGCTGGGCATTTTAAAAATAAGACTTATGGAGATTACAATTTATATGCTTATACAAGTTGTAAAGAATATATTGTTTTGCATACTGAATCTGGCATTGTTGTATTTAATGATAAAGATGAAGCAAAAACCAAAAGTTTATATCAACAAATTGAAGATAAATTAAAAAAATAGGGATACTCGATGTATCCCTGCTTTTTTATTATATTATTTTCTTCTGAAGAATGATAAGAAACGTGTGAAGTTTTCACAATAGTCATATCGTTCACTTTTAATCCATGCTGGATAGATGTCTTCAGATGCATGTGAGATAAGATAATAGTCATAAGTGATATTCATTTTTGTTCCCTCCATTTTTATGATTTATTGTTCTCTTTTTAATACAATTCTATTATATAATATATAAACAAGAATGAAAGAGACAGAAAATATAAAAAAACATTCTTTTTTTGTGCATTAAGCACAAAAGATGTTACAATGAAAGAAAAGAAGGTGAGAACATGGGATTTACAATTGAGGATGCATTGGTCCAAACACAAGATCAGTATTGTTTAACATTACTAGCTGGTAAAGCGGGTTGCAGCAATGCGATTAGCTGGGTACACATGATAGAAGATACAACAATTATTCAACAGTTGTGGGGAAAAGAATTGGCAGTTACAACGGGATTGGGGTTTCAGACACATGATGCTTTATTGGATTTTGTACAATGTCTTGTTAAATATCATAGTGTTGGATTGATTATAAATACAGGGAAATATATTTTTGATATTCCGGATGATATTTTGAGGTATTGTGACGAACAGGATTTTCCATTGTTGACAACACCATGGGAAGTGCATATGGCAGATTTAATTAAGGACTTTAGTATGCGATGTTTAAGCTCTGAGAAAGAAGATCGTCAGATTTCAAAATATTTTCAAGAAACTTTTATAAATCCACATTTGAGTGCAGAATATCGTCAGCAGCTTATGAGTACATTTGATGTAGATGGCTATTTTCAGATTCTATTAATAGGGATAGAAGATTCAGACCGTTTTGATACCATTGCAAGAAGACGTATAGCATTTCAGTTGGAAATCTGTTTTGAAAAGATTGAGAGCCCTTATAGTTTCTTTTGGTTTGATGGTGCATTTGTTTTGGTTGTCAATAATTTAGAAGTTGATGTTTTAGAAGAGATTGTTGATAAAATGTATAGAAGATCTAAAAAAAGAATGAAAGATATCATTATTCATATTGGTATCGGTACAAGAATGCTTGATTATAAAAATGTTATTTTAAGTTATAAACGTGCCTATGCTGCTCAACAAATGGCACAACAGTTTGATTATCCATTAATGTCATTTGATGAAATGGGGGTTTATCAATTGTTGTTTTTAATTGAGGATCATCAAGTTTTAGAAGATATGTATCATCAATTGTTAAATCCTTTACTAGCTTATGATTATCAGCATCATGGGGAATTGGAGAAAACGCTATATTACTATCTCGTGTATGATGGAAGCCAGCAAGCTATGGCTAAACATCTTTACATGCATAGAAATACGATTAATTATCGGTTGACAAAAATCAAAGAATTGCTAAGTTGTGAACTTTCTACTTTTGAAGAGAAACTTCCCTACATGTTAGCTTTTTATATTAAAAAAATGATAAGCAATCAAAAAGCAGACTAGGTTGTCTGCTTTTCATTATTATCATCTAAAAAATGAATTAATAAATTGTTGAATTCCTCTAAATTATCATAGAAAGCACCATGACCAGCATCTTTTAATGGAAACAATTGGGAAGATGAGATATTTTGATGCATGATCTCAGCCATTTCAAAACGACAAATTTGGTCTTTTGTGCCATGAAAAATAGCTGTAGGAACTTGAATGGATTGGAGGTCACAAAACACATTTTCATCACGTAAAGAAAATAAAGTTTGCATCTGACCAAGACCAGAAGCATCATCACTGATACCTTGCAGCCAATTCATAAATGGATGAGAATGTTTTTTTGCAAAGAAAATACTCCCAAAATATTGATTAAGCTTTGGTCGGTCATGATAACCCAGTTGAATAAGCTTATCTGTATCTTGTACAGATTGGCCATAAGGATTTTGGGGTGATTGACAATAAGTTGGAACAGCAGCATCTAATAAACAGAGTTTAGAGACACCATATCCCTGATAAAGACACATATAACGTGTAACAATCGCTCCACCCATTGAAAACCCTAACAAAGCAAAGTTGTAAAGATTCATTTGATGAATAATAGAAAATAAATCTGTTGCCAATTGATTATAATCATATCCACAGGTTGATTCATCAGATTGCCCAAATCCACGAATATCCATTGTCACAATACGGTAATCATATTGTAATAAGGTGGGAATTTGATATTCAAACATTTTGTGAGATAATGGCCAGCCATGCACAAGAATAATTGTCCTTGAGCCATGAGGGTTATAATCATAAACAGCTAATTTTGTACAGTCATTAGATTGAATATAAAACATAAGGACTCCTTTCTTTCTCATAGTATTCATAAAGGAATGCAATCATTCATAAGAAAATGGAAAATAACATTTCTATTTGTTTCAAAATAAAATAGATGATTAGTTATGAAAATGTGTGTTTGAAATGCCCGCAACCAGTATTTGCAACCAATAGTTTCTCAAAAGGAAAGTAGAGTGTGTAGTGCAATTCATGAAAATACTTTATAGTGGTGACAAGGAGGAAATAGTATGAATAAAATTTTAGAAGTTCAACATATAGAAAAAAGTTATCGTGAAAATAAAGCGGTGAATGATTTGTCTTTTCATGTCAATGAAGGTGAAATTCTTGGCTTGTTAGGTCCTAATGGAGCAGGTAAAAGTACAACAATTAGCATTCTGTCTACAATCTTAAAAAATGATGCTGGCAAGATAAATATATTTAACTTACCATTAGAATCACATATCAATGAAATTAAAGGACAATTAGGTATTGTCCCTCAAGAGATAGCGATTTATGAAGATATTTCAGCATATCGCAATGTTGCTTTCTTTGCATCGTTGTATGGTCTTAAAAAGAATCAATTAGAAGAACGTGTGATGAATGCATTAGCATTTGTAGGATTAGAAGATAAAAAAAATGATGCACCTAAAACATTTAGTGGTGGGATGAAACGAAGATTAAATATTGCTTGTGCAATTGCCCATCAACCCAAATTGTTGATTTTAGATGAGCCGACTGTAGGGATTGACCCACAATCTAGAAATCATATTTTATCTTCATTAAAACGTTTAAAGGAAATGGGGACAACAATTATTTATACAACTCATTATATGGAAGAAGTCGAAGAAATAGCTGATCGTATAGTCATTATGGATAAAGGAACAAAAATAGCTGAAGGAACATTGAAACAGCTTTTAGAAAGATATAAAGATACATTGGTATATAAATTATATTTAGAGAAGTTCTCATCAGATGTTGAAAAACAACTATCAGATATTGATGGTGTTGAAGCGGTGGAACAAACTGAAGATTCGCTCAAGATTACAGTTTCTAAGAATGATGATGCATTAGATAAAATCATTTTGTTATTGGTTCAACAGAACTGTCATATTACAAAAATGGAAACAGAAGAAGGAAATTTAGAGATGGTCTTTTTGGAATTAACAGGAAAGAAGTTGAGGGATTGATGATGAGAGGCTTTTAGACTTTATTTAAACAAACTTTAAATCATCTCTTAACGCCTGGCACTATAGGCATCTTTCTTATCTTTCCAACTGTTTTAATTTCATTAATGGGTTTTTTATTTGAGAATCTGTATAACACATCTTTGGTCAGTTCTTATGATTTTTATGGTGTGACTATGATTATTTTTATTGCTATGATGGGAGCGACTGTTCCTGCGAATATTTTCTTGGAAAAACATCTTAAAAATGCAAATACAAGAATTTTTTATAGCCCAGTATCAAGAGTGAGTGTTTATTCTTCTAAAATATTGGCTTGCTTTCTATTTATGTCATTATGTCTAGCATTCAATATCATTGTCTTTCAGGGGTTTCTTTTGTTAATTTTGGTGGCAATAATATGATCTATGTTATTTTGTTATTAAGTCATTTTGTCTTGTTTCTGACATTACTAAGCAGTGCCATTTGTGTTACTATCCGTAATGAAGAAATGACAAATATAATTTTATCAAACTCAACAGCAGTTTTAGGCTTCCTATCAGGAATATTCTTTCCTATTGCAAGTTTAGGAGCATTCTTTGAGAAAATTGCAAGCTTTTCTCCAATTAAATGGACTGTGGACTGTGTCTTTCAGCTGATTTATGATGGAGTCAGTTCAAATTATTGGTGGATTATTCTTGGACTCCTTGCTTTATCTTTGTTGTTATTGCTGATTGTTCATAGAAATTATCGTCCCCAGGATTATATTTAGGAGGAAAGAATTATGTTAAAACTCATGAAATTAATATTTTATCGTATTAGCCATGATAAAGCGTTTTTAATAGTTTATCTTGTTTTAATTCCAATTGTGATGGGTATTGCTGTTTATTTTACGAACACTATGTCTTATCAAATGCAAATAGGAGTCGTGGGGGATATTGAAACAGTTGTTAATGATGAAATTCAATATATTCCATTAAAAGAGATTCCAAAAAATTCACAGATGGTTTTAAATCAATATGATGCTGTTGTTTATCAGGAAGGACTCAATGTCAAAGTATTATCTACAAAAGGTGAAGAGTATAATCAGGCTATCCAATTGTTGATGAATGGTCAAATAGATTCTCTATCTACTGATAAAGGGCGTGGAACTGCCTCTAATATTCTAGGTTTTTTAATGATGGTTATTTCATTATTGGGAGTTCAGATTTATTCATATTATTTTGATGAAAGAAAAGGGATTAATAAAAGGATACTAGGAACCTCAGTACATTGTTATCAATATATGTTAAGTCATTTTATTGTTGTTTTTAGTTTTCTATTTGTTCCAGCTGTTACTGTGATATGTGGAGCTCTATTTATTTTTGATATCGCATTGTCTATTGCTTTATGGCAATTTGTTCTCACCTTAATGTTGTTATGCTTTTTTGCAACTGCATTTGGCCTTTGGATTAATGTTTTATCAAAAACACTAGAGGAAAGTATGATGCTTGGTAATATGTTTGCTATTGTGGGGACGATTGTTTCAGGTGGATTTGTTCAGGTGACTGATAATGAAATCTTTAATGCAGTTGTTCAGGTTTTTCCTCAAAAACAAATCATGTCATTGTTGTTGTCTCTTGAAAACCATA
The DNA here is from genome assembly GCF_009767585.1 of Coprobacillus cateniformis. Lineage (NCBI taxonomy): Bacteria > Bacillati > Bacillota > Erysipelotrichia > Erysipelotrichales > Coprobacillaceae > Coprobacillus > Coprobacillus cateniformis. The sequence continues at coordinate 3,016,626 of NZ_WSNW01000001.1, forward strand.
CGGCAGTACCTGTATTAGGAATATTGTATGTTGCTGTTATATCAATTTTATTTATTGTTATAGCCATTATTATTGAAAAGAAAAAATTACCAAATAGATAATGAAAACCTTACTTCATAAAAAAGTAAGGTCTTTTTATTTATTAAGAATTTGGAGGAGTTAAATATTTTATGAAATATATTTGCTTATTACATATTTTGGTTTGCTGCTTGTGATATGTATCTTTGTTTTGTTCTTTCTTTATTCTGCTATTATGTCTAAGATTACTATCTCATCATGATATCAGTATTTATCAGTCCATATCAAAAGACTTACAGACAATGAATATTATCTGATAGACAGACTAATATAATCCAGAGGGCAAAAAATCAAACAGAGCTGGACTCTTGTAATCATTCTCTAGGTTAAGTATAAAATAAAACACTTACAAGAAGTAAGTGTTAATCATCATATGGAGCGGGTGATGGGAATCGAACCCACGTAGTCAGCTTGGAAGGCTGAAGTTCTACCATTGAACTACACCCGCATATACAGAGCATCTCAACTACTGCTTGTATATAATACCATTATAATGAAAATATTGCAAGAGGTTTTGTGAATTTTTTTAAAAATATTTATCCAGATATTCTTCGAGACAAATTCCTTCTTTCATAATTTTTTGAGCATGTTCTTTACCAACGTAACGATAATGCCATGGCTCATATCCAACTTTAGTGATTTGATTTTTATCATTAGGATAACGTAAGATAAAACCATACTTATAACAATTCTGAATAAGCCATTGTTGTTCAGCAGTTCTTTCTTGACTTTCATCTAATTGTTGATTGCTTGTTGCGACAATATCAACAGCTAAGCCCATCTGATGTTCACTTGTGCCAGGTCTTGCTACCCAAAAAGAGGCTTTTTCTTCTGCTTCTTTCTGACTTGAGGATTGCTGCTGGTAAGCAACAACTTCATTGTTGAAAAGTCTTTGCTGCTTATCTTTGGTACGATAAGATGAACAGATGAGGGGACTAAGACCTTGTGCTCTTGCATCATCCATCATTTGCTGGAGATCTGGGTAAGCGCGTTTGTCTATCGATTGGCCATTGCTTAATTTAACCAAATCAATTTGCCAGTTATCTGGAATCTGATTCTGGTAATTAACAAGTGTTAATAATTCATCCTTTTTGGGTTTTGTCTGTTGGGTTTGTTGGGTGGCTTTATGACTAGCAGGTACAGTTGGTTCGTTTTGATCTGTAAAGTAAAAGAAAATCATAAAACTAAAACTTATCAATCCTATACATGTTAGTAAAAAAGCACACCATTTTTTAAGTTTGTACTTCATCTTTGTTCCTCCTTGATCTTTTTTTGTTTATAAAAGTTTACAAAAGAGAAACATCAGAGTTACAAACTTTTGGCATCATATCTGCATCATTAATTGTTTTTTAAATTATTTATACCTATACAAAGGTTCTTTTCATTGGAAATCATATAATAATATCTTTGTATATCTTCTTCAGATATATGTAAATATTGATGTCCAAATACAGAATGGCTTTCTTGACTTGGGACTGTAAAAAATTGATCTGAATAAAATAAATACTGATAGATTGTTTGGGTTTGAGCATCTATCCAAATTTCTATAAAACCATCTTTACTTGAATAAGTGATAATATCAACAACAACAGATTTTTCAGGGTTCGTTGGTTGACTGTATACTCTTGTTATATAACTGTATGAGTTATAGTCATTTTCAAAATCAATAACTGGGAAAATATTGAGTTTTTGTAATTTGTTAAGTTCAACTTGAACATGAGATTTGATGTCATGTATATGAGTGTTGAGTTTTGTTTCTTTTTGACTGACAAGGATAATATTTTGTTCATTTTCTCCATAAAAAGAAGATAAAAGTCCGATTTTCTCTGAAGTGTTTAATTGGCTTGTTTGAAAGGCTTGTTGCGATTTATCGTTAACTTCTTCAATATTTATTGAAGATAAAAGTCTTTCATCATCCCATTTTGAAAGTGCGAAAGGAATAAGTGGGATAAGAATAAGCAAACAAATAGGAGTTAAAAAATAAAAGACATGTTTATATTTTTTCATTGTTTTCACCTTTCTTTAAATGAACAGTTATTGTTGTTCCTATATAAAGAGTGCTGTCAATTGTCATTGTAGCATGATGAAGTTGAAGAATTTGATCAGTAATAGCTAATCCTAATCCAGCACTTCCAGCATTGCGAGAGCGAGATTTATCCACCATATAAAACGCTTCTTTGACTTTATTGAGGTTTTGCGAATCAATACCACATCCATTATCGATAATTTTGACTTCATAATCCTGAAGTGTATTTCTTCCAATAATAGAGATTTGTCCATCTGTTGTTATTGCTTTGCGAGCATTGTCTAAAAGATTGAAAAAAACAGTTTGCATCAAATCAGGTTCAATCCACAAATCACTTTCTTCAATATCCATAGTGAAATTAATGTTTTCTTGATTGATAATTGGTGTAAATGTTTCTTTCACCATTTCAAAGAATACATGGGCTGATATATGATGCATTATGAAATCTTGTTTCTTTAAAACAATTAAATCCATAAGTTTCATTGACATCGATTCTAACCGCTTTCCTTCTTGAACAATAGCATGAGCATAAGTCACGACTTGTTCATCAGTCAATGTTTTAGAGCGAATCATGTCACCATAGCCAATCATTGATGTAAGAGGTGTTTTGAGCTCGTGTGCAAAATTACTCACGAAGATTTCCTGACGTTCTACAGAATCCTGCAAAGATGCAATAGATGTTTTTAAACGTGCAGACATTGTGTTAAAGTCTTTTGTAAATTGTCCAATTTCATCTTCACTAGACACAGGAATATCTTCAATAAAATCTCCATTTGCAATTTCTTTGGTCGCAAGAGAAAGTTTATGGAGTGGTTTCATAAGCCATCTGGTAATCATGAAAATAACAATAGCACTTATACAAGATAACAGAATTGTATAAGTAATGAAGATTTGATATTGATCATTGCGTGTTTGAAAAAGAGAAGAGATATTACGTGAATTTTGAATGTATATATTAACATTGGCAAAGTGAAAAGGACGTAAAGTATGAAGAGTATATTGATTTTTTTCATTAAATATTTTATAGGCTCTCTGATTATCTTCAACTTTATCTATAAAATTATTCTTATCACTGAAACCACCATTTTGATAAATAATCTGTCCTTGTGTATCTCTTAAGCAAAATGAAAGATTACCACTTAGGGTCTGTATTGTTAGTGTTCCGATAGAATTTTGAAGAAGCTTGATAACGAGGGTAGAATCTTCTTGATCATCAATAGGAATGTTGAATTCTCTTTGTAATGAAGAAATATAAATATCATTCTCTTTATAAACACTTTCAATTTCGCGTTCTAACGAATTGTGAAAACTTGATTGAATAAGAAAATATCCTCCAATACTAAAGAAAGTAATGGTTATCAACATAATACTTAGATAGAGCTTCCAAAAGAATTTCATGATTCTCCCTCCAAACGATAACCAATTTTATAAACTGGTACAATTTTGTCTTCAAGTCCTAATTTTTTACGCATTCTTTGAACGTGTAAATCAACTGTTCGACTATCTCCCATATAACATTCTCCCCAAACGCTTTCATAAATACGGTCTCTAAAAAGGGCTATATTTTTGTTTTGAATAAAAAGAATAAGAAGATCGTATTCTTTCACAGTGAGATTGATAATTTGATTATTCTTTTTAACAATTCTCGATAATGTATCAACTGTAACATCGTAAACACTTAAGAATTGAGATGTTTTATGAAATCTTCTCAGGACTGCTTCTACACGTGCTAAGAGTTCTGTGATTTCAAAGGGTTTGATAATATAATCTTCAGCACCAAGTTTTAATCCTTTGACACGCTCTTTGACATCTGCTTTTGCTGTTAAAAAAATGACAGGAATATGAAATGGTTTAATATATTCAATGAGTTCATAGCCATCTATAATTGGTAACATAATATCGAGTAGGATTAAATCAAAATTTTTGTTTTCAATTAGGTCAGCTGCCTGTTTGCCATCATATACACATTGGCACTCATAGCCACTATCAACCAGATTAATTCTTATGAGTTCTGAAATTGTTTTTTCATCTTCAACGACTAATATTTTATTCATAAATTGTTCTCCTCTGTCTCTATTATACATCAAAGTTGCATCATAACTGCATCTCTCCTGACAATCTGAAATAAAAAAACACACTTACATAAAAGTAAATGTGCTATGGATAATTGGAGCGGGTGATGGGAATCGAACCCACGTAGTCAGCTTGGAAGGCTGAAGTTCTACCATTGAACTACACCCGCATATAAGAATGGTGACCCGCAGGCGACTCGAACGCCTGACCCTCTGATTAAAAGTCAGATGCTCTACCGACTGAGCTAGCGGGTCAAATATAAATTGGCTGGGATACCTGGATTCGAACCAGGGAGATGACAGAGTCAAAGTCTGTTGCCTTACCGCTTGGCTATATCCCAATAAGATGGTGGGGAGGGGCGGATTCGAACCACCGAACCGAAAGGAACTGAGTTACAGTCAGCCGCGTTTAGCCACTTCGCTACCTCCCCATCACTGGTGCCGGCTAAAGGACTTGAACCCTCAACCTACTGATTACAAGTCAGTTGCTCTACCAATTGAGCTAAGCCGGCGTATTAAAATGGTGGAGGTTAACGGGCTCGAACCGCTGACCCTCTGCTTGTAAGGCAGATGCTCTCCCAACTGAGCTAAACCTCCGTTTTTCTTAGTGCTTACTAATAATACCATAGGACATATTTTCAAGTCAAGACAAAATTCACAAAAATAAAAGAAGTGGTTTCCCACTTCTTAAGCACCAGGCTTTCCTAATAATTGAAACATGTTCTTCTTATAGACTTCAACACCAGGTTGATTAAATGGATTAACATCTAATAAATAAACTGACATTGCACATGCTTTTTCAAAGAAATAAACCATATAACCAAATGAATATGGAGTTAATTCATCTAAAGTAATTTGAATATTTGGAACATTTCCAGTATTGACATGAGCATCAATAGTTCCTTCACAAGCTTTTTTATTGACATAATCAACTGTTTTTCCAGCTAAGTAATTTAAGTTATCTAAATTTCCTGCATCGCTAGGAATTTCTAAATCTGCAACTGGTTTTTCAATCTTAAAGATTGTTTCATATAAAACTTTTGTTCCTTCTTGAATGAACTGACCAAGTGAATGTAAATCAGTTGAGAAAGTTGCACTTGTTGGTAAAATTCCTTTACCTTCTTTACCTTCTGATTCTCCAAATAATTGTTTCCACCATTCAGCAACCATAGCCAATTGTAATTCATAAGTGACAAACATTTCGGCAGGGTATCCCTGTTTTGATAAAACTTGTCTTGCGACTGCGTATTGATAAGCATCATTTGCTGATAAATTAGGAGTATTGTATTTTTCTCTTGCATCAGCAGCACCTTTCATCATGGCATCAATATCAATTCCCGCCATTGCGATAGGGAATAAACCAACTGCAGTTAGGACAGAATAGCGTCCTCCCACATCATCAGGCACAACGAATGTTGTATATCCTTCATTGTTAGCTAGTGTTTTTAATGCACCTTTTTCTTTATCAGTTGTTGCAACAATTCTTCTTTGTGCAACATCTTTTCCTTTTGTTGTTTCTAATAAATCTTTAAAGATTCTAAATGCAATAGATGTTTCTGTTGTTGTTCCTGATTTAGATATAACATTAATCGCAAATTCTTTATCTTTTACATATTCTTTAACTTGAGCTAAATAGTTAGAAGAAAATGTATTTCCAACATAAATAATTTGAACATCATTTGTAGGAAATAATCCGTTTATTGCTTCAATAGCAGCTCTTGCTCCTAAATAAGATCCACCAATTCCACAAACTAATAAAACATCTACTTCTTTTCTAAGTTCTGCTGCTTTGGCTTTGATTGCTTCAGCTTCGGCTTTGTCATAATTAACAGGTAAATCAACCCAACCTAAAAAATCATTACCTTTACCAGTTTTGTTATGGATCATATCATGAATAGAAGCAACTTGTTCTTTATATGTATCCATATTTTCAGCTAATTTTGCTTTTGATAAATCAACTTTAATCATAATTCTTCCTCCTGTGTTATGCCTATGGTTATCCATTCAGGCAATTTCTCTTTTAATGGACTAAATCCTAAAGGTGTTTCTTGTATCTTTTCTCTTTGACTCTTATAAGCTCTTTTGTACTTTCTTTTGGCTGAATGCATTGCTTTTAAAGATAGTTTGGCTTGATGAGTAACTTCATCAATATCAATAACTTTTACACGAATGCTTTCCCCAACATGGACAAAGCTTTCTACACTTCTGACAAACTTATCAGAAATTTCTGAAATATGAATCAAGCCTGATGAATGATCAGGTAAAGATGCAAAAGCACCATAAGGTTGAATTCCAGTAATGGTTACATCAATAATGTCACCGACTTTAACGCGATGTTCCATTTCTAGCCCTCCAATCAAGGTGATTATATCACAATTCACTTTTACAATAAAGTCAAAAGATAGTCATGTGACTTTTATATTTTGAAATTTATGGTATAATATGTAGACGTGAAGGAGGAGTATCCATGAATCAAGAAGAAGAAATTAAAAAAGTTATCCATAAATTGAGACCATATTTACAAAGAGATGGTGGAGATATTGAATTTATAAAGTTTGAAGACGGAATTGTTTATGTCCAGATGCATGGAGCCTGTGCTGGATGTACAATGCTTGATGCAACTCTTAAAGATGGTGTTGAACAAATCTTAATTGAAGAAGTCCCTGGTGTTCTAGAGGTACAAGCGATTTAATGAAAAAATTGATAAGTGAATTTAAAGAGTTTGCAGTTAAGGGAAATGTAATTGATATGGCAGTTGGTGTCATTATTGGGAGTGCTTTTGGTAAAATTGTCTCGTCACTTGTCAATGATATCATTATGCCGATTGTGACTCTGATGACTGGTGCAACTGATTTTTCTGGACTTTCTATTGTTTTGAAGGAACCCGTTGATGGAAGTCAGGGAATTTCTTTAATGTATGGAAGTTTTCTGCAGAATGTTATTGATTTTTTAATTATTGCCCTTGTTATTTTTTTGATGTTAAAGTTTATAGTGAAGATATCTTCATTGCGACAAAAGGAAGAGAAAGAAGATATGAGGGAAGAAAAAGGACCAACGACTGAGGAATTACTTATTGAAATTAGGGATTTGTTAAAAGAAAAATAAAATTGAGACAAATTTGAGAAAAATTGTCAAAAATATGTGTTATAATCTTATTGTGTGAAAATATCTCTTGATTTATAGAGAGTGTTCGCATATAATGTAAAAAGTCTTGATTTGTAGAATAATGTCTCCTTTTTAGGGATAAACTATAAGAGGTGATGTTATGAATACAAGAAAACAGGAGCAGTTAAAAATAGCTGCAATACTATATGATTTAGGATTGGATATGGAACTTATAGAAGCTATGACATCCTTGGATCATGATGAATTAACAAAATTTTATCAATAATAGAAGCTCTTATTCAGAACCACGAGATGAGGATCGACGAAGTGGTGGCAACCCTTAATAAAGAAGGTGCCTGACCTAGCAAGTTTACTTGAACAATAAGAGGAAGCCTTAAAGCTTTCCTCTTGAAAGCTTTTTTTATTGAATGTGGGAGGAAAGAAAAGAATGGAAAAAATACTGTTTACATCTGAATCGGTTTCAGAAGGGCATCCAGACAAAGTTTGCGATCAGATTAGTGATGCAATTTTGGATGCATGTTTAAAGGAAGACCCTTATTCAAGGGTTGCTTGTGAATGCTTCACAACAACTGATTTATTAGTTATTGGTGGAGAAATTACTACCAATGCTAAAGTCAATTATGAAGAGATTGCAAGAGGGGTTTTAAGAAAAATTGGTTATACAAGTGCTGATTTAGGAATTGATTGTGATAATTGTCGTGTTGAAGTTGTGATGGATAGTCAATCAAGTGATATTGCTTTAGGAACAAATGTTGAAGTTGGTGGTGCAGGAGACCAGGGCATCATGTTTGGGTTTGCTTGTAATGAAACAGAAGGATATATGCCTTTGCCTGTTTCTATTGCTCACCATTTGGTTCGTTATGCAACAGAAAAAAGACATGCTGGTGAATTCAAATGGGCTCGTCCTGATATGAAATCTCAGGTAACTGTTGATTACACTGATCCAATGCAACCTCGTATTGATACAATCTTGATGTCTATTCAACATGATGATGATTTTAATGAAGTGGAGTTTAAAGATTATATTCAAAATGTGATTATGAAAGAAGTAGTCAAAAAATATGATATGAACACCGATTATAAAGTTTATATCAATCCTACAGGACGCTTTGTCATTGGTGGTCCTCATGGAGATACTGGATTAACAGGAAGAAAGATTATTGTTGATACATATGGAGGTTCTGCTCGTCATGGTGGTGGAGCATTTTCTGGAAAGGATCCATCTAAAGTAGATAGAAGTGCAGCGTATATGGCAAGATATATGGCTAAAAATATTGTTGCTGCTGGATTATGTGATAAGGTTGAAATTCAATTGTCTTATGCTATTGGTGTTCAAGAACCAACCAGTGTATTTGTTGAAACATATGGAACTGAAAAGATTTCCAAAGATTGTATTTTGAAAGCGATTCAATCTGAATTTAATTTAACACCACAAGGGATTATTGAAACACTTCAATTGCTAAGGCCGATTTATTCTCATACGGCTGTTTATGGACACTTTGGAAGAGGTGATTTAAACTTACCTTGGGAGAATTTAGATAAAGTTGAAGATTTAAAAAAATATTTATAAGCTCCAGTCGGAGCTTTTTGACTTTTTTACATAATAGGAGTGTAATTTACCCAAAATTAATGTATAATATAAGTATCAAAGGAGGAATATTTATGAAAATCATTGTAAGAGGAAAAAACATTGAATTGACTGAAGGAATTGAATCTAAAATCAACAAAAAGTTAAACATGTTAGATAAATATTTTATCATGAGTGACAATGTTGAAGCAAAAGTCTTAATTAGAACTTATCCTTTAGGTCAAAAAATCGAAGTCACAATTCCAACTGAATATGTATTATTAAGAGCTGAAGTTGTTGATCAAGATCTTTACAATGCCATTGATTTAGTTATTGACAAATTAGAAGGACAAATTAGAAAGTACAAAACAAGATTGAGCAGAAAATCTAAAGATAATAAACTCGCATTCAACATTGCTTCTATTGTACCTTTAGAAGATCAGGAAGAAGATATTGTTGTAAAAACAAAAACAATTAGTCCAAAACCTATGGATATGGAAGAAGCTATTATGCAAATGGAATTAATTGGACATTCATTTTTTGTTTATAGAGACACTGAAACAAATTTAATTAGTGTTGCTTATAAACGCCATGATGGTGGATACGGATTGATTGAAACAGAATAAACAATAAAGACCCTCATTCAGGGTCTTTTCTTATGCAACAAAGGGGAATATCAGCATTTTTAATGTTTTCTTTAGTGAGATAGCTCCCTTGAAATATATTCTTTTCTTTCATGAGTTTATCAATATCATTTAATATTGTTACTTTTTTTATTGACCAAAGTGGTTCCACCAAGTCTTGTATAGGTGCGTCGCCAGTTAATCGTTCCACAACAATATGTTCAGGAATATAAGCAAGCTGTTCTACAACTAAGGATATATATTCATCTCTTGAGAGGAGGGGGAATGGTTTGCTTTCATATATATGATGAAGAATTGTGTTTTTGAGGATAAAGAGATTATGAATTTTGATACCTTGAATATCTAATTGTCCTACTGCTTTGGCAGTTTCTAACATCATTTTTCTGGTTTCATAAGGAAGCCCATTGATAATATGGACACAAACATCAATTTTTCGGTTACGCAAACGAGACAGCCCATCTAAAAAAGTTTGATAGTCGTGCCCACGATGAATAAATTGTCCTGTCTGATTATGAATTGTCTGTAAACCCAGTTCAATGTAAAGATCACATTTTTGAGATAACTCATAAAGATAATCACAGACATCTTCATTTAAGCAGTCAGGACGTGTAGCAATGGCCAAACCAACAACGTCTTTTTGTTGAAGAAAGGGCTCAAATGTTGCTTTAAGCTGTTTAACAGGTGCATAGGTGTTGCTGTTGGCTTGAAAATAAGCAATAAATTGACAGTCAGGCCATTTACGACGCATCATAGCAGAGACATTTTCAAATTGTTTCTGTAAAGAATCGTGAACATTACCAGCAAAATCACCAGAGCCACTGTCAGAACAAAAAATACACCCACCAAAGCCACGAGTTCCATCTCTGTTTGGACAGGTAAAACCTGCGTTTAAGGACACTTTTGCAATTTTTTGTTTGTATTTATTTTTTAAAAAATAGTTATATGTATGATAACGCTTGTTATCAAATGAGTAAGGAAAAGTATTCATTATAATCACCAAATGTGATTATAACACAAAGGAGGATATGATGTTAGAATTAAAACATATTTCGAAAAGTTTTCATGATCATCTCATTTTAGACGACATCTCAATAAAGTTGCCAGATACTGGACTGATTGGTATTCAGGGATCAAGTGGGTGTGGGAAGAGTACGTTATTATATATTATAGGTATGTTAGATGGGAATTTTGAAGGTGAGATATTATATGATCATCAAATCATCGATAATCGTGAAGATTTTATTCGTCAACATGTTTCTTATATGATGCAAAATAAAGATTATGTTCCTTCTTTGACAGTTAAAGAAAATATTATTTTATCGTGTCAAGTGAGTGAACTGTCATATTCTTCTCAACAGTTGAAAAAAATTGTCACTCAATTAGGTATTCAAGACTTCATGAATCAATATCCATCACAACTTTCTGGTGGGCAGCTTAAAAGAGTTTCTATTGCAAAAGCACTGTTAAAAGATTCATCAATTATCCTATGTGATGAGCCAACAGGAGCATTGCATGCTTCACAAGCTCAAGAAGTGATGAAACTTTTACAAACAATATCACAAGACGCTTTGGTCATTATTGTTTCCCATGATCCAGTTTTACTTAAAGATTATTGTGATTGTGTTCTGACTCTCAAGAAAGGGAAATTAAATCGAAAAGTTATTAAAAATAAGGCAACTTTATGTAAGGAGAAAAAACATCGTTTGTATTCGCTATGGTTTTATCCAATTCGTCAATTTATATATCAAAGAAACAAGCTTTTGTTTCTTTTTTTATTTCAATGGATTGTTATTGTGGCCTTTTTTATTATTGTGACAGCTATGAATGGAGTATTTGATGCGATTGAAGAAAGTGAGAAAGGATCAGTGTGTGTCAATATGATGACGATTGAGAATAAATCTGGAGAAGTTTTTAAAGAGTTGGTAAGTCATCAAGGTACAAAGGAGGTCACATATGATTATCATTTAGAACGGTTAAATATTTCTTCTCAGCAAAAAGAAGTGAATTGTCTCATTTCTTTTCTTCCTCATCAAACATCTCATATTCTTTTAAAGAGTGGAAGATTACCCAAGGATGATCATGAGATTGTTGTGAGCGAAAGTTTATTTCATAATCTATCTGGTAATAGGAATCTTCATTGGGAATATCAAAGTTTTCAACAAGATATTCATATTGTTGGAGTATTAGAAGACTCTTTTTTTAGTCAAGATGAATTGTATTGTTCACCTAAGGTAAAGGAAAAAATTGATATGTTAAAAAATGAATATGCTTTATTGGTTGAAGCTCAAAGTGGTAAAAATCGTTATCTTTATAATAAGTTTAATCAATCTTATTTTGTTTATAGTGATGTTTTAGAAAGAGTTGAAAATTATCAGGCTTTATTAAGTCTTGCTCGAATGATTGCATATGTTTTTATTGGTATTAGTTTTGTCATATCATTATTATTAATTATGATTGTTGAATCAACAATCTATGTAGAACGTCAACATGATGTTGCTTATTTGTTATCACTTGGATTAAAGAAACACCAGTTATTGTTTCTATCTATAGGGGAAGCGATATGTGTAGGTGGGGTGATTTCAATTGGTGGATGTTTGTTGTCTTTGCTTGTTTATTACTATATCAACCAGGTTTACCACATATCACAATATATTCATTTTGAACTGAAGTTACATAAAATCATATTTTGTCAATGGGATTTGTATGGAATTATTTTTTTAGCTTATTTTTTCATGTGTATATTAGGAATATTAGTACCTATGAAAAAGATGATAACAACTGATATGATTGATGTTTTGAGGGAGGAATAGATATGCTGCAAATTGTTCATATAACCAAACGTTATCATTATCAAAAAGTGCTTGATGATATTTCGCTTGATTTGCCTAAGACAGGAATGATAGCGATTGTTGGTCCATCAGGATGTGGGAAGAGTACATTGCTACATATCATTGGAGGAATAGATCAAGATTTTCAGGGAGATATCAAATGGCAAGAAAGAAGTGTCAAAAAACATTTATCGCATTATTCTCAAAAGCATATTGGTTTTATTTTTCAGCAATTTCATTTGATTATGTGGCTTTCTGTTCATCAAAATATAACGATGTCACAATTTTTCCAAAGGGGTGGTGGAGAAGAAAATTTAGATATTGATGATTTTCAGAATTTAAAGATGTCATCCCTCTCTTTGGGTCAGAGGCAAAGAATTGCTTATTTGCGTGCATGTTATCAGCCAAGTGATATTTTATTATGTGATGAGCCAACGGGATCACTTGATCCAGTTCATGCAGATGAAGTCATGAACCTGTTAAAGGAAGAGTCAAAACGTAGATTGGTCATTGTTGTTTCGCATGATTTAAAGTTGGTTGAAAGGTATAGTGATGAGATTTATACAATGTGTGATGGAAAGATTGAAAGTCATCAATGTTTCCGCCATACACCGTTGACTCAAAATAAGATAGTCTCACGTCATAAAAAAATTTTTCCACTTTTACGATTATCATGGATGTCATTAAAATCTCACAAAGGGCGCTCTTTACAATTAATATTTGGATTAACGATATCTTTTCTATGTATTATTATGACACTCACAATGAGTAGAGGATTGGAAACTCAGATACAAAATTATATATATTCTTTAATTCCTTCTTCATGTATTAGTTTTCAAGCACATAATCATCAATCATTGACACTTGATTTTGTGAATGAATTACAGTCTCAACCCTCTATTACAAGGACACAACTGTATCTTCAGGAGTATGAATTTTTAGGAATCGGTTTTGTTGGTGAAAGGTATCAGGATTCACAGGTTCTTTTTATTGGTGATGATGCTTCGCCTTATCAGGACATACAACTTGATATGGGGCAATATCCTCAAGAGGACCATGAAATCATTGTTTCTCTTTCTACTGCTCAACATTTGTGTAAGGATGAAAGTTTATCAACATTGCTTAATAAGAAAGTTTATGCTTGGTATCAATATCAAAATGAAGTGAAATCAATTGCTTATCAGGTTGTTGGAATTACCAATCAGACGACAGCACTAGATACTCTTTATCAAAGAGAAAATGCCTATATTCATCTTTTAAAAGATGTTTATCAATTTGATGAAAAGGATATACAAAGTGATTTAGGGATGATTTATATTCATAAAGATTATCAGCGTAGTGAAATTATTAAAGAATTGAAAAAGCAGTATCCGGATTATAAGTTTTTAGAAGTTGGAGCGACAACAACTCAAAATATTTCACAATCTATGCAGCAGGTGAGAGTTGTTTTGATGATATTTTCTGGTCTGGCTATATTGTCATCACTTTTTTTAATTGGAGAAGTGATGTTTTTAAATGTTATCCAAAAGAAAAAGGATTTTGCGATTCTGATTTGTTTTGGTGCGAGGCGTTGGCATTTATTAAAGATTGTATTATTTGAATCCTTGGAAATTGTTTTAAGTGCTCAAATGATATGTACTGGATTATATTATCAGTTGTTATCACTTGTTAATGTCATGAGTCAAGAGCTTTTATTGAATAATCATTTGACTTTGTCTTTTGATTATGAATTATTGTTGTTTGTGTATAGTGCTTCTTTTCTTCTTGTTTTCATAAGTCAGTTACCACCATTGCTTTATGTTTTTAGATTGAATACAATTGCTGCTTTAAAAGATTAAAAAGAGTTGAAATTCAAAAATCATATGTTATAATGTTGAATATGTAAAATCAATGAAAAGGAATAGTAGTTGTATGGGTTTCTGCAGAGAGCTTGTGTAAGGTGGAAGCAAGTGAAAAACCGCAATGAACTCGCCTTGGAGATGTAAAGATGAATGGAGTAGTTTTTACCGTATCACTGCGTTAAGGTGTTAAGGGCATGTATATGAAAATATATATGAACTAAGGTGGTAACGCGATAAAGTCGTCCTTAGATGGAGGACTTTTTATATTTTAAGGAGGATGAATTATGCCGTTTGATCACAAACAAATAGAAAAGAAGTGGCAAAAGTATTGGGATGACAACAAAACATTTTATACAGATGTCTGGGATTTTTCTAAGCCAAAATATTATGCTTTAGATATGTTTCCTTATCCATCTGGTCAAGGTTTACATGTTGGTCATCCAGAAGGATATACTGCAACTGATATTATGTCACGTATGAAAAGAATGCAGGGATATAATGTTTTACATCCAATGGGATTTGATTCATTTGGCTTACCTGCTGAACAGTATGCTATTAAAACTGGAAATCATCCAGAAGGGTTTACTTTAGAAAACATTGCAACATTTACAAAACAATTAAAAATGCTAGGCTTTTCTTTTGATTGGGAGAAGTGTGTTTCAACATGTGATCCTGATTATTATAAATGGACACAATGGATTTTTAAACAACTCTATAATGATGGATTGGCTAGAAATGTTGATATTCCTGTGAACTGGTGTGAAGAATTAGGAACTGTTTTGGCTAATGATGAAATTATTGATGGAAAAAGTGAACGTGGTGGGTACCCTGTTGTAAGAAAGAATATGAAGCAATGGGTTATTGATATTCCAAAATATGCTGAGAAATTATTGGATGGCTTAGAGACAATTGATTGGCCTGAATCAACAAAAGAAATTCAACGAAATTGGATTGGTAAATCAATTGGAGCACATGTTGATTTTATGGTTGCTGGACATGATGAAAAATTTACCGTTTTTACAACACGTTGCGATACTTTATTTGGAGCAACTTACTGTGTATTGGCACCAGAACATGAATTGGTTGCTAAAATAACAACGGCTTCTCAAAAAAGTGCTGTTGAAGATTATGTCCAGGCATGTTCAACAAAATCAGAAATGGAGCGTACAGAATTAAATAAGGATAAAACTGGGGTTTTCACTGGAGCTTATGCAATCAATCCAGTGAATCAAAAAGAGATTCCGATTTGGATTTCGGATTATGTTTTGGCTGGTTATGGAACTGGTGCAATCATGGCTGTTCCAGCGCATGATGAGCGTGATTACGAATTTGCAAAGAAATTTGGTATAGATATTATTCCAGTGCTTGAGGGTGGAGATGTTTCAAAAGAAGCATGGACACAAGATGGATTACATATTAATTCTGATTTCTTAAATGGTATGAATAAAGAAGATGCCATTGCAAAGATGACACAATGGCTAAAAGAACATCATTGTGGTCAGCAAAAAATTAATTATCGTTTAAGAGAATGGATTTTTGCTCGTCAGAGATATTGGGGAGAACCTATTCCAATTATTAATTTTGAAGATGGGACATCAGTGGCATTATCAGATGACCAGTTGCCTTTGATTTTACCTCCACTTGAAGATTATTCACCTTCTAAATCTGGTGCTTCACCACTCGATAAAGCGACAGATTGGGTCAATATAGATGTGAATGGTCAAAAAGGAAAACGTGAGACAAGTACAATGCCAGGAAGTGCTGGAAGCAGTTGGTACTATATGCGATATATCGACCCACATAATGATAAAGAAATTGCTGATAGAAAGTTGCTTGACCACTGGTTACCTGTTGATTTATATGTTGGTGGACCAGAACATGCAGTAGGTCATTTATTATACTCTCGTATGTGGAACCGTTATTTGTATGATAAAGGATATTTATCACATCCAGAGCCTTTTCAGAAATTATATCATCAAGGTATGATTTTGGGTGGTAATGGTGAAAAAATGAGTAAATCTAAAGGAAATGTGATAAATCCTGATGATATTGTGAATACATATGGTGCAGATACATTGCGTGTTTATGAAATGTTTATGGGGCCACTAGAAGCAAGTAAACCATGGAGTGAAAGTGGTGTTGATGGAGCAAGAAAATGGTTGGATCGTGTTTATCGCCTAATTATTGAATCAGGTAAGTTAACGGATAATAATGATCATTCATTGGATTTTGTTTATCATCAAACAGTCAAGAAGGTTACAAATGATTATGAGACACTTGGGTTTAATACAGCGATTTCCCAAATGATGATTTTTGTCAATGAAGCATATAAAGCGCCAACACTTTATCGTCCTTATGCTGAAAGCTTGGTTAAAATGTTAAATTGTATTGCACCACATATTTGTGAAGAAATGTGGACATTATTGGGACATGAAGGAACAATTGCTTATGAATCTTGGCCAACGTATGATGAAGCTATGTTAGAACAAGCAACTGTTGAAATGGCAGTACAAGTCAATGGAAAATTACGTTCTAAAATTACAGTGGCTAAAGATGAAGATGATGAAGTTGTAAAAGTAACAGCTTTATCTCAAGACAATGTGAAAACACATACTGATGGAAAAAATATTGTTAAAGTGATTGTTGTTAAGAATAAGATTGTCAATGTCGTTGTTAAATAATGAAATAAAGGTGTTAACAGAAATGTTGACATCTTTTTATTCTTTTTTATCTATTTAAAAGTTGATAGCAATATTCATTATCTTATACTTATGTTGCATCACTAGAGGTACAATGCAAATATTACAGTTACATGAACCATGAAGTTATAGGCTCATTTTTGGCATTCACTCTTTATAATTTGGTTGTCAGTAATGCTTAAATTAATGCAAAAATGGTATAGTAACTGTTTTAATAAAGTGAAAAATTTTTATTTCAGTATAATTTTAAAAATTGAAACTAATGTAGTTAATGTTATGCTAAAATAAGATGTTAGTAAAAAAATGTTTCTTAGTTGGCTTATATTCAAAAGTTTGGGGATTCTTGAGTAAGAACTATTTTAGTGATTTGCTTGCAGGAAATGAGTGATGGATTTGATAAAGACTATTAGCGAAGAGATTAAAAGATAAGAATAATAAAAAAATAGGAAATGAGTTTTATGAATTTAACTTCATAAAAGCTTTGTATAATTGGTTACTCTTATATTAAGTAACTATAAAGAGTCGTTATTAAAAAATGTCAAATTCATATAGAAATTATGGAAAATAATGAAATTTAACTTAAATTAATATGCTGGTATGATTGAGATAAAGAAAGGGAGGAAGAAAAATGAGTAAACTCAAAAATTATTTTGAAGAAAAAATTGTACCTAATATTGATAAGTTTACAAATGCAAGATATGTAAAGATTATTATGGATGGTTTTATGGGTGTAAGTGCATTAACAATTGGAGGATCAATCTTCATGTTAATTCGTTCTTTACCATTAGGGGATTGGTATACAAATTTTTTAACAAGTACAGGCTTGGTAGATATTTTAAACTTTCCTGTTATGATTACGAGTGATTTGATTTCGTTATATTTGGTTATCGCTTTGGGGTATTTTACTGCAAAGTCATTTGGTAAAAATCCTTTTTCAGGAGCGATGATTAGTTTAGGAGCGTTATTATTACTGACTCCATTTGAAACAGCAGCAGTATTAACGGATGCAGTTGGGGCAGAAGTTTCAGGTATTGTAAATAATGTTTTACCAGTTTCATCATTTGGAGCAACTGGATTGTTTTTAGCCATGATTGCAGGAATTGCTGGAGCAAGAATCTATGTTTGGTGTTTAGATAAAAATATCAAGATTAAAATGCCAGCATCAGTTCCACCAAATGTGTCTAATATGTTTGAAACAATGATTCCGGCGGGTTTGGTCTTTATTATATTTATGTTAATAAGAATAGCACTATCTTATACTACATATGGGACTGCTCAAAATTTAATCTATACATTATTACAACAGCCACTAACGAATGTTGATGGAGGATTCTGGGGATTTGTTATTTATACATTAATAGGTCATATTTTATGGTTGTTTGGCGTTCATGGGACAATGGTTACTTATGCAGCTATGGCTCCTATTTATAATGCTATGGCAATGGCTAATCTATCTGCATTTGCAGCAGGAACGGCTTGTCCATATCCAGAGTGGAATTTCTTATGTTATACACTTATTGGAGGAGTGGGGTCAACATTGGCATTAAATCTGTTGATGTTAACCAGAGCAAAGTCATCACAATTTAAAACTTTAGGGAAATTAACAATCGCAACATCACTATTCAATATAAACGAACCTATCATGTTTGGATCGCCAGTTATTATGAATATTAATTTGGCCATACCATTTATTGCCTGTCCTATGGTCAATTTGTTCTTATCATCATTGGTCACAAGAATTGGATTAGTTGCAGCTCCAACAGGCGCCGCTATCAATACATTTATGCCTTTTGGTTTTTATCAGTCACTCAATAATGGTTCATGGACAGGTGTTGTTTGGGCAATTGCTTTAGTTGCAATAGACTTGATTATTTATTATCCATTCTTTAAACGTCAAGATTCAATAAATTTAAAAAATGAAATACAATTAAGTGAACAGGAAGTCGTGAATGAATAAGAGGAGAAAATCCTCTTTTTGTTGCATATAAAATCATGTATAATGGGGAAAAGATGGAGGAAAGCAAATGATGTCACTAGATGAAAGAATAATAAAAATAGTTGAACTTTTAGTGTCTTATGGCAGGCCGGTTACCAGTCAGGAGATTGCAAATATTATAGGTATAAGCAGTCGTACTGTAAGAGAAACAATTCATCAGAATAAAAGTCATTTAAAATTGATTGGAATAGAAATAAAATCACATTTTAAAAGTGGTTATAGCATTTCTATTGAAGACGAATATCGAAATAATTGGAAAACTCTTTTAGATGAGAATAGAAGTATTATACCAAGCGAGACAGAAGATAAAATGACTTATATTATTCAACGGTTTATTTTAGAAGAAGGCTATATAAAATTAGATGATTTATGTGATGAATTGTGGATCAGTCGTTCGACCATGAATAGATTATTTAAAGAAGTGAGAAAGAGATTTGCTTTATATCATCTAACAGTTATTTCAAAGCCCTCTTATGGTTTAAAGTTAGAGGGAAATGAAATAGATAAAAGAATTTGTTTGGTTCATAATTGTATTCAAAAAAGAGAAAGTTCTTTAGAACGTTTTATGGAAGAATATCATATAGATTTACAAAATTGTCAATGTATCAGGCAAGTTGTTTTAAAACATCTCAAAAAATATAATTATAAGTTAACAGATACTGGTTTTCAAAATCTCATTATTCATCTTATAGTTGCAATAAAAAGAATTGAAGAGAAACAATTGATTACGACTTATCCTATTCAAGTTGATAATGTAGGTATTGAATATTTATTAGCTAATGATATTGTCGAAGAACTTCAAAGTTATTTCTCTATCACTTTTCCAAAAGAAGAAGTAGAATATGTAATAATACATCTTTATGGAAAGAAATTAACACAAATGGATGGAGAAACTGCACAAATATCTCATGAAATGGAACAGATGATACAAAAAATCAATCAACAGATTTTAATGAAGCTGGGATATCATTTTGATGGAGATTTTGAATTGTTTACATTATTAGCATTACATATGATGCCTTTAGTAGTCAGAATACAATATGGTCTGAATATGCCTAATCCTATTATAAAGGATATTAAACTGAAAATGGCTGATGCATATGAATGTGCAGTTATTGCTTCACAAGTTATTCAAGATGAATACCATAAACCTATTGCTGAAGGTGAATTAGGGTATCTCGCTTTGCATTACAGTATGGCAATTGAAAGATTGCAAGAACAAACAAAGATGAAAAACATTGTTATTATCTGTTCTTCAGGTATGGGAACATCATCAATATTAAAGAAACGATTGATGAAGAAGTTTGATATTGATGACTCACATATTCAGGTTTATGATGCTCAATCAATACGATCAGTAAATTTAAGTCATATTGATTATATAATAAGTACAGTAAAATTAAATTTAAAGTTAGATAAGCCTATTATATATATGGAAAATATTTTTGATGATATTGAACTACAGGAAAGTCAACATATGAGAAATTTGCAATCATTTATTAAGAAAGATCTTGTTTTATTACAGCAAACATTTCAAACAAAAGAAGATATCTTGAATGATATGTGTCATAAAATTGAGAATATTTATTCATTGCCTTTTTCTTTTCAAAAATTCATAGAGGAAAGAGAGGACTTATCTTCTACAGAAGTTGGAAACTTAGTTGCAATGCCACATCCTTCTTCATTATGCACAGAGCAATCAATTGTCATGATTATGACATTAAAGAAAAGTATTTTGTGGAAAAATAATTATGTTAAATATATATTTCTTGTTTCTGGGAATAAAAACTCTAAAGAAGAATGTGAATTTATTAATGAAAATATTATTGATTTGATTATGAATAATCAATGGCTTCAAGAATTGGATAAGATATCTTCTTATGAGGAGTTGATTCATATTTTATGAAAAAAAATTTTGATTTGTTGTAGTGGAGGGATTACAAGTAAGATTTTTATCAGGAAATTGAATCAATATGTTCAGTTGAATCAGTTGACATATCACTTTTCTTCAATAAGTGATACATTTGTTGATGAATATGCAAGAGAGTATGACATAATCTTGTTTGCACCTCAAACAAAGCCATCACAAGAACAAATAAAATCACTTAATAATATGTGTTCATGCATCAAAATAATTCCTGAAAGTATTTATGCAAGTATGGATTGTCAATTATTGTTTCAGTTCATAGAAAGTCCCATGAAAACAAGTGAGGAAAAACAGTATTTTACTGGGTTTGTTCATGTTATGAGAGATATTTCTAGGCATAGATTTGTCAAAGTATTGGTTAATTCTTCTGTTGCCTTGGGGGCTTTGATGATTGTCCAGGCTTTATTTTCGCTTATTTTGTCTTTGCCTTTAGAGGCTTATCAGAATTTCCTTGATTCATCAGGATTGAAATCCTTTTTTGAAATACCGATTGTTGTATTGTCTAATTCTATAGGGTTGATTTTTAGTTTTGTTGTCGCATATCAATATCGAATTGACAACAAAGATAAACTGTTTGCTGGACTTTTAAGTATGGCTTGTTATTTACTGCTGATACCTATTGATGTTGCTCGTCAGGGAAGTTTGACTAGTATTTATACGGCAATGATTGATTTACAATATATGAATTCTTCTGGTATATTTGTAGCTATGATATCTTCTTTGATATTTTCAAAGATTTATGATTATATTTTGAGGTTGAAATTTTTAAAAGATGACTTGATGAAGATGGCTGTTTCATGTGTTGTTGTATTAACAATCTATTTATGTATAAGATATATTTTTATGTTAACATCGTATCAAAATATATTTGTATATTTTAATCAATTTATCTCAATGCTTTTAAAGCCTATTTCAGAGGGAGTATGGGGATTTGCAGTCTTTATATTTTTATCATCATTGTTATATTTTATAGGTATACATGGACCGCAACTTATCTATACACTCATACTTCCTTTGCATACAACAATATATTATGCAAATATTACTGCTTTTGCTTCAAACTTACCCGCTCCATACCCTTATTGGTTTTTAATGCCTTGGGTATTTATGGGTGGAGTAGGTGCGACTTTAGCTTTAAATGTATTAATGATTATAAAATCTAAACATACATCTACAAAAACTTTAGGTAAACTTGCATTAATGACTTCATTATTTAATATTAATGAGCCGTTGATATATGGGTTTCCAATAGTGTTTAATCCTTTTATGTTTATACCATTTACAAGCATACCCCTTATAAATTTATTGATATGTATTATTTTTATGAAGTTGATTCCAATAGTTCCTTTTCCTACTGGAGCTGAAATAAGTACTTATATGCCATTTGGAGTGGGGGCAATGTTGACTAATAATAGTTGGTTAGGATTGCTATTATGTATAGGAATATTAATTGTAGACATGTGTTTGTACTATCCGTTTTTTATCAATTATGAGAAAAACAATAATCACATCATGTTCAATAAAAATAAAAAATGAGGAAATAAATGATAAGGTCATAGATTTTTTTATACGATATAATTGTCTCGAAAAAGGAGAGTGATTATAAGTATGAAAGAATCTATTTTTGATTCTCATTTTTTATGGGGTGGAGCGATTGCTGCACATCAGGTTGAAGGGGCATATAACGAAGATGGTAAAGAACCATCTACAGCTGATACTTTACTGGTTAATGAAGAAAGGTTTGAACATTATGGAGAATATATCAATCAAAACAAATATTATCCTAGTCATAAAGCAATAGACTTTTATCATTGCTTTAAAGAAGATATCAAACTGTTTGCTGAAATGGGATTTAAAGCATTGCGTACATCTATTGCATGGACACGTATTTATCCAAAGGGGATTGAAGAAAAACCAAATGAAGCTGGATTGCAGTTTTATGATGACTTGTTTGATGAAATGTTAAAGTATAATATTGAACCCATTATCACAATTACTCATTACGAAACACCGCTTTATTTAGCGAGAGAGTATGGAGGATGGAAAAATAGAAAGTTGATTGCTTTGTATGAAAAGTATGCCAGGACGATTTTTGAACGTTATAAAGATAAAGTGAAATATTGGATGAATTTTAATGAAATAAATACCTTAGCTATTATGCCAGCATTAGGTGGAGGATTTCATGAATCCTTTGATGATCCTTCAAGATTTCAAAGGATTTATCAGGCAGCACATCATCAGTTTGTAGCAAGTGCTTTAGCGGTAAAAGCATGTCATGAAATCATACCAGATGCAAAAATTGGCATGATGTTAGCAGGGCAACTCAGTTATCCATATTCATGCAATCCAGATGATGTTTTTGCAAATTTAAAGCAATCAAGACAATCATTGTTTTTTTCTGATGTTATGATGAGAGGAGTATATCCAGCATATACAACAAGAATGTTTGAAGAATTAAATGTTCAATTAGAAATGAAAGAGGGTGATTTAGATATCATTAAAAATAATACATCGGATTATTTAGCTTTGAGTTATTATATGAGCAGTGTCGTGATGAGTGATACTTCACAGTTAAAGAAAATAGGAAATATGTCAATAGGTGTTTCTAATCCATACCTGCAGACAAGTGAGTGGGGCTGGCAAATAGACAGTAAAGGGTTACGAATTTACTTAAATCAATTATATGACAGATATCAAAAACCATTGTTTATTGTTGAAAATGGATTAGGAGCTATAGACATTTTAGAAAATGAAACAGTACATGATACATATCGTATTGATTATATACGAAAGCATATTGAACAGATGAAAGAAGCGATTCAAGACGGTGTTGAACTCATGGGTTATCTTCCATGGGGATGTATTGATTTGGTTAGCTGTTCAACAGGAGAAATGAAAAAACGTTATGGTTTTATATATGTGGACATAGATAATGAAGGACAGGGAAGTTGCAAAAGATATAAAAAAGAATCTTTTGAATGGTATCAAAAGGTTATAGCAAGCAACGGAGAAGAAATATAGGAATAAAAATTCCATTATCAATTTATCCAGAAATAGATTAAATTTATAGGTCTAGAAACTATTGGAATTGTCAATATAGGTTAGTTATATTATTGTTTGTATGTGAAGTTTATCAAGCCATAATAGAAAGGATGTTAGAACGAATGAGAAGTCTTTTGTATGATATATATATTTTAAAATTATGTAAAAAGATCAAAAATCAATAGTATGCTGATGTTGTATTTTCACAAATAATAGAATCACCTTGATGTGAGAATAGTGAAAAGGTATATCGAAAAATTAAAAAAAGCAATGAAATGAATTAAAAGATAGAGGACTCTTCATTGAATACACAGAAAACCTAGGAAATTTCTGAATTATATTGACTTAAAGCATGTTTTATGATATAAATACCTAGTGCAATAAATGATAGCAGCACATAGAGTGTAAGAAATTGCGTTTGTAACATATGGATGTAGAGTATCTGGCTGCAAAGAGAAATACTTAGTACAGACACAACCTCACGGATCTATGCATGTTATTGTTTTAGCAAAATAAAACAATAGGAGGAAATACAATGGCACGTTATACAGGACCACAATGGAAAAAATCTAGACGTTTAGGATTTTCTACATTAGAAACTGGAAAAGAATTATCAAAAAGACCATATGCTCCAGGGCAACATGGACAAAAAAGAAAGAAACCTACAGAATATGGTTTACAATTAGCTGAAAAGCAAAAAGTAAGACATATGTATGGAGTGAATGAAAAACAATTCCGTAATACTTTCTTTAGAGCAAGTAAAATGGATGGAATTACTGGTTATAACTTCTTCTGTTTACTTGAAACAAGATTAGACAATGTTGTTTACAGATTAGGTTTTGCAACAACAAGAAGACAAGCAAGACAATTGGTAAACCATGGTCATATTTTATTAAATGGTGTAAAAACAGATATTGCATCTTGTCAAGTTAAAGTTGGAGATGTTGTTGCAGTTAAAGAAAAATCTAAATCTTTAGAAATCATTAAAACAAGTTTAGCTTCTCAAAACCATGTACCTGGATTTGTTGAAGTTGATGCTGATAAAATGGAAGGTAAATTCATTAGATTACCTGAAAGATCTGAATTAAATCAAGAAATTAACGAATCATTAATCGTTGAATACTATAACAGACTTGGTTAATCATGAAATGGGCACGATGTGTCCATTTTTTCTATCCTTTCTTAGCATAAAATGATGAAATTCGAAAGAATTTATGATAAAATATAAAAGTGTAAAAGAAAGGATTTTGGAAATATGGATAAGATTATGGAGATTATTGAAAAAATTGGAACAAGAAATCTTATTTTCGCTGGTATTGGTCTTGTCGTTCTGATTGTTTTCTTATTTGTGTATAGAGGATTGCGTATAAGAAAATATAGAAAATTAATTGTTGATGTAGAAAATAAAATGAATGCTGTGAAATCATTGCCTTTGCAGTATCGTTTAGGAAGAGTACAAAGTATTTCAAAAAATATGCCAGAAGTTTCAGAACTTTATGAACAATATGCTCAAGAGTTTGAAAGAATTTGTGAGTATCAAAAAAATGAACTTGGAATATTAGTGAATGAAGTAGATGAACAGCTTTTTTATGGTAAATTGCGTAAAGTTTCAAAGAAAATGAAACAATTAGATGAAATGCTTATTGTTTATGAAAAAGATTCTCAAGAATTATTAGAGAAAATTGAAAAGATTACTGAAATTGAAAATGTTCAAAGAATAGAAATTATTCGTGTAAAAGAAATGTATCGGGAAACAATTGATCATTTTGAATCTATACGTTTTAAAGTTGAAGAGTTTGTTCCAAATCTTTTAGATATATTTAATGAAATTGATGATTCATTTGTAAAACTTGAAGGAATGATGAATAATCAGTTATTTGAAGATGCCAAAGAATTTACTAAAGATATTGAAGCAAAGGTGATTTGGGTGAATCAGCGTTTAGAAGATTTGCCAAGTTACATTGCAGTTGTTCGCCAATATATGCCTAAGAAGGTCGCTCATATTCAGGGATTAATTCAAATAATGACTGAAGAAAAATTTTCTTTAAATCAATTAGATGCGTATAATCGTTTAAATATGATTCAAACGACTTTAGAAGAATCTATAGGTCATATTAAAAAATTAGAATTAGATAATATTGGTGAGGTTTTACAGAATTTATCTGATGCGATCGATTCATTAATTCAAGATTTAGAAGGTGAAAAGCGTTCTTTTGATGAATTTAAAGAAAAATGGGATGCAAGTTATACATTGATTACGGAAATTTATGATCAATATAAACAAGTGATGATTGATTATAATCGTATGAGAAGTCTGTATGTTATAGATGATTTGGATATTGTTATTGATGAAAAGTTTCAAGAGTTTGATGCTCTTTTAAGAGAGTCTTATGATTTAGAAGCGGAAATGGTTAAAGGAAATTTCTCTTATTCTCAAATGATAGTTAAGGTTGAAACTATGAAAGATAATGCAGCTGTTCATCAAAGTTATTTAAATGATTTCTTTGTACTAAGAGATCATCTCTATTTACAAGAACAACGTGCAGTTGATGAACTTGAAAATATTAATATAGTTTTATTGGAAATTAAATCTGAAATTAAAAACAAGCATTTACCTATGATTAATGAATCTTACAAAGATTATATTCAGGATTCTTATGATAAGGCTGCACAAATTCAAGCTTATCGCCAAAATAGACCTGTAGAATTATCTGAATTATCAAAACGCGTTGATGGTGCGAGAGATGTTATTTATAAATTGTATGATAATGTACATAACTTAATTGTGACTGCAGAAATGGTTGAAGAAGCTATTGTTTTTGGGAATCGTTATCGTTCAACTTTCTTAGAAGTCAATACTGAATTAACAAAGGCAGAAGTTTTGTTTAGAAATGGTGAATATACTAAAGCTTTATCAACAGCTGTTGATATTATTGAGAAGATTCAGCCTGGTTCTTATGAAGAATTGATAAAAAAATCATCTGAAAAGTCCGTTTAAGGACTTTTTTGCTGGAAAAAAAGAATTGAACATGATATATATACATATATTGAGATATGGAGGGAATATATGATTTATTTAGATTATGTATCAACAACACCATTGGATAAAGAGGTTAATCAAATGTATCAATCGTTATTAAATGATTATTTTGCAAATGCTGATTCATTATATTCACTGGGGTTACAAACAAGTTCATTGATGGAAAAGTCACGAAGTTTGATTGCTGATATGTTAGATGTTAAACCAACAGAGATTTTTTTTACGAGTGGAGCAAGTGAATCTAACAATATTGCGATTAAAGGGTGTGCTTTTCAATATCAAAATAGAGGGAAACATATTATTACTAGTGCAATTGAACATTCAAGTGTATACAATGCTTGTATTCAGTTAAGAGATGTTTTTGGATTTCAGGTAGATTTTATTTCTGTGGATCAAAATGGACGGTTAAATTTAGATGAGTTAAGTCATAAAATTCGTGATGATACAATTTTAGTATCGTTAATGTATGTCAATAATGAAGTTGGTATTATCAATCCTATTCATGAAGTTAGAGAAATCATATCTCAAAAAAATAAGAAAACAAAGTTTCATGTTGATATGGTTCAGGCATTAGGTAAAATACCTATTGATTTATCTGTTGTGGATATGGCAAGTTTTTCGGCCCATAAAATTTATGGATTAAAAGGAAGCGGTGTTCTTTTCAAGAAAGAGTCAACTTCTTTAATTCCATTGATTTGTGGTGGACAGCAAGAATCAGGGCTACGTGGTGGAACATCAAATACAGCTACACATATTATGTTTGCAAAAACATTGCGTTTAGCACTGGAAAATCAAGACAATAAATATCAATATGTTAAATCATTAAATAGATATGTAAGAAATGCATTTATACAAGAGCCTGATATTGTGATAAACACACCAATGGAAGAAAGTTCTCCATATATTTTGAATTTTTCATGTGTTGGATATAAGCCTGAAGTGATTCTCCATGCATTAGAGGCACATGAGTGTTATGTTTCTACAAAAAGTACATGTTCTTCACGTAAGAATGATGTTTCAAGAACGTTAGGGGCTATGGGTGTTCCTATTGAAATTGCTCAAAGTGCTATACGTATAAGTTTTTCACACCATACAAAGCAAGAAGAAATTGATGAATTTTTATATCATCTTTCTTCAACGTTAAAGACAATTAAGAAGCAGAGGTAAATAGA
Organism: Coprobacillus cateniformis; assembly: GCF_009767585.1. Classification (NCBI taxonomy): domain Bacteria; kingdom Bacillati; phylum Bacillota; class Erysipelotrichia; order Erysipelotrichales; family Coprobacillaceae; genus Coprobacillus; species Coprobacillus cateniformis. The sequence goes on from NZ_WSNW01000001.1 coordinate 3,044,684, forward strand.
TGGAATGTAATCATATTTTAGTCCGTTTTGGAGAACTGACTACAAAAGGAAAAAATCGTAAATTGTTTATTCGTAAATTATGTCAAAATACAAAAGAAATCTTAAATTCATTTCAAAATTTAAAATATGAATTATCTTTTGATCGTATGTATATACTATTAAATGGAGAGGATGCAAAGGCTGTTTGTCGTCAATTAAAAACAGTCTTTGGAATTCATTCTTTTTCGTTGTGTTATCAAGTAAAAAGTGATTTAGAAAGTATAAAAGAAGCATGCCTGCATGTTATTGAAAATAATCCTGGAAATACTTTTAAAATTGATACAAAAAGAAATGATAAAGAATTTCCTATGCAGTCACATGATATTAATACAGCAATTGCTGGACATGTATTTCATCATACATCAAAAGAATTAAAGGTCGATGTTCATCATCCGGATATTCTTGTAAAAGTAGAATTGAGAAAAGAATTCACTTATGTAATGGATAATGTGATTTTGGGTGCAGGTGGATATCCAGTTGGAATTGGTGGTAAAGCTTTATTGATGTTATCTGGAGGAATAGACTCACCTGTAGCAGGTTATTTAACTCTAAAACGTGGTGTTGATATAGAATGTATACATTATGCATCACCACCATATACAAGTGATTTAGCTAGAGAAAAAGTTTTAGATTTGGTTGATGTTTTGAGACATTATACACATGGAAAGATTACTGTACATATTGTCCCATTCACAGAATTGCAATTGGCTGTTTATGAACATTGTGAAGAAAGTTATGCAATGACAGTTATGCGTAGAATGATGTATCGTATTGCTCAGGGAGTTGCTCAAAAAAATAATTGCTTAGCAATTGTAAATGGTGAAAGTATCGGACAAGTTGCTTCGCAAACTTTAGAAAGTATGTCTGTTATTAATGAAGTGATTTCTATGCCAGTACTGCGTCCTGTTGCATGTATGGATAAATTAGAGATCATTGATTTAGCAAATAAAATTGGAACATATGATATTTCGATTCGACCACATGAAGATTGCTGTACAATTTTCACACCTAAACAACCTGCCACAAAGCCAAAAAGTTATAAGGCAAAAGCTTTTGAAGAAAACTGGGACTTTGATAAAATGGTTCAGGACTGTATTGAACAAACAACTTTTATTGTCATAAATAACGATTATAAAAATGTTGAAAATTTATTTTAATTTTTTTGAATAAGATTTCATATCTGACACAAACTAATTGTGTCAGGAGGTGAAAGTTATGAATACAAACTCAAGCAAAAATAAATTAGTAGTTCCTGGTGCTCAAAATGCAATCGATCAAATGAAATACGAAATCGCAAATGAATTTGGTGTTAACCTTGGACCTGATGCAACTTCTCGTGCTAACGGATCTGTTGGTGGTGAAATCACTAAGAGATTAGTTCAAATGGGACAAAATCAAATCGCTGGTAGACAACAATAATCATTGAGATTAAGATACGAAAACCCTAGTCATAATTCATTTATGAGTAGGGTTTTTTCTTAATGATAAAAGCAAATATAAAATGAAAAAGAAGGAATATCTATTTCTTTTTATTGCCAAAATATGTGAAAATTTGATATCGCTTACAATTTCTAGTTGAGTTATTTTGTTTTTTTTTGTACAATATGAATATGTACGTAGGAGGAATGAAATATATGACAAAAGTTATGGCGGTTAACGCTGGAAGTTCATCTTTAAAATTTCAATTATTTAATATGCCAAGTGAGGATGTTATTACTTCAGGAATTGTTGAAAGAATTGGAATGGAGGATGCAATTTTTACGATTAAATATAATGGAGAGAAAAAAACAGATACTTGTTCTATTCCAGATCATCAGGTTGCTGTAGATATGTTATTGAAGGCACTTGTTGAAGAAGGTGTTGTTCAGGAACTGAGTGAAATTAATGCGGTTGGACATCGTATTGTTCATGGCGGAGAATATTTTAATGATAGTGCAGTTGTTGATGAGGATGTTGTAAGCAAAGTGGAGGAACTTTGTGAATTGGCACCTTTACATAATCCAGCACATTTGGTTGGATATCGTGCTTTTAAAGATGCATTGCCTGGAGTGAAACATGTTTTCACATTTGATACAGCTTTTCATCAAACGTTGGATAAAGAAAGATATTTATATGCTTTGCCATTAGAATATTATACTGATTTAAAAGTGAGAAAATATGGAGCTCATGGAACAAGTCATAAATATGTTTCAGAACAAGTCATTGAAATGCTTGGGAAACCAAAAGGTTCTAGAGTTATTGTTTGTCATTTGGGAAATGGTGCTAGTATTTCTGCGGTTTTGGATGGGAAGTGTATTGATACATCTATGGGATTTACACCACTTGCAGGTGTGATGATGGGAACACGTTGTGGTGATGTTGATCCATCAATTATGCCTTACCTATGTAAGAAACTCAATAAGACACCTGATGAAGTTTTGGATATCTATAATAAGAAATCTGGTATGTTGGGAATCTTTGGTATATCTTCAGATTCTAGAGATATTGAAAACGCACTGTTTAAAGAAGGAGACGAGCGTGCTTTATTAACTGGATTGTTATATGCACGAATTGTTTCTAAATATATTGGCGCTTATTATGCTGAATTGGGTGGCTGTGATGCAATTGCTTTTACAGCTGGTGTTGGTGAAAATGCCGCCTATTTAAGACGTATTATTATTGATGATGTATCTAAAGCATTTGGTGTTTTCTTGGATGAGGAATTGAATGCTATTAGAGGACCTGAGAATAGAGTGATTTCTCATCAGTATTCACAAATCAAAGTTATGGTTATTCCAACAAATGAAGAAGTGATGATTGCGAGAGATACAGTAAGGTTACTTGGTTTATAAGAACTCAAAAGAGTTCTTTTTTTCTTCTTTAAGTTCATATTGTAGACATTCTATGGTATTATATTGAGTAAGGTGATAAGAATGGATAAAATATTAGATATAAAAGAAAAATATGATCAAATTGTATTATATAGACATGTGAATCCCGATTTAGATGCATTTGGGTCACAGTTAGGCATGTATTGGACATTGAAGAAATTATTTCCACAAAAAAATATTGTATTACATGGGAATATGGATAGTGATTTGATGCATTTATATCCTGATTTTGAAAAGGGGGAAATTATTAAAGGTCAAACGCTTGGTATTGTTTTGGATACAGCAAATAGAGAGCGTATTGATGGTGATTTATCTGTATGTGATCAAGTCATAAAGATAGATCATCATATTGTTGTTGATACATATGGTGATATCAATATAGAAGTAGAAAGTGCATCTTCATGCAGTGAAATTGTTACTCTATTATTTAAAGAAGCTTGTGTAGAAATACCTATTGAAGCAGCGAATGCTTTGTATTTAGGAATTATTGGAGATAGTAATCGTTTTATGTATAGTTCTACATCTGCAAAGACTTTTGAGGCAGCATCTTATTTGTTAGATGCGGGTATCAATATTGAACAGCTTTATCAAAAATTATATATGCGAAGAAAAACTGACTTAGAAGTTACAAAATTTATTTATAATCATTATCAAGAAGATAGCGGAGTGGCTTGGTATTATTTAAGTACAGAAGATCTTACATGGTTAGATATATCAAGGGAACAGGGGTCTAACTATGTGAATACTCTTGCCAATATAGAAGAATTCCAAGTGTGGTTAGCAGTTACACAAAATGATATTGATCACAACTATCGTGTGAGTATTCGCAGTCGCGGGATAGCGGTGAATGAAATCGCAAATCAATTTCATGGCGGTGGACATATGTATGCAAGTGGGGCAACCTTAAGTTCGCTAGATGAATTAGAAGTATTAGTTGGGAAATTAAAGGAGAAAATCAATGGATAAAATTTTTGAAAAGTTTTTTGGAAGAGTTGTAGAAGGCAATAGAGGTGAGTTCTTCCAGTCAAAAACACCGAAGAAAAATGGGACAATCAAAGCACTGGTTATTACACTTATCTTCTTTTTGGTTGCAGAGTATTTTACACTCTTGCCTATTAATCTAAGATCACCAGACTTCGTCTTTTTCTTTAGTTTTTGTTTGATTATATTTATTGGACTAAGAAGTTTGTTTAATGCTTCTTTTGATAAAATCAATAAATATATCTTAGGAGTTGCAGTTATTTTTATTGCTTATGTATTTATTGGACAGTTAATAAGTTCACCTATTTTTCATGCTTCTCGTTATCAAGAACAATTGAATGTTGATAAAAATGCAGATTTTTATAAAGATAATGAAAAGGTGAACTATCAATCTATACCAGTTGTAGATAAGGATAGTGCACAAAGATTAGGTGATCGTAAAATGGGAGAAATCGTAGATTATGTATCACAGTTTGAAGTAGATGATGAGTATGGACAAATCAACTTTAATGACAAGCCATTTAGAGTGACAACAATCTCATATAGTGATTTGATTAAATGGTTTACAAACCATGGAGAAGGATTGCCAGCATATATTCGTGTTGATATGGTTACACAAGAATCAGAAGTTGTTCGATTAGAAGAAGGAATGAAATATTCACATTCAGATTTATTTTTTAGAAATATTAACAGACATATTCGATTACATTATCCAACAATGATGTTTGAAGAACCATCGTTTGAAATTGATGATGATGGAAAACCATATTGGATTGCACCAGTATATAATTATAAAATTGGATTATTTGGAGGTAAGGATATTACTGGAGCTATTATGGTTAATGCGATTGATGGCAGCAGTCAGTATTATGATATTAAAGATGTTCCGACGTGGGTGGATAGAGTTTATCCTTCTGATTTATTATTAAGCCAATTAGAGAATTGGGGGAAATATACAAATGGATATTTTAATACAATTTTCTCACAAAAGGGTGTTTTAAAACCAACGGATGGTTATAACTATATTGCTTTAGATGATGATGTTTATTTATACACAGGTTTAACTTCTGTATCAAGTGATGCCTCTAATGTTGGTTTTGCTTTGATTAATATGCGTACAAAAGAATCAAAGTATTATGCAATTAGTGGAGCAGAAGAGTTTTCGGCTATGTCTTCAGCTGAAGGGAAAGTACAGAATTTAAAATATACAGCAACTTTCCCAATTCTCATTAATGCTGGAGGACAGCCAACATATTTTATGTCACTAAAAGATGGTGCTGGACTTGTAAAACAATATGCTTTTGTAAGTGTAGAAAACTATCAAATTGTAGCTGTAGGAGACAGTGTGGCAGAGGCAGAAAAACAATATTACAAATTGTTGAGTGATAATGGAAAAGTCAAAGTGGATTTTGAAGCAAAAACAGTCACTGCAAAGATTGAGCGTATTCAGTCAGCTGTTGTTAATGGGAATTCTCATTATTATTTCCGTTTAGAAGGATTGAATAAAAATTTTATAGCTCCAATTTCATTAAATGATGGGTTACCATTGTTAAAAGCTGGTGATACAGTTACAATTGAATATGTAGAAGATGAATCAAATAGTGAAACGGTTTCATCTATAAAAATTAATTAGGGTACTAAGATGTACCCTTTCATTAAAGGAGGGGAACTTATGAATGAGTTGTTAGAAAGATTGAAGATGTATGAGCCATTGTTTAACAGATGGAAAGTAGATTTTATTGCCATGAACTATGATGATATGGCTTGGGTTTATTTAGTAGATGATCATGGTATAGAGAATGAGACAGCATTAATGAAAGTTAAAACATTGACTTGCCCAGAGGAGTTGGTGGAAAGGAATGTGTACGCATTAATGATGAATTATGATGTGATGACTTATCCGGATTTAACAAACTCGCCATATCTTGAAGAAGAACATTATTATGTTGAGAAAGATGGTAAAATCATTGGGGCAGATGTTTGCTTGCTGTCAGTAGTATCTTCCTTAGAGGAAGAAAAAACACCCACTTTTGAAGAAGACTTATTTCAATTAGCACTTATGTATATGAATGGGCGTGGACGAGTTCAAGATGAGTATATGGCTTATCAGCTTTATGAGAAAGCTGCAAAAATGAATCATGCAAAATCAATCTGTTCATTAGGTTATATGAATGAGATTGGTTTAGGTACACCAATGGATAAAGAAAAAGCAGTTGCTTTTTATCGAATGGCTGCTGATTTAGATGATGAAATCGCTTCGTGTAATTATGCTTTTTGTCTTTATGAGGGAATTGGCTGTGAAGTTGATGATGAAAAAGCATTCGAATATTTTGAAAAAGCAGCAGCAAAAGATATGCCTAGAGCATTGTTCTATGTAGGAGAATGCTATTGCTTCGGTAGAGGTGTTGATAAAGATGAAATTAAAGGAATGACGCATTATAAAAAAGCTGCAGACTTAGGTTTTACACAAGCTAAGTATAGTGTTGGATATTGTTATGAATATGGAATAGGAGTTCAGGAAGATTATCATGAAGCAGCAACCTGGTATCAGGAGGCTGCTAATGAAGGATTGGAAAGTGCTCAGTTACAACTGGGATATTTTTATGAAGCTGGAGAGGGTGTTGAACAAGATCCGCAGTTGGCTGTATATTGGTATCAACAAGCCTCTCATCAAAACTATGCACCAGCCCATTGCTATTTAGCGTATTGCTATGAAATGGGTATTGGTATAGAAAAAGATATTGAAAAAGCAAAAGAATATTATTTGAGAAGTGCGGAAATGGGATATCCAAGAGCAATGATGTCTTATGGAAAATTAATTGAAGATGAAAATATGTCTTTGGCTATGGATTATCTAAGACGGAGTGCTGAAACTGGTTATGTCTATGCAATGTGTAAATATTCTTACTACTTAGAAAATGGAATAGGTTGTGATAAGAATGAGGAGTTGGCATTTGAATATTGTCAAAAAGCAGCAGATTTAAATGATTCTGGGGCATTATGCACATTGGGATATTATTATGAGAATGGGATTGGCTGTGAAAAGAATTTAGAGAAGGCGATTGCATATTATCAACAATCTAGTGATGCAGGAAGTTTGCGTGGCATGACAAATTTAGGATATTGCTATGAAGCGGGGATCGGAACAGCAGTTGATGAAAAAAAAGCAGTAGAAATATATCAACAGGCAAGTGATTTAGGCTATGATATTGCACAATGTAATCTTGGATATTGTTATGAAGTTGGAATTGGTGTTGAACAGGATCTTCAACAGGCGAAAAGATATTATGAATTAGCAACTCAGCAAAACAACTTGAGAGGAATGTGCAATCTTGCGTATCTTTATGAAAAAGGTATTGATGGTGCTCCTGATTATGTAAAAGCTAAAGAACTTTATGAACAGGCAGCTGCATATAATTATCCAAGAGGATATGCAAGTCTTGGGTTCCTATATGAAGATGGGCTAGGAGTTGATAAAGATTTGAACAAGGCATTTGAATGTTATCAAAAAGCATCTGAATTAGGGGATCCAATGGCAATGTGTACGTTAGGTTACTACTATGAAAATGGTATTGGGTGTGAGAGAAACTTAGAAAAAGCGTTTGAATATTATCAACGCTCTGCACAAGGTGGTAATCTTCGTGGAATGACAAATTTAGGATATTGTTATGAAGCGGGAATCGGAACATCTGTTGATTTACAAAAAGCAGTAGAAGTTTATCAACGAGCTGCTGAATTAGGGTATGATGTTGCACAATGTAATTTGGGATATTGCTATGAAATGGCTATTGGTGTTGAGAAAGATCTCCAATTGGCTAAGAAATATTATGAACTTGCAGCCCAGCAAAGAAATCCTCGAGCTTTGTGTAATTTGGCTAATCTTTATGAAATTGGTGTTGATGGCGAAAGCAATTTTGCTAAAGCGGTAGAACTTTATGAAGAAGCTGCGGCAATGAATTATACGCGTGCTCTTTGTAATTTAGGTTTGTATTATGAAGAAGGCACTGGCGTTGAACAGAATGATAAAAAAGCTGTAGAATATTATTATAAAGCTGCAGAACTTGGAGATGAAGTCGCACAATGTAATTTAGGATATTGCTATGAAATGGGAATTGGTCTCGAAGTCAATATGCAAAAAGCTTTTGAATACTATCAAATATCTTCTCAAAGTCATTATCCTCGTGCTGTTTCTAATTTAGGGCTGTTTTATGAACTAGGAAAGGCTGGTCCAATTGATGAACAAAAAGCTTTTGAATGTTATCAAATAGCTGCTGATTCTCAATATCCACCAGCTCAGTGTAATCTTGCCTGCTGTTATGAAGACGGAATTGGTACTGATATCGATCTGCAAAAGGCTTTTGAACTTTATAAGGCAGCTGCTCAACGAAATTCAACGAGAGGTTTATATAATGTTGCACGTTTTTTAGAATATGGTATTGGTTGTGATGTTGATTATGATTTGGCGTTTGAAAATTATCAGTCAGCATCTCAAATGGGTTACCTTGATGCTGATATTGCTTTAGGAAATATGTATGAATTTGGACGAGGAGTTTCTCAAGATTATCAGAAGGCTATTGAATACTATTCAAAGGCAGTGGATCAAGATTATTCACGTGGATATTATGCTCTTGCCACTCTATATAAATCAGGACTTGGTGTTGAAAAAGATACCCCTCTGGCGTTAAAATATTATACTATTGCGGCAGATAAAGGTCATGTTTCAGCTATGTATAATTTGGCGGTGTTATATGATTTTGAGGCAGAGGAACAGTATCGGGATATGACAAAGGCAATTCAATATTATCAGGAAGCTGTTGATAAAGGGCATTATGGAGCAATGAATAACTTAGGAGTTTGTTATAAAGAGGAAGATGGAGTACCATTGGATTTTGAGAAAGCTTTCCAATTATTTAAGAAGGCTGCTGATGGTGGTGATTACCATGCATTTATGAATCTTGCTAGAGCTTATACGTATGGACAAGGGACAAAGATTGATCTAGAACAAGCTCAGGTATGGTGTCAAAAAGCAGTGGAAAAAGAAATTGATGGTGCAAGTGAATTGTTATTAGAAATCTCTGAAAAAGCAAAGAAGAAAAAAGGTTTTTCAATATTTAAAAGACATTAATAATGAAGAAAAGAGCAATAAGGTGAGAAAATGGAGTATGTAACTCCATTTTTTATATGCATTATAAGGCTGTTTTTGAGTTTGGAGACAGGAAAATATAAAGATTATTAAAAACAATTCTAACAAAATTATAAATAAAAAAAGAAGAACAGAGTTTTACTGGTTTATTATTTGATAGATATAGGAATTTCCTTTTAATTATGATATAATTACAAAATGAATCGAGGTGTATGATCATGAAATCTAAAATTTTAGTGGTTGATGATGAAGAGCATATTAGAGAGCTAATACGTTTCTATTTGGATAAAGAAGGTTTTTCTGTAAGAGAGGCAAGCGGTGGAGAAGAAGCTTTAGGAATATTGGAAAATGAGTATATTGATTTGGCTATTGTTGATATCATGATGCCAGTCATGGATGGTTTTCAATTGGTTGAGGAAATGAAAGAATTTAAAGATATTCCTGTGATTATGTTAACAGCAAAATCTCAGTCAGCTGATAAATTAAGAGGTTTTTCATTAGGAATTGATGATTATGTGACAAAGCCTTTTGATCCAGATGAACTCCTTGCAAGAGTAAAAACAATACTTAAGCGTTATAGTATTAATAGCCAAAATATTGTTCAAATTCAAGATGTTATTTTTGATGGTGATAAGTATGAAATTCGTTATCATGATGAGACATTACATTTGCCTTTAAAACAATTTGAACTTGCTTTTGAGCTTGCTAAAAATCCTAATCAAATTTTTACTCGTGAACAACTGATTGAAAAGATCTGGGGAATGGATTATGATGGATTTGATCGTACTGTTGATGTTCATATTAAGAGAATTAGAGAAAATTTAGGTCATTTGCCAGGTTTTAAAGTTGTGACAGTACGTGGGCTTGGTTATAAGATTGAGGTTGAACAATGAAATCCATTTATGGAAAATTGATTCTTGGATTCTTGGTTAGTATCTTGTTTAGTTTTTCCATTGCTGGATATTTTTCATTACGTAAAAATTCGGATGAATTAGGAAGATTAGCAGTAGAAGAATTAGAAAGTTCTTCTGAACATATTGCTGATCTTTTACAGATTATTGAGGATGGTGATTTGCCTAAAATTTTATCAGGTTATGCTGATACATCAGAGGCTAGTTTTTATATTGAAAGCAATGGGCAAAGAACAGATTATGGAACAATATCGGGAAGACAGTTATCTAGTGAAGACTATAAGAAATTGAATGACCATTTAGGGACAGTGATAACCTTAAGAGATTCTTCAATGCGCAAATATGCGAAATCATTTCAAATTAATGGACAAAAATACATTATTTTTGTTCAAAAAGATATAGGGAAAAAAGAAATGGTCTTTGTAGATTCGGCTATGATTGCTGTTTTTTGTATGTTAGTTGCAGGGAGTATTACATTCTTGATTATTGCCGATATTATTGTTAAACCAATTTCACGATTAAATAAAGCAACAAATGAATTGTCTAAAGGAAATTATCGTGTTCGTGTTAATTATACAGGTAATGATGAAATTGCCCGATTGAATCGCAGTTTTAATCAAATGGCACAGCAGTTAGCTAAACAGGAAGAAACAAGGCAACAATTTATTTCAGATGTTTCCCATGAGTTTCAAACACCTCTGACTGCTATTCAAGGTTTTGCAACAATATTAAAAAATGAAGAATTGCCATTGGTACAAAGACAAAAATATGCTGATATTATATTGTTTCATAGTAAGCGTTTATCAACCTTATCTAAGAATATGTTACAGTTAACAATTTTGGATGGGGAAGATGTAAAATTAGAAACAAGTGAATTTTCATTAATTGAACAATTAAGTCGTGTTATTGAAACACAAGATAATTTGGCTTTAAGTAAAAATATTGAAATAGAGTTTCAGTTGCCCAAAAATGATATTCGGATTGAAGCGGATGAATCAAGGTTAGAACAGGTTTGGATTAATTTGGTAAATAATGCAATTAAGTATACAAACGAGAATGGTGTTGTGACTATTTCTGTTAAAAAGTCATCTAAAGAAGTTGAAGTGACAATTGAAGATACAGGAGTAGGAATGAGCAAAGAGGCTATTTCTCATATTTTTGAAAGATTTTATCGTCAGGATAAATCAAGAAGTATTGAAGGAAATGGATTAGGATTATCTATTGTCAAAAGAATTATTGATTTACATCGTGGAACAATTGATGTAAAATCCAGAGAGGATGGAGGAAGTAAGTTTATTATTCGTCTTCCTCAGGAAAGAACTTTTCATATTACAGAAAGGTTAATGAAAAAAGACAAGGATAATTCACTTTAGGAAAGGATTTGAATCTATGCATTTAAAAAGAATTGAATTACACGGTTTTAAATCATTTGCTGATAAATCGGTCATAGAATTTCAACCAGGAATTACAGGGATTGTAGGTCCTAATGGATGTGGAAAATCAAACATTAGTGATGCAGTGCGTTGGGTTTTAGGAGAACAGTCAGTCAAGTCGTTACGTGGTTCTAATATGGCAGATGTTATATTTAATGGCAGCGAAGATCGTAAACCTCAAAGTTTGGCAGAAGTGACTTTGGTATTTGATAATGAAGATCGTTTTATGAACTTTGACTATAATGAGGTTGAAATTACGAGACGTCTCTATCGCCAAAATAATGAAGCAGAGTATTTAATTAATAAAGAACCATGTCGTTTAAAAGATATTGTTGATTTGATTATGGATACAGGACTTGGAAGAGATTCTTTATCAATTATATCTCAAGGAAATATTTCTACTTTTGCTGATAGTAAACCAGAAGAAAGACGTGGAATGTTTGAAGAAGCTGCTGGTGTTGCAAAATATAAAAAACGTAAACTAGAATCTATCCGTAAGCTAGAAAGAACCAAAGATAATCTAGATCGTGTTGAAGATATTTGTTTAGAACTCGAAAAACAAATTGCTCCTTTAAAGAGACAAAAAGAAAAAGCAGAGGTTTATTTAGAACTTAAAGATCAATTACAGTCTATCGAAGTGAGTGTTTTGGTTAAAGAAATAGAAAATTTATCTGAATCTTTGAAAGACCTTAATGTATCTCTGGATTTTTTAGATAAAGAGAAAGTGACAATTGATGGACAAATCCTTTTAAATGAACAGCAGAATGAAACATTAAAGAAAAAAATGTATGATTTAGATCAAGAGGTTAATGGATTACAAGGTCAACTTTTAACAGCAATGAATAATGTGAATGAATTAGAAACGCAAAAAGTAGAGATTGATACAAATCGTAAGCATATCCTTGAGAATACAGATAAAGAAGATCTGCAGGCACGTATTGCTCAAATGAAGGCTATTTTACAGGATGCTGTGAATGAATATAATGATCGTGTTCATCGTTATAATGAAACTAAAGAAGAAAAAATGGATTTAGAAGCATCACAGGAACGCAATCGTAATGATATGATGGCTCTTAGACAAAATATAGAAAACTTAAATTTACAATTACATAATAATCGTGCACGTAAAGAACAATTAATTGATGTGGTCGAAAATAAATCTGGTTATAGTTATGGGGTTCGTTCGGTTATGAAAGCGAGGCAATCTTTAAATGGCATTATTGGTGTGCTTGGAGATTTATTAGAAAGCGACCCAGAATATGAACTGGCATTGTCAACTGCGCTTGGGAATGCTGTTCAGTTTGTTGTGACCAAAACAGATGAAGGTGCAAGAGATGCCATTCGTTTCCTAAAAGACAATAAATCAGGACGTGCCACATTCTTACCAGTAGAAACAATGCAAGCCAGAAGAATTAGAGAAGAACATCAGGTTGTATGTCAAAACACATCAGGATATTTAGGTGTGATGAGTGATTTTGTGAGATATAATACACCAATTGATAGTGTTGTTTTGAATCAATTGGGGCATATTATTCTTGTTGACACATTAGAACATGCATCAGCCTTATCACGTGCAACTTTTGCAAGATATAAGGTTGTCACATTAGATGGCGAAGTTGTGAATGTTGGAGGTTCTTTGACTGGAGGAAGTTATAAACAACAATCTTCATCGTTTGCTAGTAAACGTGAATTAGAAATGATTAAAGAGGTTATTGAATCGCAAGAAAAAGAAATGACTGAGAAAAAATCAAAATTAAATGATTTAGATAACATGGCACGTGAAATTTCTCATAATTTACTACAAAAACAAATGTCATTTGCCAAATTAGAAGTTGTTGTGACGAACAAGAAAAGTGATTTACAAGTCGCTAAAAGTGAGTATGAGAATTTAACAAATCGGAGTATTGAGTTATCTGAGATTCAAAGTGGGGCTCAGGATAATCAACTAATTAATGAATTAAATGAAGCTAAAAAACGTCGTGACCGTTTAACTGAAGCTATTCAGGCTAAACGTGAATTACGTATGAGTTTTGTTAATGAGAATGATAAGATTGAAGAAACCCTTAGGGCTTCACGTTCACATTTACGTGAAATTCAATCAGATATGACACAAAAACAGATTGAAAAGGCAAAACAAGAAACAGAGTTATCAAACTATTTGTTGCGTTTAAATGACGAATACAAAATGACTTATGAATATGCTAAGGAAGAATTAGCAACTGAAGTGAATATGCATGAAGCGAAAGAAACTGTGCGACTTTTACGTCATAAAATTGATTCACTAGGAAATGTTAATCTACAGGCTATTGAGGATTATCAAGACGTTTCAACTCGTTATGAGAGTTTAAATACACAACGTTTGGATTTAATTAGTGCTCAAGATAGTATCTTGAAAGCGATTGATGAAATGGATGAGATTATGGTGACACGCTTTAGTGAAACATTTGAGAAGATTAATAAAGAATTTAATATTGTTTTTAGAAATTTATTTGGTGGAGGAAGAGCGGAATTGCGTTATAGTGATCCAGATAATATCTTAGAAACAGGTATTGATATAGATGTTCAGCCACCAGGAAAAGCGGTTCAAAATATCACTTTATTCTCAGGAGGAGAAAAAGCATTAATTGCAATTTCTTGTTTGTTTGCTATTTTACGAGTTCGTCCAGTTCCAATGTGTATTTTAGATGAAGTTGAAGCAGCATTAGATGTTGCAAATGTTGAGAGATTTGCAAAGTATTTAAAGGAATTTTCAAGTGAAACACAATTTATTGTTGTTACACATAGAGAAGGGACAATGGAAGAATGTGATCTTTTGTATGGAGCAACAATGCAGCAAAAAGGTGTTACAAAATTAGTAAGTGTCAAATTGAAAGATGCTATTGATTTGGCACAGACAGCATAAGGAGGGTCTTCGATGGGATTTTTTAGTAAGATTAAAGATGCAATTGTAGGGAATTCAGCAAAGCAAAATGACAAATATGTAGCTGGGTTAGATAAATCAAGTTCTTCTTTTTCTGCTAAGATTAACGAATTGGCAGCACGTTATCGTGAAATTGATGATGATTATTTTGAAGAATTAGAAAATGTTTTGATTATGAGTGATGTTGGTGTGTCAATGGTTATGACAATCATTGATGAAATCAAAAAAGAAGTGCGTTTACAGAATATCAAAAATCCACAAATGATTAATGATATTATTATTGATAAAATGTTTGTTATCTATGCCAATGACTCTTATATGACAACAAAAATCAACTATGATGATCAGGATTTAACAGTGATTTTAATGGTAGGTGTTAATGGTGCAGGAAAAACAACTACGATTGCAAAACTTGCTCATATGATGTTATCAGAAGGAAAAACTGTAATGGTTGCTGCTGGTGATACGTTTAGAGCAGGAGCTATTGATCAACTGGCTGTTTGGGCTGAGCGTTTAGGAATTGAATGTATAAAAGGTAAGGAAGGCGGTGATCCTTCATCAGTTGTCTTTGATGCTTTAAATCAGGCAAAGGATAAAGGTGTTGATGTCCTTATTTGCGATACTGCTGGGCGTTTACAAAACAAAGTGAATTTGATGAATGAGTTAGAAAAGATGAATCGTATCATTAAACGTGTGGTTCCTAGTGGACCACAAGAAACACTTTTGGTTATTGATGCAACGACAGGTCAAAATGGCGTTTCTCAGGCTCAAGAATTTTCTAAAATCACTGATATTACAGGTATTGTTTTAACAAAGATGGATGGAACTGCTAAAGGTGGAATTGTGCTATCTATTAAAGATACCTTGAATATTCCTGTTAAATTTATGGGTCTAGGTGAAAGTATGGATGATTTACAAGAATTTGATCTTGAACAATATATCTACGGATTGTGTAAGAACTTGATGGAGGAATAAAATGGAGTCAAGTTTAGAAAAGAAGCAAAGAGTTAATCTTCTGATGGATTGTTATTGTGATTTATTGACAGATAAACAACAAGATTATTTGACTTTGTATTATGAAGAAGATTTATCTTTGGCAGAAATTGCGGAGGATTTAAATGTTTCACGCAATGCTGTTTATGATAATTTAAAGCGTGCAGTCGCTTCATTGGAAGATTATGAAAGTAAACTGCATTTGCTTGAAAAGCATGTTCAGAGAATGGATTTAATAAAGCGTATAGAGGATGAACAAAATACATCTCGTGAACAATTGGATGATTATTTAGAAATGTTAAAGAGGATATAGGAGGGTGACTTATGGCTTTTGAATCTCTTTCAGAAAGGTTGCAGGATAGTCTTAAAAAAATTAAAGGGCAGGCAACTTTAACTGAAGCGAATATGGATGAAATGCTTCGTGAAATTCGTTTAGCGTTACTTGAGGCTGATGTCAATTTTCAAGTTGTTAAAGAATTTATTGCAAATACAAAGGAAAAGGCATTGGGACAAGATGTTTTAGGCTCATTAAAACCAGGACAAGTCGTTGTGAAGGTTGTTCATGATGAACTGGTGGAATTGTTAGGTACAAGTGTTAGTGAGTTGGATTTTTCAAGAAAACCAACTGTTATTATGATGGTCGGTTTGCAGGGAAGTGGGAAAACGACAACTTCTGGAAAGATTGCCAAATTAATAACAAAAAAATATGCGAAAAAACCATTATTGGTTGCTGCTGATATTTATCGTCCGGCTGCTGTAGATCAGTTGAAAACGTTAGGGCAACAATTAAATGTTCCTGTATTTGAAAAAGGAACTGATATTTCAGCTGAAGATATTGTTAAACAGGCTATGGCTTATGGGCAAGAAAATCAACATGATGTTATCATTGTCGATACAGCAGGACGTTTACATATTGATGAACCATTGATGCAAGAATTACAAAACATTAAAGAGATTACAAATCCAAGTGAAATTTTATTGGTTGTTGATGCGTTGACAGGACAGGATATTGTTAATGTGGCACAATCATTTAATGAACACTTGAGTATTACTGGTGCTGTTTTAACAAAATTAGATGGTGATTCTCGTGGTGGTGGAGCTTTATCTGTTCGTCATATTACACATGTTCCAATTAAGTTTGTAGGGACTGGTGAGAAATTAGATGCAATTGATTTGTTCTATCCAGATCGTATGGCAGATCGTATTTTGGGAATGGGAGATGTTGTTTCTTTAGTTGAAAAAGTGCAAGATGTTTATGATGAAAAAGAAACAATGAAAACATTCAATCGTATGCAACAAGGAACTTTTGGGCTTGATGATATGCTTGAACAAATGCATCAAATGCGTAAATTAGGACCATTATCTGGAATTATGAAGATGATACCTGGTATGCCTAAATTACCAAATATCAATGATGATGATACTGATAAGAAGTTGAAACAGACTGAATCTATTATTTATTCTATGACACAAGCAGAAAGAAGAGATCCTTCAATCTTAAATGCAAAACGTAAAGAAAGAATTGCTAAAGGCTGTGGACGTAATGTGGCTGATGTTAATCGTTTGATTAAGCAATTTGAACAATCTAAGTTAATGATGAAGCAAATGGGTAATTTGGATCCAACAACAGGTATGCCAACTCAAAAACCAAAATCTAATATGATGTTTGATCCTCATCGTAAAAAAGAAAGGCATAAAAAGAAAAAGAAAAGATAAGAAAGAGATGCATCTCATTATTCAGATATAAGAATAGAGATGCATTTATTGTATCAAAGTAGGTAAGAGAATAATTGATATATATTTTTGGAAATGTTTTATGCAACCTAAAGGAAATATTGCATATTTAAAGGTTATATTTAGTGTCATAATATCATAGAGAAAATCTTACAATATTGATGCTTTGATAAAGAATAGAAAATCATCATATTGCTATTGAAACTAAAAAGAATATGAAATTGTCTCTAGTTTAGCAATGCTATCATTAATAATAAGTGAGAGCATAGTTTATACACCTATTAGATTTCATAAAAAATGAGTGTTAAGTAAAAACACTTGACAGATAATTTATTTGTGATATTATATATAAGCAAATGAAAAAATAATGGAGGAAATATTATGGCTGTAAAAATTAGATTAAAAAGAATGGGTGCTAAAAAATCACCATTTTATAGAATTGTAGCTGCTGATTCAAGAATGCCTAGAGATGGACGTTTTATCGAACAATTAGGAACTTATGATCCTAGGCAAAATCCAGCAGTTGTTACAATTAAAGAAGATGAAGTTTTGGCTTGGTTAAACAAGGGTGCTCAACCTTCTGATACTGTAAGAAACTTATTAAGCCAAAAAGGTATCATGAAAAAATTTGCTGATTCAAAAGCAAAGAAATAAGTTGGTGAGTAATCATGGATTACGTAAAAACTTTACACGATATTGCTTGTGAGTTGGTCAATGATAAGAATAAACTAGAGGTTCGTCAAATGCCTTCATTGGATGAAGATACAATTGTACTTTATGTTTATGCTTCTCATGATGATATTGCAAAGCTTATTGGTAGAAAAGGTATGATGGCTAATTCAATTCGTCAATTGATGTCTGTGAGCGGGCGTTTACATGAAAAAAAATTAGATATCAAATTTGAATCGTATGGAGAATAGATGTGATATCACATCTATTTTTTTTAAGGAGGATATTATGGAACAAGTCATTATTGGTAAAATCGTCAATACACATGGAATTAAGGGTGAATTAAAGGTTAATGTATCTACTGATTTTATTGAAGAAAGGTTTCAAAAAGGGAACCATTTATTGATTGATGATCATGGTACAATGGTAGATATGACAGTTGCTACGCATCGTATTCATAAGGGACATGTTTTGGTCTCATTTGTTGATTTTCAGGATATTAATAAAGTTGAAAAATATAAAGGGTGTACAGTGTACGCTTATAAGGATGAGACTTTATTGAATGATGGAGAGTATTATGTTGGAGATTTAATTGGGTGTGAAGTCTATAATCGAGGAATTCTTATTGGAACGGTGAAGGATGTTCAATTATATGATCATCATGATGTTTTGGTAGTGAGTGGAACTCAGAAAATTTTGATTCCATATGTAGATGCTTTTGTTAAAAATGAAGATATTGTAAACAAACGTATTGACGTTGAGTTGATAGAGGGTTTTTATAATGAAAATTGATATTTTATCATTGTTTCCTGAAATGTTTGATGGTTTTTTAAATACATCAATTATTAAGCGAGCAATTGATACTTCACTTGTGGAAGTTCGAATTCATGATTTTCGTGAATTTGCTGATAATAAACACAAAAAGGTTGATGATTATCCTTATGGTGGTGGACAAGGAATGGTTTTAATGTGTCAGCCTATCTTAGATTGTTTAAAATCACTTGTGACAAAGGACTCACTAGTGATTTTAATGTCACCACAGGGACAAACTCTTCAACAGGCTTATAGTCAAAAATTATCATTAGAAAAGCATTTGATAATTATCTGTGGACACTATGAAGGATTTGATGAGAGAATTCGTGATTATGTAGATGTTGAAATATCAATTGGTGATTATGTGTTGACTGGTGGGGAACTTGCCAGTATGGTTGTTTGTGATTCGGTGATTAGATTACTTGAAGGTGCGATTAGAGAAACATCGCATGAGGATGATTCATTTAGTGATGGGTTGTTAGAATATCCTCAATATACAAGACCATATGAATATGATGGGACAGTTGTGCCAGATGTATTGATGAGTGGGCATCATGAAAATATTCGCAAATGGCGTTTACAGCAATCTCTTATGAAGACATATTATAAACGACCTGATTTATTACAAAAAAGAGAGTTTACTGAAGAGGAAATCAATATATTAAAAGAAATTCAAAAAAAAGATTGATTTTGTCGCTATAAAATGATAATATATATCAGTCTTTGGACGGCAGATGTTCCGCTGGTTATGATAACGTATGAACTTCGAAGATTACAAATGTTTAGGAGGAAGTCATATTATGAATATGCAATTAGTACAAGATATTACTAAAAAACAATTAAGAAACGACATCCCTGATTTCAAAGCTGGGGATACTGTTAAAGTTTACGTAAAAATTAAAGAAGGTGACAAAACACGTACTCAGTTATTTGAAGGTGTTTGTATCGCTAAAAAAGGTGGAGGAATCTCTGAAACTTTCACAGTTAGAAAAATTTCTTACCAAGTTGGTGTAGAAAGAACTTTCCCAATTCATTCTCCAATTATTGATAGAATTGAAGTTGTTAAGATTGGTAAAGTACGTAGAGCTAAATTACATTATTTACGTGGTTTATCTGGTAAAGCTGCTAGAATTAAAGAAATTCGTAAATAAAAAGTATGGGAAATTCCCGTACTTTTTTTCTAGTCTTTTTTGGATATTAAGGGTATAATGGTAAAAGGTGATAATATGAAACTGAAGAAAAGATATCTTTATTCAATCATTGAAATGATTGTTGTTATAGTTGTGACAATTTGTGTATTTAAATTTGTTGTGATTCCAGTCAGAATTGATGGAACGTCTATGGAAAATACTTTGCATGATCAAAGTATAGCTTTAATTAATGGTATTGGGATCAAGGCAGAAAATATTAAGCGTTTTGATATTATTGTTTTATATAGTGAAGCTTTAGATGAGAAAATTATAAAAAGAGTTATTGGTTTGCCTGGAGATACGATTGAATTTAAAGATGATGTTTTGTATGTTAATAATCAAGTGACACCACAAGATTTTTTAGATATGAATTTTGTGAATGAGTCCAAGATTACATATAATGTTGAACGATTTACTGATGATTTTAAAGTGGTTGTTGGTGAAGGTGAATATTTTGTGATGGGTGATAATCGGTTGAGATCTACAGATTCAAGAGAATTAGGCACTTTTACAATTGATGATATTATTGGAATGAAAGGGTTGGTTATTTTTCCTTTTGATTCTGTTCAATGGTTAGAATAGGGGGATAATATGGCACAAATTCAGTGATTGATTACGATTTATTTAAACCCACTAACAAACCCTTATAAATAAAGGACTTTCTCGATTTTATATCTTGCACGATTTTATCAAAAAACGGTTAAATTAACAAAAAAATGATCAAAATATAGTAATTTTGATATTATTTAAACTAGGAATTAGAGAGGTGATTACGACATTTAAACCCCATTGTTTTGTAGGTTGCACATTTTTATTTCTTAAATGGAAGTGATATAATTTATATATAAGAAATGGGGGAACTATTATGAAAAAAAAGATTAAATTACCAATCTATAATAATGAAGTAAAAATTGTATTAAATGCTTTAAATGAGTTTAGAAATATAATAATCCAACAAGGAAAATATCCAGAACCTATTGATGAACTAATCTTAAAATTAAATAAAATTTATTAAACATATTTGAACTGATTAAAAATGGTCAGTTCTTTTTTTATGCCAGAAATGGAATACATAGTCATCTTATTAAATTAAGGTGGCTAAATTAAAAGAAAGGAGGCGAGAATATGCAAGAAAGTAAGTGCAAGGTAATTGCAATTACAAATCAGAAAGGAGGAGTTGGTAAGACCACAACAACATTTAATCTTGGAGTAGCATTGGCTAAACAAGGAAAAAGAGTGTTAGTTGTAGATGTTGATCCTCAGAGTAATTTAACTACTTATGCAGGTTGGTATGATGAAAATGAACTAAAATATACTTTAACTGATTTAATGGAGCAATCAATGAATGATGATGAAATTAAAATAAAGGAAAGTATATTACACCATAGTGAAAATGTGGATTTAATTCCATCTAATCTTTCTTTATCAGCATTAGAAAATTCGTTAACTTATGCAATGAGTAGAGAATATACTTTAAGGAATTGCTTATCTAGTATTAAAGATGACTATGATTATATACTTTTAGACTGTCAACCAAGTTTAGGTATGCTTACAATAAATGCTCTTGCTAGTGCAAATAGTGTTATCATACCAGTTCAAAGTGAATACTTTGCTTTAAGAGGTATGACTGATTTATTTAAGATAATAAATAAAGTTAGACGACAAATAAATCCTACTCTTAAAATAGAGGGAGCATTATTAACATTAGTTGATTCAAGGGCTAATCTTCCAAAAGAGATAGCAACTCAATTAAAAGACAATTATGGGAGTATATTAAAACTATTTAATACTCAAATACCAAGAGCAGTTAAGACTGCCGAATCTACTTCATCAGGAGGAAGTGTGTTTTCTTATGATAAAAGTGGAAGGGTAGCAAATGCATATTCTTCTTTTGCAAAGGAGGTGCTTAATGATGGCAAAGAACATACCAAAAATGCCACTGCCAAAGTTAGATGACCTTTTTACAACAGAAGAAGAAAGAACTAATGATAAGTTGGAAAAAGTTATTGATATTAAAATAAGTGATATTGATGATTTTCCAGACCACCCATTTAAAGTCATTGAAAATGAAGATATGTTTAATATGCGTGATAGCATAAAAGAAAATGGAGTATTAGTTCCTGCATTAGTTAGACAAAAGCCAGATGGTAGATATGAAATGGTATCTGGACACAGAAGAAAGTATGCAAGTCAATTAGCAAATAATGAAACACTACCTTGTATTGTTAGAGATTTAACAGATGATGAGGCTGTTATTATAATGGTAGATAGCAACTTACAAAGAGAAGAAATATTACCGAGTGAAAAAGCATTTGCATATAAAATGAAATTGGAAGCCCTAACACATCAAGGCAAAAGAACAGATTTAACTTCTGCCCAAGTTGGGGAGAAGTTAGAAAGTAAATATTCTGTTCAATTACTTGCAGAAGAAGTTGGAGATAGTAGAAGCCAAATTCAAAGGTTTATAAGACTTACTGCACTAATACCAGAGTTATTAGATTTAGTTGATGAAAAGCAAATCGCATTGAGTCCAGCCGTTGAATTATCTTTTCTAAAAGATGAAGAACAATATGCAGTTTTAGATTGCATTGAGTGTAATGTAGCAACACCATCTCACGCACAAGCAATAAGACTTAAAAAGATGAGTCAAGAGGGAACACTTACGACTGATGAAATAGAAGATTTTTTATCAGAGGAGAAACCCAACCAGATTCCCAAAATGAAATTTAATGCAGACAGAATAAGAAATGTACTCCCAAAGAATATTGAGGAGAAAAAAATTGAAGATTTTGTTGTTAATGCCATTGAATTTTATGGGAAACATCTCCAAAGACAAAAGTCTATGGACGCAAGATAGTGGGAGTTAATATTCCACAAATCCCTCCTTACAATCCTCCCTAGTATTATTACTAACTATTTATTTACTAACTGAAAAAAGTATATAAGTATTTACACAAATGCAAAATATTTTAGAATATGCTAGATTGAAAGAAATAAAGGAGTGTGATTGTTATGAAAAAGAAAATCATTTTAGTTGTCATTGTTGTTTTTGCAGTAGCAGTTAGTGGAGCGTTTGTTCTAACCAAATGTTTTAAGACAAATTCAAACCACGAACAGGTAAATGTTGTAGAAGATAAAGATGAGGAATTTAACTTGCAAGAGGAAGAACAAAGCAAAGACGATATAACTACTGAAACAGATGAAACCGGAAACAAAACAGCAAATGGAAATAGTGAAAGTCCAAAAGAAGATACTTCAAAACAAGAAAATAAATCTAAAACATCAACAAAGGTTTCAGAAACCCCAAAAAAAGCAGAAACTAAATCTAGCAATGTACCAACTACAAGTAACAAATCACAAGAAGAAAAACAAGAGAATAAAACAACTGAAAGTAATAAAAATAATGGTTCAAGTAATCAAGGACAACAGAACAAAGAGTCAACAACTTTTTATGATTCTATTACTCACGGAAAAAAAGAGTTTTCTTCTGAAAGTGAGGCTTTAAGGAGAGGTACTGAAATTCAAAGCAAAGAGTTAGATTATGTTTTAGATTGGAACGAAGAACACCCAGATAATCAAATACAACCAGAGATAAATTATTTTAGAGTTTATCCATCTGCAATAGATGAAAACGGAAAGTATTGGTATTATTTGCATTTCTTTTGCAGAAGTGGTGAAGGACTGGATCAAGAATTAAAAAGTAAATATTAGTGGCTCTTAATAAAGAGTCATTTTTTTTCGGAAAGTGAGGGAAATTAAATGTTAAAAATATTATTATTTGCACTAATCGTAATGGAAAATGGTAAAATGATAACTTACTTAAAACTACCTGCTGGAAATTATAAATTGATTGAGGTATCTGCTCCTAATGGTTATTTAAAAGACAAAGATGGATTAAAATTCACAATAGGAAATGATACTCATTATTCATATACAACTTATGGTGCTTTTATAACAGTAACTTATAAAAACACACCAATAAAAGGTCAACTTGAAATTAAGAAAACAGGAGAAAATTTAGTAATTAAAGATGGTAAATACACTTACAAAGATAAAAAATTAAGTGGTGTAACATTTGAAATCTATGCAGAAGAAGATATTAAATCTGCTGATGGAAATCATCTTTATTATGAAAAAGGTACAAAAGTAGATACTATTACAACTGACAAAAATGGTTATGCAATTTCTAAAAAATTACCTCTTGGAAAATACTATTTAATTGAAGTAAAAACACAAGATGAATATGTATTAGATAGTAATAAACACTATTTTGAATTAAAAGAAGTAAATGATGAAACACCAATAGTTTTTGAATCATACAGTAATTTAAACTACTTAAAGAAAGGTACTTTGGAATTTACTAAAAAGGATCTTGTAAATGGAGATGTTATTCCAAACACAATCGTTGAAATCTATAATGAAAATAATGAACTAATCTTTACTGGTAAAACTGACAAAGATGGTAAAGTAATTATTACAGATTTAAAAGTTGGAAAATACTATATCATTGAGAAAGAGGCAGCAACGGGTTATACAATTACAGATGAAAAAATCTATTTTGAATTAAAAGAAAATGGAGAAATTACAAAGGCTGAAATGAAAGATAAACCTATTACTGGAACTCTTGAATTTACAAAGACTGATGTATCAACAGGAGAACCATTACCTAACACACTAATTGAAATTTATAATGAAAAAGATGAACTTATTTTTAGTGGTAGAACAGACGAAAATGGTAAAATTACTATTCCAGAAATTAGATATGGAAAATACTATATTTTAGAGAAAGAAGCCCCAGAGGGTTACACTTTAAATCCTGAAAGAATGTATTTTGAAATTTTAGAAGATGGAAAAGTGGTTAAGGCAACAATGACTGATGAAAAAGTAGTAATTGAAGTTCCTAGTACAGGAATTACTGATACTCATATTATTGAAATTGCCGGAGCATTATTTGTTCTTGGAGGAATAGGAGTAATTGTCTATGTTAAAAAGAAAAAACAAAAATAAAGATAGAAAGGTTAGTAAGAGTCAACTTATAATAGTTGGCTCTTTGCTAATTGTTGTTGGAATTGGAATAGTTGGAGGTAAATATCTATACAATTATTTTCAAAATCAAAATGAAGAAAATTTAATAGATACTTTTTACGAAGAACAAAAAGAAATAACTGATGAAACAACACCAACCGAAGAAAAAGAGCAAGAAGAACACCAAAAGCCAACTACAACTCAAACTAAAAAGGTTGATTATATTGCAGTTATTAAAATACCAAAGATAGGACTTGAAAAAGGTCTAGCAAGTAAAGGTAGTTATTATAATAATGTTAATCGAAACATTTTAATACTTAATGAATCTGATATGCCAGATAAGGAAAACGGGAATGTTATAATAGCAGGACATTCTGGTAGTGGTAGAACAGCATTTTTTAAGAACTTATATAAATTGGAAACAGATGATGAGGTTAGTATTTTTTATGGAGGTAGTGAATACAAATACAAAGTTGTTAATCAATACGATATAGAAAAAACAGGAACTGCTAACATTGTTAGAAATGCCGAAAAAAGCACTTTAACTTTAATAACTTGCAGACACAACACTAATAAGCAAATTATCTATATTTGTGAGTTAGTAGAAAAGGTTTAGGAGGATTAAATTGGAAGAAAAATATAATTTAAACAGTATATCAAAAGCATTTGAAAAACTATTTAATGCTGGATTTAATACAAGCAAAAAAATAGCAACATTAGATATAAAAGAGGTAAGAAAGATTCCCAATTTAACAATGTCAGATTTTTATATTATTTCTGACTTATGGGAATTAGTAAAAAAGAACAATAATAAAACTGCTCAATTATTTATAGAATTTTTAAGTGGTTATAAAGAGAAAGGAAATGATAGCAAATGAAAAAGTTTGAAATTGATGTTGATATAAATGGAACTATTACTTTTGAGGTTGAAGCCAAAAACAAAAAAGAGGCACAAGCAAAAGTAGATGATATTTTAAGCAACACTTCTGTAAAAGAGGCGATAAAATCATACAGAAATAACATTGTTTTAAATGAAAAAGTAAAACAAGACAAAGATAGAGAAAGATAGGAGGAATTAAAATGGCATATTCAAAAAGAATACCACCAATTAAAATTAAATTAAATGTAGACGAATATAATAAACTACTAGAAATATTAGAAAATATGATAGATTCTGATAATGAAAATTATTCAAATAAATCATCAAAAATGAAAGATAAACTATTAAGATATAGTGTTCCAATAACAGAAGAAGATGGAACTACAATAGTTGATATGAGATTTTATAATAACGAGATTGTAGATTTATTTATGATATTGTTTTATGAGATAGGTAATATTCCTATCAATACTAATTATTATGAAGTCTTATTAAGTGTAAGGGAGAAAATAAAAAAGAGCAAAATGTCAGAAGAATAATAGTCTAATTTAGAACAGGAGGTGCAATATGGCGAGTAAATTAAGACTAATAACAGACCTATATGGAGAAACTTTAACACAAATAAGCAAGAATCCGGATGACTGGATGTCATTCTTGGAATGTGCAGCAATGAACTACAAATACCCTTTTAATGACAAAGTTTTAATTTATGCACAAAGACCAGAAGCAGTAGCGTGTGCGAAGATAGAGGCTTGGAACAAACAAGTTGGTAGATGGGTTAATCGTGGTGCAAAAGGAATAGCACTTCTTTCAGAAGATAATGGCTATACTAATTTAAGATATGTATTTGATATTGCCGATACTAATAGCAAGTTCGGAAAAAGTTTTAGATTATGGTCAGTTCCAAAACCTTATGAAGTAGATATTATTGAATCATTAGAAAACAAGTATGGAGAACTTGAAGATAAAAGTTCTCTTGGACTTGCAATTAAGTCTGTATCAAAGATACTTGTTGAAGATAATATGCAAGATTATTTGGAAGATTTAAAGTTTTATAGAGAAAATAGTTCTCTTGAACCAATGACTGATGAAGCAGTTCAGTTATTGGTTCAAAATGCACTAGAAAATAGTATTGCATTTTCAATGATTAAAAGGTGTGGATTAAATCCGAATGATTATTTCACTAATGAAGATTTTACACCAATATTAGCATTTGATAGTTATGAAACTATAACTAGATTAGGTGTAGCCACTAGCGAAATATCTGAAATGGGTATTCGTGAAATTTATAATACTATAAAAAAGTTACGAATAAATGAAATAAATAAAATTCGCACATTTGATATAGATAAAGATTTATCTTATGATGTAAGTGAAAGCAGAGAAACTGTTGAAAGGAGGAATAATGATGAGTATAACTTACACACGCAAAGGGGATTACGAGATACCAGACCTAGCGATACCAGAGAACAAGATTCAAGTGGAGGGCAAATACGCAATGATGAGGTTAAGGTACTTGAAAGAGAACAAGAAATCTCTATACACGACTCTATTAATGAGCAATCAACTTCCAGAACACTTGATGAATATTCAAGAAGTAGCAATGGAGAGAGTAGAACAGATAGTATCAGAAATGAAAGCCAAAGAGAAGATAACAGAACAAATGAAACAACAAGACCCTATGAAATGGATAGGCTTAATGAACATCTTGAAGACATCAGCAGAGGAGATAGTAGCGAACGAATTAATTTACGCTTAAACAATTATGATTCAAGTCAAAGTAAAACACATTATGTTGTAGTTGATGAAAAGATAAATCAAATATTAAGTACAACCCCTCATTTAAGAAAATCAAATAAGGAAATAAAAGTCTTTATACAAAATGAAAAAGATGTTACAAAAAGAGCAGAGTATCTCAAAGGAATATTTAACAAAGATTATACCGGTGTTATAGTTGATGACCAAATGTATGGTTATAAAACTTTTGACAACGGTATTTTATTTTGGAAAGGAAATTTCTTATCAAGAGATACAGAAAGTTTTATAAGTTGGGAAGATTTAACTTATCACTATGACTCAATGATTTTATTAAATCAGTTAAATGATAGAATAGAACCATTGCCAAGTGTAACAGACCAATTAAGTTTTCTTGATGAAAATAGTGAAAAATCAGTATCTGATTTAGAATTTACACAGGAGTTTGTTGATAGATATTTAACAGAACAACACCGTGATACAAAGTTTAGTATTTACGAACAATTTAGTAATAGTTTATCAACAGAGAATAATATAAATTATCTTAAAAACTTATATGGAATAAGTGGTGCTACTTCTACAATAAAAGGAGCAGGAATTGGAGTTAATACTGATTATAAAGGTGTAAGATTTAATAGAGGTTATTTTGACGCTAGTGCCAAAGAACAATTATTCAAGTGGAATTATATTGAAAAAAGAATAAAAACTCTTATTCACGAAGATAGATACCTTAATTCAAAAGAATTAGAAGAATATCCGAAGTGGCTTGATGAAAAAGACCAAGAAAGAGAATTTATTGAAGCAAGTAATAATTTGACAGAAAAAATAATTGAAGAACCAGCCGAAGAAAAATATGAATATCAATATCATTTAGGAGATAGAGTTTATATTGGAGCAGATGAATATGAAATATTAAGTATTGGGATTAGTAATGTCGTATTATATGATTTTAGGTATCCATTATTTAATCGTGAAATATCCAAAGAAGAATTTGATAGGAAAGTACAAGAAAATCCTGCAAATGATCATCTTAAAGTTAAAGTAAGTGATATTAAAGATAATATAAATGAAGAGCCAAGCAATATAGAGGTAAATGTAAAAGAAGAAATATCACTTTCTATTGAAGAAGAACCAGAAGTTCAAGAAGAAAACATTGTTCCAGTATTTGAAAAAAAGAAAAGTAATAAAATAAGAAGTTTTGATATTCACCCAGAAATACCTATTTTTGATAGAAATCAATTTAAAATTACAAATGATAATTTAGGTGAGGGTAGTCCAAGAGAAAAATTTAATAATAATGTTGAAGCAATAAGAGTTCTAAAAAAATGTGAAGAAGAAAATAGATTTGCAACTCCACAAGAACAAGAGATATTGTCGAAATATGTCGGCTGGGGTGGACTTCCACAAGCCTTTGATGAAAAAGATTCTTCTTGGAGTAATGAATATAGTATATTAAAGAATTTACTTGATGAAAAAGAGTATTCACAAGCACGAGGATCTACTTTAACAGCCTTTTATACACCACCAGTAGTAATTAGGTCAATGTATAAAGCATTAGAGAATATGGGACTTAAAACAGGCAATATATTAGAGCCTAGTTGTGGTGTTGGTAACTTTATAGGTATGTTACCAGATTCATTAGAAGATTGTAAGTTATATGGTGTAGAACTTGATTCCATAAGTGGTAGAATTGCAAGACAACTTTATCAAAAATCAACCGTTGCAGTACAGGGTTATGAAGATACTAATCTTCCTAACTCTTTTTTTGATGTATCAGTTGGCAATGTTCCATTTGGAGATTTCAAGGTATTAGATAAGAAATATGATAAGCATAAGTTTTTAATTCACGATTACTTTTTTGCAAAGACACTTGATAAGGTCAGACCCGGTGGTGTTATTGCATTTATAACAAGCAAAGGAACACTAGATAAAGAAAATCCAAGTGTTAGAAAATATATTGCTCAAAGAGCAGATTTATTAGGTGCTATTAGACTACCTAATAACACATTTAAAGCAAATGCAGGTACCGAAGTCACATCAGACATTATTTTCTTACAAAAAAGAGATTCAATAACTGATATTGAGCCAGACTGGGTATATCTTGGAGAAAATGATTATGGTATAAAAATGAATCAGTATTTCATTGATAATCCAGAAATGATACTAGGAAATATGGAAATGATTTCAACTAGGTTTGGCTATGATTCTGCTTGTATCTCTGATGGAGAAAATTTGGAAGATAAGTTAGAAAGTGCAATATCAAATATACACGCCGAAGTAAAAGAGTATGAATTAGATGATATAGGAGAAGAAGATAATTCCATTGAAGCCGATTTAACGGTAAGAAACTTCTCATACACTTTAATAGATGACAAAATCTATTTTAGAGAAAATAGTAGAATGTACCCACAAGAATTAGCAATGACTACTGAAAATAGAGTTAAAGGCTTAATTGAAATAATGGACTGTGTTAGAACTCTTTTGGAATATCAAACGGAAGATTATCCAGATGAAGATATAAAGAGAGAACAAGTAAAATTAAATCAATTATATGATAGGTTTACAAAGAAATATGGACTAATCAATAGTAGAGGAAACAACTCTGCTTTTTCAAATGATTCAAGTTATTATCTATTATGTTCTCTTGAAATTTTAGATGAGAATGGAAATCTTGCAAGAAAAGCAGATATGTTCACAAAAAGAACTATCAAGCCTAAAACAGAGATAACATCAGTTGATAATGCAAACGACGCTTTAATTGTTTCACTATCCGAAAAGGCAAGAGTTGATATAACCTTTATGCAAAAACTTTGTAATATGGATATGGACAAAATGCTTAAAGATTTGGAGGGAGAAATATTCAATGTTCCTGAATATGGAGAGCCTAATCATTGGGTTACAGCAGATGAGTATTTATCTGGTAATGTAAGAGAGAAATTAAAGATTGCAGAACATTTTGCTGAAACAGATGAAAGATTTAATGTAAACTTTATATCTGATTTTTGATTATCCCTATAAATATTACACTTTCAAGCATTTCGAAGTATAGAAAAACACTCATTTTACCACGAATATACCACGATTGAACGAGCCTTGATATGACGATAAAATAGCACTAAAAAGACACCATTGACACATTGAAGTGGTGTCTTTTATTAATAAGCAGTCAATCCTAAGACTAACTGCTTTTGCAAAATAAAGGTAATCACTATTTTGTTTGTTTCTTTAGAATAATATAGCTTGCAATCACAACTACAAAGAATACTAACACGAAAACTAAAGTATGAAATATTCCTATCGGATAAGGTGCAATCCACCCTTCTAGTTTGAAAACCAATCCTGAAATATATCCTGTAATCATAGAAATAGGCATAAAAGCAACTCCGATTATATTAAGCCAATTTACATAAAAGGGGGATTTTTCTTCCGATAGTATTCTCGCTATAAAATATCCAACAATCCCTATAGCTTGAATAATCATTGAACCCCAAACTGCTTCCATTGTTTGTTCTGCATACCAATTACCAAATGCACAAAACAGCCCAATAGCAACAAAAGCTGTTGATGATATATAAAGTACCTTACTCGTAAGCTCTTTATTTTTTTGTTCTTTGTCTGCTACTGGTTCAATTCCCTTTAGGATATAGTCAGTTGTTACTCCAAAAAAATCACTCATTATAATTATTTTTTCTAAGTCAGGCGTGCTTTGTTCACTTTCCCATTTGGAAACAGCCTGCCTTGAAACTCCAACTTTATCCGCAAGTTCCTCTTGTGATATTCCTTTTGATTTCCTTAAATATTGTATTCTGTCTGCCATATTCATTAGCTAACACTCCTTTCTTTCATGGTGTAATTTTAGCAATATTATCAGTTGCATAGCCACCATTTAGATATGGAAATATGTCAACTGGCAGTTGCAATGATGTTTTTTGACAAATCAGCAGAATATTCTTGCTTATAACGTAATTTAAACATATCCATATTATAACAGTTCCATATATCCGCCACAACAAAAATCAGCACACCCCCCTTGACATTTTTCTGTCTTGAAAAATACACACTTTTTCTTTCTTCCTCTTGATTACCAACCACAGAAAAGAAAAAGCCCTGTCAAGAGCCTTGCCACCATTGGTGGTGCTTTGCACTCTTTACTGGGCTTTTTGTTTGCTGTATCTTTCATTCAAGAGGAAAATTAAAGACCTCTGTTCCATTTCTCTTTCAGATAATCTTCATAGTCCGTTTCATCAAAATCTAACTGTGGCGAAGTGTCGGGAATGTTATTTCTGCTGTCTATGTCCGCAAGTTGACGGAATATCCAGTCATCATAAGGGTCATGGTATTTATACTCTTTGGGCTGTTCTCTGTATCGGTCTAACCCTCGCATTTCCTTATGTACTTTCATCATGCGTTCTATTTTTTGACGTTGTATCAACTGCTTGATTTCCATAAGTTCTTCTAACTCCGTAACCTCATTGGTAATGTAGTTATGGATATACTGTATGAGTTTGGTTTCCATGTAAAATCTGCATTCTTTTTCATCATTGAAAAATTCATTTTCAGACAGATAATCTAAGGAAACATTGAAGTCCTGTTCCCGTTTGATAATATCCATGATATATGGTTCGGTGTGGTCAATATACTTCCATTCTCCTGATAATAATTCATTGGGCGTTACTCCCAGCACGTCCATTATCTTTTCTAATGTGTCAAAGGTAGGATAATTCACACCCCGTTCAATCTTGGAAAGGCTCTGCATATTGATACCGATTTTATCCGCAAGTTCCTGTTGTTTCATTCCTCTGTGTTTTCTTATGGTCTGTATATTCTCTCCTAAGAAACTGATTTTCTTTTCGTAATGTTCCATAACTTAGTATAACCGCTCCTTTCGTTGCTTTTCTCGGTGTTTATAAGCATATCATACTTAATATTTATTAAAAAGTCAATCAAAACTTCTTGACAAGTAATTCTAATGGCGTTATTATCGTATTAGATAGGGTGATTAAGCACGCTAGGGTCAATCACACGCTTGAGTAAGCATAGAAAAGATGTATTTTCATTTTGATAGCATGAATAAGCATGGACTATCAGACCGAAAATAAGGTTTCTGACTGGGGCTGTTCCGTTTAGCCACGAGTCTTACAAGGCTCGTGAGCGTTAAGAACGGATCAGACACAGGAAGAAAGGGAACGCCTTTAGGCGTTCATAAAGGGCGTATATGTAACACCGCCCTGCGTATACATGTCATAGTACCTAGAAACTGTGATAAATAAAGGAAAAAACACGATTTTTACCCGCAAAAAACGGGGCATACGAAAGGAGCAATGCACTATAACTACACACAAAAATTTATCCGTTAAGATTGATTACATCAGCATTGTATTTGAAACGGCAACCGCTGAAGATATAATCATGCACATTTTAGATTTACCGACTGACATTTTCAATGTTTATCCAGCAATGATAAAATTCAAGACTTATCAAGCACGCTGGCAGATTGGAGATATTTATGTATCGGGGGACGCAAGAAAGACAGAGGATAACCCACAGGGGCTAGGCTGTTATCTTGTTATGACTGGCAGAGGTTGTGATGATATTTTCCGTATTCTCGACAGTAGGAATTATACCTTTGGGGATATGTTTCGACGCTGTGAGCGAAGATACGGACTGGATAACTTTCATTTCACAAGACTTGATATTGCCATTGATGATAAGAACGAAAAGCCATTCTTTACCATAGAGCAGATAAAGAAGAAATGCGAAAAAGAGGAATTTATTTCTAATAGTGAGGGCTACCACTTTGACGAAAGCAAGTTTGATGATTTCGACACCGCAAAGACTGTTTATATCGGTGCTGGTAAATCGGGATTATCCTACCGCTTTTATGATAAGGATAAGGAAGTCTGTTCAAAACATAATAAGACACTTGATGAAGTCGGCAGTTGGAAACGGACAGAAATGCAACTGCGTGATGATAAGGCTCATGTTTTTGCCATGACATTCAAAGACAGACCGCTGGAACTTGGGGAACTGGCTTTCGGGCTATTAGCAAACAACCTACGCTTTGTCGTGCAAAACAGAAATGAAAGTAATAAGAGCAGATGGAAAACGTGTCGGTTTTGGGAACGATTTTTAGGGGCTGTGGAAGTCTTGAAACTGCAAGTACCGAAACTACATAATTCCCTTGAGGAAACACAGCAATGGCTCACAGAGGGTGGCGTGATTTCTGCTGTCAAAAGTTTTTATTTCTTAGAAGAACATGATGCATTAGGTGGACTGGAAAAAGTGGGAACTATGCTTGACAGGGCAAGATACAGCAGTTCCCTTTCCAGTAAATTAACCGCCCACTTACAGAGGATAGACCGCACCGACCTTATCCCCTATATCCAGTATGACACGAAACATGGGAAAGGGGGTATCTGATGAATAACAACGATATTCCCGTATGGGAAAAATACACCCTTACCATTGAAGAAGCGTCAAAGTATTTCCGTATCGGAGAAAACAAGTTAAGACGCTTGGCAGAGGAAAACAAGGACGCTGGCTGGCTCATTATGAATGGCAACCGCATACAGATTAAACGCCGACAGTTTGAAAAGGTCATTGATAAATTGGACGCAATCTAATGCAAATGAGCCTTGTATGTGTTATGATGAATACAAGTCATATCAAGGCTCTTTCCAACAAGGAAAGGAGCAGACACCATGAAAGAAAAAAGACGTGATAGTAAAGAACGTATCCTGCATACTGGAGAGAGCCAACGAACAGACGGAAAATACTTATATAAATATGTAGACGCATTTGGAAACACAAAATATGTGTATGCTTGGAGATTGACACCCACAGACCCGACACCAAAGGGAAAACGGGAAAAACCCTCACTTCGTGAACTGGAACAGCAGATAAGACGGGATATTGAGGACGGTATCGACAGCACAGGCAAGAAAATGACGCTTTGCCAACTCTACGCCAAACAGAACGCACAGAGGGCAAATGTGAAGAAAAGCACACAGAAACAACGGAAACAACTCATGCGGTTATTGAAAGAGGACAAGTTAGGTGCTAGGAGCATTGATACGATAAAACCCTCTGACGCTAAGGAATGGGCGTTACGCATGAAAGACAAAGGCTTTTCCTATAACACTATTAACAACCATAAACGCTCGTTAAAAGCGTCATTCTATATCGCCATACAAGACGATTGTGTAAGGAAAAACCCTTTTAATTTCAAGTTAAGTGAAATCATAGAAAATGATACCAAAGAGAAAGTAGTATTGACAGAGGAACAGGAACAAGCCTTACTGTCATTCATCAAGACGGATAACGTGTATCACAAGTATTATGATGATGTGCTGATACTGTTAAAGACAGGACTTCGTATCTCAGAACTGTGCGGACTGACAGTAGCCGATATTGATTTCAAGAATGAGGTTGTGGTTATCGACCACCAGTTATTAAAGAGCAAGGAACAGGGCTATTATATTGAAACGCCTAAGACAAAGAGTGGAACAAGGCAAGTGCCATTAAGCAGAGAAACGATACAGGCATTTCAACGGGTCATAAGGAAACGCACAAAAGGGAAACTGATAGAGATAGACGGATACAAAGATTTTCTGTTCGTCAATCCGAAAGGCAATCCTAAAGTTGCGATTGATTACAACGCCTTATTTGTCCGTATGGTAAAGAAATATAACAAACACCACAAGGATAACCCCTTGCCACATATCACACCACATACGCTACGCCATACGTTCTGCACAAGACTGGCAAGCAAGAACATGAACCCGAAAGATTTACAGTATATCATGGGACATTCAAACATCAGTATCACAATGAACTGGTATGCTCATGCGTCCATAGATACCGCAAAATCAGAGGTTCAGCGTCTAATCGCATAAGAAGTATTTACCACGATTTTAACCACGCTTGATAGCGAAAATATAAGAAGATAGACCTAGATATGTGAGGTTTACCACAAAAGCAAAATGCCCGTAGAGCCTATAAAATAAGGATTTGCGGACATTTAAGAAGATATAAAAAGATAGTCAAAAAGACATATATGATTTTATTACAAATGTTAAATATTTAAAAGAGGTTCAACCAAAAGATTTAAGTGCAAGTGAAATAAGCGTTAGACTTGGTTCTACTTGGATTCCACCTGAAGATATAAAAGTGTTTATAGAATATTTATTAAATCCTAGCAATTATGCTTGTCAAAATATAAATGTTCATTATAATGAAGCAACTTCTGAGTGGTGGATAGAGGGTAAAAATTATGATAAATATAATATTAAAGCAACTAATACTTATGGAACTGGTAGAGCAAGTGCTTACAAAATTATTGAAGATAGTTTAAATCTTAAAGATACAAGAATTTACGATTACTATGAAGATGAAAATGGTAAAAGAGTAGCAGAATTAAATAAAAAAGAAACTGCAATAGCACAGGCAAAACAAGAGCAAATAAAACTTGCTTTTGAGGAATGGATATGGAAAGATCCAGAGCGTAGAGAAAGATTAACAAAGGTTTATAATGAAAGATTTAATTCTATCAGACCACGAGAGTATGATGGAAGTCATATCAGTTTTGATGGAATGAATCCAGAAATAACCTTACGAAAACATCAAGTAAATGCAATTGCACGAATACTTTATGGAGGTAATACACTTTTAGCACACGAAGTTGGAGCAGGTAAAACTTTTGAAATGGTTGCTGCTGCAATGGAATCAAAAAGATTAGGCTTATGTAATAAATCATTATTTGTAGTGCCTAATCATATTGTAGAACAGTTTGGTCAAGAATTTTTACAACTATATCCGAGTGCAAATGTTTTAGTAACTACAAAGAAAGATTTTGAAACTGCTAATCGTAAAAAGTTTTGTTCAAGAATAGCCACAGGAGATTATGACGCTATCATAATTTCCCATTCACAATTTGAGAAAATACCAATGTCAGTTGAAAGACAATTTGCAATAATCCAAAAACAAATAGAAGATATAACTTTGGGCATTCAAGATTTAAAAAATAATAATGGAGAAAGATTTTCTATCAAACAAATGGAGAAAACTAAAAAGGGTTTAGAAACAAGACTTGCAAAATTAAATGACACTTCAAGAAAAGATGATGTCGTAACTTTTGAGGAGTTAGGTGTTGATAGAATATTTGTAGATGAAGCCCATTACTATAAAAATCTATTTCTTTACACTAAAATGAGAAATGTCGGTGGTATAGCACAAACAGAAGCACAAAAGTCATCAGATTTGTTTATGAAATGTAGATATTTAGATGAACTTATTGGTGGAAAAGGTGTTATTTTTGCAACCGGAACTCCAATCTCAAACTCTATGGTAGAACTATATACAATGCAAAGATACTTGCAATATGGAGAACTAGAAAAAAGACATCTTCAACAATTTGACGCTTGGGCTTCAACTTTTGGAGAAACTGTAACTGCAATAGAATTAAGTCCAGAGGGAACAGGTTACCGAGCAAAAACAAGGTTTGCCAAGTTCTTTAATTTACCAGAACTAATGGCACTTTTTAAAGAAGTGGCAGACATTCAAACTTCTGAAATGCTTAATCTTCCAGTACCAAAAGCCAACTATCATAATGTGGTTATAGAGCCTAGTGAAATTCAAAAAGAATTAGTAAAAGACTTATCTGAACGAGCAGAAAAGATAAGAAATAGAATGGTAGATTCATCAGTTGATAATATGCTAAAAATAACTAATGATGGAAGAAAATTAGCACTAGACCAAAGACTTACAAATGATATGTTAGAAGATTTTGAACATAGCAAAGTAGCAACTTGTGCTGATAATATTTATAGTATTTGGGA
Organism: Coprobacillus cateniformis; assembly: GCF_009767585.1. Taxonomy (NCBI): domain Bacteria; kingdom Bacillati; phylum Bacillota; class Erysipelotrichia; order Erysipelotrichales; family Coprobacillaceae; genus Coprobacillus; species Coprobacillus cateniformis. The sequence continues at coordinate 3,081,876 of NZ_WSNW01000001.1, forward strand.
TAAAACAAGTGAAGATAAATCTGCACAATTAGTGTTTTGTGATTTATCAACCCCTCATAATGATGGCAAGTTTAATGTCTATGATGATTTAAAAACAAAACTTATAGATAGAGGCATACCAGAAGAAGAAATTGCTTTTATTCACGACGCAAACACAGACGCAAGGAAGCAAGAATTGTTTAATAAAGTAAGACGAGGACAAGTTAGAGTTCTTATAGGGAGTACACAAAAAATGGGTGCAGGAACTAACTGTCAAGATAGACTTATAGCCTTACACGATTTAGATTGTCCTTGGCGACCAAGTGACTTAATACAAAGGTCAGGAAGAATAATAAGACAAGGAAATAAAAATCCAGAAGTAGATATTTATAGATATGTAACAGAGGGAACTTTTGACGCATACTTATATCAATTAGTAGAAAATAAGCAAAGATTTATTTCACAAATAATGACATCAAAAACTCCTGTGAGGTTCGCAGAAGACATTGATGAAACTGCATTGTCTTATGCTGAAATTAAAGCACTAGCAGCAGGAAATCCAGATATAATTGAAAAAACAGAACTTGATACACAGGTCGCAAAATTAAAATTATTAAAACAAAATTATTTGAGTGAAAAGTATGCATTAGAAGATAAAGTTATTAAATATTATCCAAATGAAATAAAAAGATTAGAAAATAGAATTGAAGATATGAAAGAAGATATTGAGGTATTTAACAATAATAATACTCCGGATAATTCTTTTGAAAAAATGAGTATAAAAGGTACAAACTTTACTGAAAGAAAAGAAGCAGGAGAAAAGATTATTGAAATATGTAAGTCTATGACTAATCCAGAACCACTTGAAGTTGGAGAATATAAAGGTTTTAAAATTATATTATCTTTTGATACTATGGACAGAAAGTTCTATGCTAGTATGAAGAATAATTTATCATATAAAACTGAACTGGGTAGTGATCCTAGTGGAAATATAACCCGTATTGATAATGTCTTAAATGGTATTGAAACAAGACTTTCTAGTATAGAAAATAATCTTGAAGATACTAAAAAGAATTATGAAAGTGCTAAAAAAGAAATTGAAAAGCCATTCCCACAAGAGGAAGAATTGAAAACAAAGTCAAAGAGATTAGATGAATTAAATATAAAATTAAATCTTAATAACAAAGACAAAGAAATCATTGATGATGGTAAAGACATAAGTGATGATAGTCAAGATTGTAAAAAAGAATATGAGAGATAAATCGCACATTTAATTCTAAAAGGCTATTGTGTTAAAATATTCACATCCAAAAGGAAAGGTGATGAATATATGGATTTTGATAAGGAAATGGAGAAGAAATTTGATGAATTATTTTGGTATGTGCTTAATGAACAAACACATCAACTAAACAAGGAAAAAGAGTATATGGAACTCAACAGAACTTGCCAAGAGATAACTGGTACAAATAGTAAAATTCAATCAATAATAGAGAATAACGAATCAGTTTCATTAACAAAAGAAGAAGTAGAATTATTAGTAAAATACTTTACTTCTTGTATTGATAGAATGCTTATTGAACAAAAGAAAATGTTTTATTTAGGAGGAAAATATTTCTACTATCTTATGAAAGAAATGGAATTGGTAAAATAACCAAAGAGAGCGATTTTAGTAAAAACTATCTTCGCTCTTTTTTATTTTATAGAAAGGAAAGTGACATTATGGAAGAAAAAATTAGAGAAGAATTATATTCTAAATTAGAAAGTGAATTTGATTCTTACAAGAAAGAATTAGAAACACTTACTTCAAAAGAAATAATTGATAATTTGAATTCCTTTTATAAAAAGAATTAAGAACAAGAAAGTAGGTATCAAAATGAAAATAACTAATAATACAAATCCGGAAGAAGTAAAAGTTGTAATGAAAAATGCATTAAATGATATGTGTAGTACAGAAAGTAGTTTTGAAAAAAGTACAACTGGTGAAGAGATAAGAAAAATAATGCGAATTAAAACATCTAGTGTTGCATTTAATGAACAAGATTTTATAAAATTACTTTTATCTAAATTATTAAAAAACGGAATATCAAAAATAGATCCGATGAAATTAAAATATTTGTTAGCTGATTATTATTCAAAGGAAGAATATGCATTCTTATTTGAAGATTTAACATTAAAAGAACAAATTGAAGAAAATTATGTAGAATTCGATGATGCTTTAGTGTTTGCACATTTTGTTGGATTGTTAAGTAATCCTATACAAGGTACAAATATGTGTATGATATGGTCATCTCTTGAAGATGTTTCATCTAATTATTCAACAGAATATAACTTAAAAATGGATGAATTAGCTCATAATCTATCAAGTAGACTTAATATAAAGAATAATTCAATAAATCAAAGTCAAGATGGTCGAGAAGCAATATCTAAACAAGATGAAATTGAAAAAGAACTATATGAAGTTAGAGTATTTAATGAAGATGATAGAAAAAATAATAAGTCTTGTAAATTAGAGCAACACAAAGCCTTATTATACATAGATGATGTATCTGAAAAATACTCAAATGACATGGAAAATAATGTTTATTATGAATGCATATGTTTAGAATGTGGTAAACATAAAGATTATAAAATGTCTTTGAATGATAGAAGACATATAATAAAAACTAATTTATCGCCTATGGAAACTTTCATGTCATTTTATGAAGTAAGAAAAAGATATTTAGAATTAATAAAACAAAATTGTACAGTAGAAGAAATAATTGATAATTTGAATTCCTTTTATAAAAAGAATCAAGAACAAGGACCGGTATTAACAAAAAAGAAAAACTAAATCTAGTTTAAGATTTCCATTAATTTTAAATTTTAGAGGGTTTGAGTTTTCCTATATTGAATTTGTCGGGAGGACAAATTCAGGGCTGGCTAAGACAATAATTTTAATAAAATAAGCATTAGTTTTTTTCACTAATGCTTATTATTTTTTTCAAAAATTAACGGATTATCATTCTTAATTTTTAAATTATATTTTATTAAAAGTATTTCTTTGATTTTTGGTATCATATCATCTATTGATTCTTGATAACAACACAGCATATCAAAAGTAGAATTAATATGATTATACAGAGGAGAATCACATAAACAACCTTTATAGAAACAATCTTTCAAATAAAATGCAACTGCTTCTGGAATGATAAAACTTACCATTTAGAATCATATATAAATATCTTCTTTCAAAATAATTTCATCAACAACATTTTTATAATTATTCTATTCATTATAGTTTCAAATTTTATGTTACATTCATTACTTACCGAAGAAAGATAGTCAGTAAGGTGATTGTTCATTGGTAGGTTTCTATATAATTGTTTTTTATGTTTTTTAATATAATTTAGTTTTAATAATCCATATCTGTTGATACTATTCGTGGTAGATGTAGTAATACCTAATTTAGGTATTAAATAATCGCCATTTTTAATATAATTAATTTTCATACTTTTTCCTTTCTTTGAAATAGTAATTTTACACCCTCATTTAAGTACTCAAATTAAAAAAAAGAATTTTCCTGAATTTTATATTTTTTTGAAATTTTTATCAAGAAATTTTACAAAAAGTGTTGAAAAAATATAAAAAAAATGATAACATAGTTCTGCTAGAAAAAATTCTTGTAAGACATAATAAAAATGTTTTAAAATCAAAAAAGACAAGTAGTGGCATTCCAATTAATTATCTATATTAATTTTTTGGATATAATTTCCCATATAATTTTTAATCTTTTTTAATAAAAAATGTGAGGTAAATATGAAAAAAACAGTTAAATTTAAAATTATATCAATTGCACTAATGCTTTTATTATTGGTTCAATTAATGTTACCAATAAAATCTTATGCAACAGATGTTCCAACAAAAAATTATTACTATATTTCTGATATGGACTATATATCTGCAAATAAGTGGTCTTATGTAGGGTGGGGAAAAATAAAAAAAGACAAGAACATCGAAGGAAAAAAAATAAGTTTATTAGTTGACGGAGAAAAGGTATTTTTTAATAAAGGAATGGGAGTTCACGCAACTAGTCAACTTACATACGATATATCAACATATTCAAACAAATATACAAGATTTGTTGCAAAACTTGGTGTTGATAGTTCAAAAAATGGTCTTGGTGATGTTTGGTTCAAAATATCAGTATCTAATGATGGGAAAGATTGGAAAGAAATATATAAATCTGATCCTGTGACATCACAAAATAATGCACTTGAGATAGATTTAAATATCAAAAACTATAAATATTTAAGACTATATGCTGATCAAAACGGCTCAAATGCTGTAGATCATGCTGTTTACGCAGATGCCAGATTAGTCGAAGAAAATTACAATATTAAAACAGAACTATTTAATGAAATAGAACCACTTTCATATTATGATAATATTTTAAATAAAAATAGTGTAGAAGAAAATTATAAAGATAATCTTGAGTTAGTTTTCAAAAGAGAGTTGGTTAATCGATTAGGTTATTGGAACATACAAACTGCAGTGAGAGATGATTCAACTAAAACAATGAAAGAAACCTTAACTTGGATACTAAATGATATGCAAAATTTACAATTGTTTATAGAATCTGGAAATATCAATAATTCTGAAAAATTTTTAATTGCCTTAAATAATCTATATACAAATAATAAAAAAATCATTGGTGATGATAAAGATGGGTTAATTTATAAAAAAATGTTAATAGCTTTAGCATTTGCCTATAGTTCTGATATCCCAGCAACACCACTAACATTTAATTCTCCTATGGCAAGCTATGATATAAACAAAAGATTTGATCTTGTAAAAAATCTTTATGATAATAATTTAATGTTATATAAAGAAGATTTTAAAAATTATGAAATGGAATTATTAAGATTTATAATGAATAATTCTATTGCAAATGATGAATTAAATTGGTTGAGAGAATATGCAGAATATAAGTATGCAGACTTAAATAAACGTTTAAATCCTTATAATTACATGAATTATATTCATCCAAAATATAATCAAGATAGATTATATTCTAAAGAAAACGAAAAACAATTTAATGAAAAATACTTATTAGATAAATATAATATAAAATATGGCTTAAATGATGATGAAACAAAAACTCCAAAAACATGGATGGTAATGGAAGCCGGAGGTATATGTTGGAATATATCAAGATTAGGTCAAAACTTAGCAAAAACACATGGAATTCCATCTGTTGGAGTATATCAACCAGCTCATGAAGCATATTTAAATTATTCGTTAAATTCTGATAAAAAAGGAATTTGGTCATTAGGAAATAATATCTTCGGATGGGGGAAAAGTTCGACATCATGGTATGGCGGTAATGTTGTACGTTTATTATTTAATTGGAATAATAAATCATTTACTGTTAAACCAGCTAATGATTCAAAAGCAGGAAATAGTGCTGGATACCAATTACTTGGACAAGCAGCATTAAATGAATATGATAAATATTTAGAATCTTACTTTTATTATTTGATTGCTAATTCATATTCTGATTTAAATAAAAAAGAAGAAATTTATAATAAATCGTTATCTATCTTAGATATAAATTTAGATGATTATGATAAATTAATTACAATTTATAAAGAAATTGGTAATAAAACTAGCACAGATTGGAAAAATCTTGCAAAAAAATAATAGATGCTTACACTTATTATCCAATGGCAATGGTAGATTTATTAAAATTGATAGAACCAAACTTAGATAACACTGATGCAATTGAAATTGATATGCTAAAAACAGAAAGTCTAAAGACAGCTGCAGATGCTAAAAAAACAGCAACAAATAAAGATACAATACAACCTGATGCAACAGCTGAAATAGCAGAAGTTCTACTAGGAACAAGTAAAGTAGATCTTGCATCATTCTCATTTGATGGTGAAAATGCTAATAAAATTGTAATGAATTCAAAATATGATAATTATGATTTCCAAGTACAATACTCTTTAGATGGCGGAAATACATGGATAGCAACTTTAAATCATGTTATAACATTAACAAAAAAGCAAGTTAAAAGTATTAATTCAAAAGATGACATAAAGGTAAAAATTAGTGGATCAAGTCAAATATTTACTATAGATATTACAAATGGAGAAACAGTAGATGATCTAACATTAAATATGAATGATGATGAAAATATTTTTATTGGTAAAACGGATTATTTAGAATATAGTTCAAATGATGGTATTTCGTGGAATGATTATAACAATCAAAGATTTGAAACAAAAGAAAAAATTAAAGTAAGATATAAATCTCATGGTACAACTTTAAATGGAGAAATCAGAGAATATCATTTTACTAAAAATGATGATAAGACATTAGAATACGTTTATGTAGAAAATATTAATTATATTCAATCTGGTTCATTCCAAGGTGGATTTGCTCCTGAAAACATGATTGATGGAAGTCCATTCACTTCATGGCATACTAAATGGGGTGAAGTAGCACAAGATAAAACATATGTGATAAGCTTTAATAAAGCTAAATACCTATCACAAATATCATATGATCCGGCTGGATTAAATGGTAGAATTAAAACAGCAAAAATCTATATAAGTTTAGATGGCGTTGAATGGAATTTAGTTAAAAATTCAAATGTTTTAGCAAATGATGCAAATAGGAAATATATCAAATTAGATGAGTCTGTTGCAGCAAGATTTGTTAAAATAGAAGCCACAGAAACATATGGAAATCATGAAGGACCAAATAAGTATGTAAGTGGAACAAGATTTAATTACTATGAAGATACAACAAAAGAATTTAAAGAACCTGAAATTGAATATTCAATAAATTCAATAACAAACAAAGATGTAGAAGCTAAAATAAAACTTACCTATGGTTGCACATCTATTGGAAAAAACAGCCATACATTTACAGAAAATGGTATGTACACATTTAAATATAAAGATGTAAATGGTGAAGAAAAAGAATTAATAGCAAAAGTAACATGGATAGATAAAATAATACCAACAGCTACTGTAGAATATGATGTTACAGGTGAAACTCAATTTCAAGTAAAAGCAACATTAAAAAATATATCTAAGAAAAATGTTACAATAATTGATGGTTCAGATGGAACATACACATTTACTAAAAATGGGGAATATACATTCAAAATTAGAGATAATGCTGGAAATATTGGTGAAATAGTAGCAAAAGTAACACGGATTGAAGAAAAACAAGAAATAGAAGAAATAATAAAAGGAGATATAAATGGAGATGGCGTTTTTGATATTGTAGAATTAACAATATTAAATAAGCATCTAATCGAAACTCAAAGAATTATTGATTCTAAATGGTTAATTGCTGCTGATTTAAATAAAGATGGAAAAATAGATATTGTGGATTTATCAATTTTAAATAAGAAAATTAACAAATAAGTTATCTTAACTTAATAAAGGAAAAATATGTACAAAAATATATTAATAAGTATTATTGTGGGGTTAATATTTTATTCAATAAATGTAAAAGCATTAAGTAATATAGATTCAACATTAAATTCAAGTGTAAATGACAAAAATGTAATAGTTACTTTGAATGTAAAAAAAGCAAATGAAGGTATTGACGCTTTAACAGGGAAAATAGAATATGATGCATCTAAATTAGAATTTGTAGAAGTAAAAAGTGCAAATAATAAATTAAAAGAACCCTTATATAATGAAAATAACGGTAAATTCACAATATTAATAAAATCTGATTCTGTAATAACACCATCTGATATAGTGACATTTAAATTTAAAATCAAAAATAATATTAAAGGAAGTACAGAGATTAAAATAAAACAAATAACTGCAGCCACATCAAGTGATAAAAAAATAAACTTAAATGATAACTCATCTATAATTAATATTAGTAATACTATCGTAGGTAATAATGATAGCAAAAATAATAAAACTGATGGAAAAATAGATAATGATGGCGAAAATGACAATACTAGTAATAAAATAGATAAACCTAATAATGAAGATAAAGTTAAAACTGATAAAGAAAATTCAGATAATAAGCAAACTAATGATAAAATAGATAATAAAAAAGAACCCTCTGAATTATTGGAAGATTCAAAAAAAGAATATAACAAATGTATATATGTTATAGTTGCAATTTCTATTATATTAATAATTATTATATGTAAAGTAAAAAAACATAATAATAATTAAATGTTAAGTAATCTATAAATTAGATTAATTCGGGTCTCTAAATTTTGGCGGGGTTTGTCAAAATAAGACTCTATAATTTAGCGGGGAGTATTAACTCCCCACTTTATTTATAGTTGAAAAAAGGTGTCTAAAATCTAGCGGGGTCTTAGATACCTTTTATTGTGCGAAAACAATTCTTTTTTTGGTTATTTATTTTTTTTATACTTTCCTCTTTTTTTGCCTTCTACTTTATGTGAGTTTTTTTCATTTGTCATTAATGGTAGTGAATTTTTATTGATGCAAAACATGATCCTGTTTCTTAATCTTTCAAAATTTTTATATTTTAATGATGTTTTCATAAGTACTTTTATTCTTCCGTTGATAGATTCAATAGGACCATTTGATATTCTTCTTTCATCTATGTAGATAAATGAGTTTAATATTTCTGTTTTCCAATTTTCAAGAAAACTTATGACATCTTTGAATTCGTTGATACGCATTTGTTTAAGTTCATTATATAATTCATCATATCTTATAGAAGCAGTATCAAATGTATAATCCTCATTGAAGTCTAAATAATTTTCTTTCCAAAGATAAGCTTTTTTTAGTAAAGGATCTATATCAAGTATCAATGACAATATTTGAGGTTTGTTGATCATATATCCAATTTTCTTATTAAATTTAGGTAAGTTATCTTCAATATCACCTTTTCTCATCATAAGAAGATAATATTCAACACTATCTTTATCATACTTATACATGATATGTATTCTTAAATTTTTAAGAGCATCATTGATGTTTTTAACGACATGAAAAGAATCAACCATGACAACGATATTTTTAAAATGATGATAAGCAAAATCTCTATAAGTTGTATTCATATCAATACTGACATATTGAACATTTTCAAAGTCCTTTTTATCAATATATTGCATATATGAATAAAGGTCATATTTCTTTCTGCTTGGATAAATGTCAATGATTTGAGCGGATTCCCAATCGATGAAAATACAAGCAAATTTATTTTTGAAAGTACCCAAATAAAATTCATCAATAGATAAAACTCTAGGAAGATGAGCAGGTTTCATATCAACATATTGATCGAAGATATTGATAACAGTGGAAGGAGATATATGATTTTTTTCAGCAATCGAAGAGAAAGTATAATTAAGCCTTTTACAATCTTTGAGGACAACGAGAATGGTAGCATTAGAAATTCTTTGTTTACGAGAAGAAAAAGGGTTAGATTCAACAAATGTTTTACCACAATCAATACATTTAAATCTTCTGCATCTGTAATAAATGACAGATTTATTCATATTAAAGAGAGAATGAGATATTTTTCTAAGTTTATAATCTTTGACATGAGAATGAAGACTACCGCATATAGGACAGACTTCAATTTTTTGAGTAAGAGTAATAGAAATAATGATCAAATCATTTTCTCTAGTAATAGATAGATTTTGAACATCAGTAGGTTGTAAACCAAATAAGTTTATAGTATCATAATCCATGAGTTAAGCACTCTCCTTTCATAGTTAAGATTGTTTTCGCAAACAAATGATAACATATGAAAGGACTCTTTTTTTAGCGGGGAGGAAGTGACATGAATATACACCCCACAAATTTTAGAGTAAAAAAAAGACACTCCCCGCTAAATTGAGGAGTAAGGGGTATACCCCGTTAAAATTTAAATATCTATTAATTCTATTTTATAGGTTTTTAAATGTCTGAAATATTCATTTTTGATTAGGTTTATCAGCCTTAAAATTTCTTTTGGTATATTAGATTGAACCTTTTCTTCAATACTTTTATAATTATTTGTAGTCCTTTAACTTCTAACTTTATAAATGATAGTTACCTAAATTCTAAATTAGGAAGTAGTCAATTAGTTCAAGAAATGGATCTTTATCAAAATAATTTTTTAAAGCATTTGAAAAATAAAAACAAGGTTCTAAAAAATATAGGCTCTGTGTCAAGAGTGGAGGATAAAGGAATAACTATTGAAAAATAGGGATTCCTTTTTTCGTATCTTTGTAAGTAAAAGAGTAAGAATAACCAAGATGTAAAAATATGCGCTTTCTTAAATTGTAGAAATATCTGAAACCATATGCATTTCTTTTGATAAGTTTGATTTTATTGTTCATACCCTCAATAAAGCCATTATTGAAACTTGTCTTATATGAGCCTGTTCTTCTTTTATAAATAGTTGTATAGGAAAGTGAACACAAAAGAGGAATAAACCATTTCTTCCTGAAGTTCTTTGCAGTTATAAGATAATAACTGTTTTGAGTATCAAAGATATAATCAAGCCATCTGTTTAATTCATTTTTATAATCATCATGTTTCTCATGAATAAGTTTTAAGAGATTCTGATAGATTTCATAGTTGTCAAGCATTTCCATAATAATGAGAGAATCAAACATAGTATTATGATGACAGTTATCCTTGTTTCTTCTTTCGCTGAGAGTGTAAAGATAGTCAATATATGAAGCACAGGTAAAATATCTTTTGAGATGAAAATCATACCATGTTTTGTCATTATCCAGATCTTTTTTATATTTATAGAATAATCTCAAATTTCTTTTAATGGATTTAGCTAAAGGCTTGTCATGAAGGAAAGAACAAGCATCAAGTCTTGACTGTATGAAATTCTGACCAGCAAGTCTTATATAATGGAATCTGTCACATATGATCTGGGCATGAGGAAAAAGAGAATGCATAATACAGTAAAAAGAAGAAGAGAGATCCATAATAATGAATTTTACTTTTTTCTTTCATGGAAAGGAAATCTAAGGAAATAGTTTCTAAGGAAAGAAGCCTTTCTATCTTCAATAATATCAAGAGTTTTACCAGTGATAGGATCAACGATATTGAAAGCATAAGTTCCTTTATCGGAAGTTGCCTTGAATTCATCAATGGAGATAACAGAGGAGAGATGATAGAATCTGTCAGGGATATGAATATTTTCATTAAAGATACGATATATTGTATTTTTACCAAGACCATGCATTCTGGAGATGGAAGCCATAGAATAATTTTCCTTCATTTCAAAAAGAGCAGACTGAACATTAGGGACAGTTGCTTTTCTGTTGTCGAACTGGAAAGGAATATTTTCAGAGAAATAGGAAGAACAGTCTTTACAGATATAAAGGTGATAGGAAACGACAAGAACGACAGGGATAGAGCCAAAGGAGAAATGTTTAAGTTCGATAGATCTCAAACCTTTAGAGATATGATGGTTAAAGGAAGAACAGTGAGGACAGACAAGAGGAACGACAGGAGACTGAAGATGAATGAATAAGGTAATGACACCATTGGAATCAGGAATTTTTTTAATACAGGAAGAAGAATCCATAAAAGGTGCAGGGACAAAAAGATGAGAAAAAACATTAATTTGTAGAATTTCAAGAATAACATTGATATAATCAGTATTGGACATAATATATAACCTCCTAGAATTTTGGTAGCACATAAATTTTATAGCAAGGTTATAGTTATGTCTATTTTAATATAAAATAAAACTGAAAGATTTATTTAATTCCTCCAGTTAAATTATAGAGCCGTTAATCCTTTTCCACCTGTTCCTTTTAATTTAGTGGAGCAGGATGTGTTCTTTGAAAATTTGATACACATTCATCAGATACTTTCCTGTTAGATTCAGCACTTTAACAAGTACGCTTGTCGGTTTATACTTGGTTATAAAATTAGGTAGCACCTAATTTGCGATTACATCTAACAGTATTAAAGATACTCCTGCATAGCCACAGACTCAAGCAATGGGTGCAGCCCGGAGAGATCCTCGGGGAGGTGAAATTCCTGTGATATTGATTTAGCAAGTCAATAGTTTGATGAAATCCCGTACTGAGGGTATTAAGACAAATATCAGTTAAAACTAAAAAAATAAAAGAAATAAATATTATGAAAGTCAAGGTATTTATATGTACTTTGGCTTTTTTACATATTAAGGAGGAAATTTTAATGAAAAGAAAAAATTATAAAGTAAAAGTTAAATTGATATTTGAAACAACTATGGATCATTCACAAACAAGTATGCAAAAGGCACAAGAAGATGTTAATCGTGTTTTAACAGATTATTTAAAAGATAAGAAGTTAAATATATTAAATCTATTTAATGATAGACCACCACACATTATATATAAAGTTGAAAAGAAAGATGATTAAATCTGATATAAAAAAAGGAGATATTTATTATGCGACACTAAATCCTGCTATTGGAAGTGAGCAAAAAGGAGAAAGACCAGTGGTGGTTCTTCAAAATGATTGTGGCAATAAATATAGTCCGACTGTTATAGTTGCTCCATTAACAAAGATAATAAAAAAAGAAAAATTACCAACACATATTTTAATTCATAACAATGATTTTTTAAGGTATAATTCTTTAATTTTATTAGAGCAGGTTAGAGTAATTGATAAAATAAGAATATTTGCCTATTTAGGTAAACTAACAGAGCCTCAAATACAAAAGATAGATAAGGCTTTAATAAATGTTTTTGAAATAGATATTAGAAGAATAGAAAGAGAGGGAAAAGATGTTAAAAAATTTTAATAAAAGAAAAAAATATATTGTAAGTATTAGTAGTAATAAAAAAATGGAATATGTAGAAGTAAGTGCAAAAAACAAAAAAGAGGCAAAAAATATGGTTATAGATGTTTTAATGAAATGTGACTTATTTCCTTTTGTATCAAAAGATAACTTTCAACTATTGTGTAAGAAGATATGAGTTTATAAACTCATATGTAGGAATAGAAAAATTCCATATTAAAGGAGAGGAAGATTAAAAATGAACAATAAAGAAATTGAAAAATTGGCAGAAAAGTTAGAAAGATGTAGAAAAATATCCTTAGATGAAGTTAATCAAGATGAAGTAGATGAAATAACTGATATAAAAATTGATAAAAGAAAACAAAGTGGAGAAAGAATACTTGATTTTTTAAATAAGGTAAAAAACCCTTATATTTTTAAAGTTAATGGAAAATTAGTAAGAATAAGATTTTCTGATACAAACAAAACCGCCAATGATTGCTTGACGAATGTACTTAAAAATCTATATAGATAGTCAAGTTTACAAAATTAAAATTTCTACCTTCGTAAAAAAATAAAATTTGAATTATGATTTGTTTGTAATTTGGAAGGAGGAGGTGGAAATGTCAGGTCGTGGCAATAAAAAACTAAGTCGAAAAAACGATGAAAATAGAAGATGGCATATTGGTGTATATGGGAGAAGATCATTTGATGATGGAGAAAATAGTGAATCTTATACAATTAAAAATCAAAAAGCGTTGATTGAATCGTTTCTGGAAAATAAGGCTAACATTGAGATTGAAGATTACTATATTGATGATGGCTATACCGGTACTAATTTTGAAAGACCGGATTTTAAAAGAATGTTGCAAGATGTGGTTAATGGAAAAATAAATGGTATTATAGTAAAAGATTTATCAAGATTAGGGAGAAATCATAGAGAAGTTGGAAAATATATTGAAGAAGTATTTCCTGTTTATGACATACGCATTATTTCCGTAAATGATAATGTAGATTCTTATTTAGATCCAGATTCAATAAGTAGTTTGATAGTACCTGTAAAAAATCTTATGAATGAGAACTATTCAAGAGATATATCTAAAAAAGTTGCAAGTGCTTATAAAGTAATGGCGAAAAACGGTGAATTTGTTGCAGGAACAACACCTTATGGATATATGTTAGACTCGGAGAATAAACATCATTTAGTAATAGATCCTGATGAAGTTGATATTGTGAAAAAGATATTTGATATGGCATTATCTGGAAGTGGACGACCAACGATTTGTAAATATCTTAATGATAGTGGGATTTTATGTAGAAAAGAAATTCAAAGAAGAAAGAAAAGAAAATTAACACTAGACCCATTTGAAATAAAGTCGAATTATCTATGGAGTACATCTACGATTGGTAGAATGCTCCATAATGAATCATATATTGGTAATTTAGTTCAATTAAAAACAACAAGAGCAACTTTTGGAAGTAAAAAAATCATTTCAAAAGATGAAGATGAATATATTCGTTCTCAAAACACTCACGAAGCAATTATATCTAAGGAAGATTTTAATAAGGTACAGAAGTTAATAAAACAAAATGATAAAAATAAAAAACATAAAGCACCAACAAATTATTCGATATTTAATGGAATACTTAAATGTTCTGATTGTGGTAGAGCAATGACTAAGCAAGAGGATTTAAGAGGGAAAACCCAAATTTCTAATTACTTTTGTATGACTTATTTACAGGTAAGTAAGTCTTGTTCGCCTCATAAAATAAAAACAAGTGATTTAGAAAATGCTGTTTTAGAATCTATTCAATTACAAGTTAAATTAGTAATAGAGTTGGAAAAAAGTTTATCTAAACTCTATTTTAAAAATAATCAGGGCTCTATTGAAAATGAATATAAGAATAAAGTGAAAATTGCAGAACTTAAAATATCGAATTTAAAAGAAGATAAAAGGAAATATTATGAAGAATGGAAATTTAATAAAATAGAAAAAAGAGAATTTATTAAATTATCCGAAGAAATTGAAAATAAAATTACTAAATTAAATGAAGATATAGAATTATATACATTTACTTATAAAGAAAATATCAAAAAAATTAGAAAGAATGATTATTGGATAGGTCATTATAAAAGAAATAGGAAGATTAAAAGACTAACGAAAGAAGTTTTAAATGAACTTATAGATGTTATTTTCGTTAGAAAAGATGGAACTTTGGATATTAAATTCAAGTATCAAGATGAATATCAAAGTTTAGTAAATTATTTAGAGGAGGAAGCAAAGGAAAATGAAAAAGTGGATATTAGGAATATATCGCAGGCGTTTGTTCGATGAAAAAATAGAAGAAGAATCAAATAGTGTTGTAAACCAAAAGAAACTTATAGATGACTACCTAGTTGACAAGGATGATATAATGATATATAAAGATTACGTTGACGATGGTTATACTGGTACAGATTTTGATAGACCCAGATATAAAAAAATGCTTAATGATATAAGAAAGAAAAAAATAAATGGTGTCATAGTAAAATATTTATCAAGATTAGGGAGAAATTATATTGAGGTAGGAAATTTTATTGACGAAATAGTACCACAGTATGGATTAAGATTTATTTCAATAAATGATAAAGTAGATTCCTATTTAGAACCTAATGTAATGGATTCATTAGAAATACCATTTAAAAATCTTATGAATGAAAGTTATTCTAAGGATTCTTCAAAAAAGATGCGTTCATCACTTAAAGCAAGTAAAAAGTCTGGAAACTTTATAGGCAAAATTGCTCCTTTCGGTTATTTGAAAGACCCAGAAGATGTTCATAAACTTATTGTTGATAAAGACGCTGCAATTATCATAAAAAAAATATTTAATCTAGTATTAAAGGGAAAAAGCAAACAGGAAATAATAGAAGATTTAACTAATAATAATATTTTAACACCAAGTATTTATTTAAAAGAAAAATATAGTATAGAGGTTGGTAAAATATCAAAGAAATGGAATACAAAAATGTTAGATGCTATATTGCAAAATCAAACATATATAGGTTCACTTGTTCAGTGCAAGAGAACTAGAATAAGTCATAAAACACATAATATTGTAAGAGTTCCAGAAGATGAATGGGTCATTTCAAAAGAAAGACATAATGCAATTATTGATGAAGAAATTTTTAATCAAGTACAGGATATTCTATATAATCGAAATGTTAGAGTTAATAAAGAGGGTAAATTTTATAAATATACTGGTTTTTTGAGATGTTCTGAATGTGGTGCAAATTTATATAGACTTACAAAAATAAAAAACAAAAAAGAAAAAGTTTTTTATTATTGCAGCACTTATATCAAAACCAAGCAATGCAATAAACATTATATACAAGAAAAGGAATTGGACGAAATTATTTTAAGTACTTTAAATCAACATATAGAATTGGTTTGTAATATAAAAGAAAAAATTGATGATACTATTTCATTATCAAGGGCAGAGTATAATGCTGAAATAAAAAAAATTAGAATAGTCGAGATAGATAAAGAATTAGAAAAATATAAATCATTATTAAATGAGCTATTAAAAGATTATAAATGTGATTTTGTTTCAGAGGAAGATTATGATGATTTTAAACAAAAATATCTATATGAAATAAATAAACTAAATATAGAAAAAGAAAATCTGAAAATCAATAAAATAAACTCTTATGATTTTGAATGGTTAAATAAATTTAAAAAAACAGGAATGATAGAATCAGTTGATAGAAACACCGTAGATAGTTTTATTAAGAATATATTTGTTGATAATGAAAAAGGTGTAGATATAATTTTTAGATATAGTGATCAATATAAATTGGCAGAAAGGTATCTGAAAAAACAAAATAATGTGATATAATATATAAGAAAAACGCTTGATTTTATTATAAAAAATTTTAGTGCGAAAGGAGTAGATTTATATGAACAATTTAGAAAACCAAGGGGGGGTTAATAAAAGTGGTATCAACTGGTTTCCTGGCCATATGGCAAAGGCACGAAGAGAAATAAGTGAACGTATGAAGGTTATTGACATTGTGATTGAATTGGTTGATTCAAGGGCTCCTTACTCATCAAAAAATCCAATGTTAAATGATATTATTAATCAAAAACCAAGATTGATTGTTTTAACTAAGAAGGATATGTCTGATGATGAAAAAACGAAACAATGGGTTCATTACTACGAATCTATTGGTTATCAGGCTATGAGCGTAAATTTAAAGAACTTTAATGAATACCAAAAGATTATTGAGAAATGTCGCAAGGTTTTGAAACCTAAAATGGATAAAGAAAAAGCTAGAGGCATCAAACCAAGAGCAATCCGTGCTATGGTTTTAGGAATACCTAATGTTGGTAAATCTACTTTTATTAATAAATTGGCTAATCGTAAGGCGACTGTAACAGGGAATAAACCTGGAGTGACAAAGGCACAACAGATTATACGAGTTGCTAAAGATTTTGAATTGTTTGATACACCAGGTGTATTATGGCCTAAGTTTGAGGATGAACATATTGCTAGAAATATTGCTCTTTTAGGCTCTATTAAACAAGATATTCTTCCTTTAGATGATTTGTTTGTATATGTCATGACATATTTGACAAAATATTATCCTGATCTATTAAAAGAGAGGTATGGTCTAGAAATTGATTTAGATGATTCGGATTGGTTACTAAAAGCATTTGATCATATTGCTCAAAAACGCAAGATCAAGTTATTGCGTGGAGAAACAGATTATGATCGTGTTATTCAACTGGTTTTTAGTGAAATTTATGATGGCAGTATTGGGAAGGTCACATGGGAGGACTATACATGTGTGAAAGATTAAGGTATGAAAAAGCTGCTTATGCATTAGGAAAATCTTACATTATTGGTTTAGATGAAGCTGGTCGAGGACCAATGGCTGGTCCGTTGGTTGTTGCAGGTGTTATTTTTGAAAAAGGATATTATCATGAAGCTATTAATGATTCTAAGCAATTGTCTGAAAAAAAGAGAGAATCTTTATATGACTTAATTATCCGTGATGCATTGGCTTATCAGATAGAAATTATTGATGTTGAAGATGTTGATCGCTTGAACGTTTATCAGGCTAGTAAAAAAGGTATGATAGATGCCATTCATCATATCGCTATTCAACCTGATTTTGCTTTGTCTGATGCAATGCCATTAGGTGATGAAATTGCCCATAATGCAATTATTAAGGGTGATAGTCTTTCTATGAGTATTGGTGCTGCCAGTATATTGGCAAAAGTGACAAGGGATAGAATTATGAAAAAATATGATTTGCAATATCCTGAATATGGTTTTGCTCAACATAAGGGATATCCTACAAAACAACATAAGGAATTACTAAAAATGTATGGCGTGACGCCAATACATCGTCGTTCTTTTCAACCTGTTATTGATATATTGAATGAACAATTAGCACTTGAACTTGAGGTTTAAGTGTTTTCTCTTGCTTGAAAGTCATCTTTTTTAAAAAAATAAAACTTTTTTAAAATAAAAAAAGAAAAATGGCATAAAAAAGATGAATATAGAAGTAGGAGGGTTATTATGGAAGAATTAGTATTGTATTTTTCGTTAAAGTATGAAGGTGATTTTCAAAGCATATATAATGCTTTGATGCGTAAAGAACAGGTGGATGAAAAATTGCGATGTGAATTGAAGAAAAAGTTGAAATCTCAATATACAACACTCTTTAGTCATGACTATCCTGAACAATTAAAGTTAATTAATTGTCCACCATTTGTCTTGTATTATTATGGAGATTTATCCTTAGTGAAAGAAAAATGTATTGGTGTTGTTGGAATGCGTGAAGTGGATGATTATGGTAAACGTGCTACTCAGGATTTTGTTAAACAGTTGATTGAACAGGATTATATTATTGTTAGTGGTATGGCACGGGGTGTGGATACAATTGCACATCAAAGTACTATCAATAAGAATGGTAAAACGATTGCTGTTTTGGGGACAGGAATAGAGTATTGCTATCCAAGAGAAAATCGGATACTCTATGATGAATTAAAGTTGCATCATTTGATAATGAGTGAATATCCTTTTATGACAGCACCAAAACGTAAGCTGTTCCCATTTCGTAATCGAATTATATCAGGACTATCAAACAGTCTTTTGGTAACACAAGCACGTCAAAAAAGTGGAACTATGATTACTGCTGGCTATGCTTTGGAACAAGGTAAAGAAGTTTATTGTATACCAGGCCGTTATGATGATTATAATGGTTGTAATGAATTGATTAAACAAGGGGCAAAAATGGTTACAAATGTTCTTGATATCATTGAAGATGAAGATTTGGGTTGACAAAATGGAAAAAAAAACTAATAATAGAAAAAACGTAGGAGGTAAGCTATGGGTAAGAATTTAGTGATTGTGGAATCACCATCAAAATCAAAAACAATTGAAAAATATCTAGGTTCTGATTATGTGGTGACTTCATCAAAGGGGCATATTAGAGACTTAGCAACAACTGGTAAAGGTGGCTTAGGTATAGATATAGAAGATAACTTTAAACCAAATTATGTTATTAATAAAGATAAGAAAGATGTCGTAAAAGATTTAAAGAAATGTGTGAAAGAAGCGGATTATGTTTATCTGGCAACCGATCCTGACCGTGAGGGAGAGGCTATTTCTTGGCATTTAGCAGATGAATTAGGATTAGATACAAACTTAACAAATCGTGTTGTTTTCAACGAGGTGACTCATGATGCAGTTGTTGCTGCTTTAAATAATCCTCGTCAGATTGATCAAAATCTTGTAAAATCTCAGGAGACAAGACGTGTTTTAGATAGAATTATTGGATTTAAGTTATCTAAGTTATTACAAAAGAAGATCAAATCAAAATCAGCTGGACGTGTTCAATCAGTGGCTTTACGTTTGATTTGCGAAAGAGAAAAAGAGATTGAAGATTTTATTCCAGAGGAATATTGGAGAGTCAAAGCAAGCTTTGAGAAAGATGATATTGCTTTTGAAGCCGAACTTGCTAAGTATCAAAATAAAAAGATTGAATTAAAAAATGCTGAAGATACTCAGCGTGTATTTGAATCTTTAGATAAGCAATTCATTGTTTCAGATGTTAAGAAAACACAGAAGAAGCGTAGTTCAAAGCCACCGTTTATTACATCTACACTTCAACAGGAAGCATCTTCTAAGTTGAATTTTAAAGCCAAACGTACAATGATGATTGCTCAAAAATTATATGAGGGAATTGATATTGGAGAAGAGACAGTAGGTTTGATTACGTACATGAGAACTGACTCTATTCGTTTGTCGGATGCTTTTATTGGAGAAGCGAAACCATATATTGAAGAGAAATACGGAAAAGATTACGTTGGTAGTGTAAAGGTTTCTAAAAAAACTGAGAATGTTCAAGATGCTCATGAGGGAATTCGTCCAACCAGTGTTATGCGTACACCTGAGAGTCTTAAGGAGTATTTAAAGCCAGAAGAATATAAATTATATGCACTTATTTATGCGCGTGCAGTTGCTTCGTTAATGGCTCCAGCAAAATTGAATTCAACAACTTTGTCATTAGATAATAATGGATATGAGTTTAAGGCTAGTGGATCAGTTATTCAGTTTGATGGGTATTTAAGAGTGTATGGAGCATATGAGAAACAAAGTGATGAAATATTACCAGTAGTGACAGTTGAAGAAAAATTACTGAGTAAAGATATTCAAAAGTCACAACACTTTACAAAACCGCCAGCTCGTTACACTGAAGCAAAATTGATTAAAGAATTAGAGGAATTAGGGATTGGTCGTCCAAGTACTTATGCAAGTATTATTGATACTATTGTAACGAGACGATATGTGGATACTGTTGATAAAGCGTTTAAACCAACTGATTCGGGACTTCTTACGAATGAAAAGCTGGTTCAATTCTTTGAAAGTATTATTAATGTTGAGTATACTGCTCAAATGGAAAAAGAACTGGATGAAATTGCAGAAGGTGAAGATGACTATGTGCATGCTTTAACGACTTTTGAAGATAAGTTTGAACCTTTGTTAGAAAATGCTTATGAAAATATGGAACAAATTCAACCTGAAAAAACTGGTGAAACATGTCCTGAATGTGGAGGAGATCTGGTCATTAGAAAAGGAAAGTATGGAGATTTTGTAGCGTGTTCTAATTATCCGACTTGTAAGTATGTGAAAAAGGAACCAGAAGATATTCAATATACTGGTGAAGATTGTCCAAAATGTGGAAGTAAGATGATTTATAAGAAGGGGCGTTTTGGGCAGTTTGAAGCATGTTCTAATTATCCTGAATGTAAATACATTAAAAATGAGAAAAAGAAAGCAGAACCACAAGTGACAGATGAAGTTTGTCCAAATTGTGGAAGTCCAGTTGTCATTAAGAGAGGACGTTTTGGCGAATTCAAGGCATGTTCTGCTTATCCTAAATGCAAAACAATCATTAAGTAAAAAGTCCCACAAGGGACTTTTTCATTGGAAAGAGGGCTAATGAAATGGAAAAAGTAAATGTCATAGGAGCTGGTTTGGCTGGAGTTGAAGCAGTGCATCAATTGATTAAACAGGGTATTCCTGTACGTTTGTATGAAATGCGTCCAGTCAAAATGACTGACGCACATGAGAGTGAGTATTTTGCTGAACTTGTTTGCTCAAACTCATTACGTGCTGATGGGTTAGGGAATGCTGTTGGTGTTTTAAAAGAAGAAATGCGGATGAATGAAAGCATCATTATGAAATTTGCAGAAGAACATAGAGTTCCTGCAGGAGGGTCTTTAGCAGTTGATCGTATTGGTTTTTCAAAGGCTGTTACAGAATACATATCAACACATCCACTGGTTGAAGTGATTCATGAAGAAGTTCACAGTATTCCTTTGGGACCGACTATTATTGCATCGGGACCATTAACAAGTGAACCTTTATCAAGAAGTATTCAAGATTTATTGAATGAGGATTATTTTTATTTTTATGATGCTGCTGCACCGATTGTGACAAAAGAAAGTATTAATTTTGAGATTGCCTATTATAAATCAAGATATGATAAGGGTGATGCTGAGTATATTAATTGTCCAATGACAGAAGAACAATTTGATCTTTTTTATGATGCATTGATGAATGCGGAGGTTGTGAAACCAAAAGATTATGAAGAAAAGTTTTTTGAAGGTTGTATGCCTTTTGAAGAAATGGCAAGACGTGGAAAACAGACATTGCTTTTTGGTCCAATGAAGCCGGTCGGATTAGAAAAAGATGGTGGGAAAAGATCACATGCTGTTGTACAGTTGAGACAAGACAATGCTGTTGGAACGCTTTATAATATAGTGGGGTTTCAAACCCACTTAAAATGGCCAGAGCAAGATCGAATTATTCATATGATTCCAGGATTGGAAAATGCGAAAATTGTTCGTTATGGAGTTATGCATAGAAATTGTTTTATTTGTTCACCACGTTATTTAAAGCCGACCTATCAATTTATTGAGCGAGAAGATTTATTTTTTGCTGGACAAATGACTGGCGTTGAAGGTTATGTGGAATCTGCCCAAAGCGGTATGGTAGCTGGTATGAATATGGTTCGCTACTTACATAATCAGGAGTTATTAGTGTTCCCAAGGGAAACGGTTATGGGCTCTCTTGCTTATTATATTACACATGGTGATGAAACGAATTTTCAGCCCATGAAAGCTAATTTTGGTATATTGCCTGATTTGGCAATACGTGTTAAGAAGAAAGAACGTAAAGATGCCTATGCAACACGTGCTATTAAGAAAATGAAGGAATTCTTAAAAGATGAATCAATTTGATAAATACGTTCAGGAATATCTGGATGTTCTTAAATACCAAAAGAATTATTCATCATTAACAATTGATGGATATAAAAGAGAAATTGAACATTTTATTGTTTATCTCAATAAAGAAAATATTTGTGATTTTAAAGATGTTAGATATCCTTTCTTAAGAGGGTATCTGGCACAGCTGCATAGTGAAAACCTATCTCCAAAGACAATCAATCATAAGATGAGTAGTTTAAGAGGACTCTATCGTTATTTACAAACTCAGGGATATATCGATGACAATCCATTTCTTTTAATTGATTCATTGAAACAACCACTCAGAAATCCTGATTTTTTATATATTGATGAGATGATGGATTTATTAGACAGTATAGATACTCAGACTTTACTTGGTAGACGCAACAAGGCATTGCTGGAACTTATGTATGCATCTGGATTGCGTTGTTCTGAAGTTGTTGAATTAACATTGTCACAGATTGATTTTGAAAGACAGCTGTTATTGATTCATGGAAAAGGGAACAAAGACCGTTATGTACCATTTCATGATTATGCTGCTGATTGGTTAAAAACTTATATTGAAGAGGACCGTCCTGAATTGATGGCGGTGAAACATCTAGAACATCAATTTGTTTTTGTTAATAAGAATGGTGCGAAAATGACAAATCGAGGAATCGAGGATATTGTTAATCGTGTAACACAAAGGTATGATGCTACAAAAAAAGTTCATCCACATACATTCAGACATTCTTTTGCAACTCATCTGCTTGAACAAGGAGTGGATATTCGAGTTGTGCAGGAATTATTGGGACATTCTAATTTGTCAACAACCCAGATTTATACACATGTCACAAATCAGCATTTAAAAGAAGTTTATGATCATGCTCATCCAAGGAATAAATAAATCCTGAATTTGCTTAGATTAAAGGTGTCTTCAGATGGTTACAAGAGTCAATATGTAAGAAGTGAACTAAAAGTTGAAATCTTGCATAAATGGCAAACAATACAAAATATTTAGAAAAATGTTGACGAATAGAACGGAAAATGCTAATATACTAATGTTGTAGACCTCTAGCTACAACCGCACATAAAAGGTGTTAAAGCAAAGCTGCCTTGGTTGGCGAGTCTGAGATCATTTATAAAGAAGGAGGTACATCATGTACGCAATTATTGAAACTGGTGGAAAACAATTAAAAGTTGAAGTTGGAGATACTATTTTTGTAGAAAAATTAGATGTTGCTGAAGGAGAACAAGTTGTATTAGATAAAGTTTTATTCATTGGTGATAAGACTGCTAAAATCGGTAATCCTTATATTAAAGGTGCGACTGTTACAGCTAAAGTTGAAAAACAAGGTAAAGAAAAGAAAGTTGTTATTTTCAAATATAATCCTAAAAAACATTATCATAAGAAACAAGGGCATAGACAACCTTATACAAAATTAGTTATTGAAGATATTAAAAAAACTGCTAGAAAAGCTGCTGCTAAGAAAACTGAAGAAGCTACTGCAGAGTAATGATACAGGTCGTTATCAAAGAAAAAAATCAACAAATCTTAGATATTGAGGTTTCTGGTCATGCCAATAGTGCAGAACATGGAAAAGATTTGGTTTGTGCAGGAGTAAGTACGGCTTGTGTTGGAATTGCAAATGCATTAGTTAAGAATCATTTCCTTAAAGATCAATTAGGAAATCTTGATATTCAAAAAGGTTATGTTCATATTGAGGTTCTGAAAAGTCAAAAAGATATACAAGTGGTACTAGAGACATTTGTGACAATCCTTGAGACAATAGAGGAATCTTATGCAAAATACATGAAAATCACGAAGATGGAGGTATAAACCATGATGTTCAAATTAGATTTACAGTTATTCGCTTCTAAAAAAGGTGTTGGGTCAACTAAGAATGGTCGTGACTCTCACTCAAAAAGATTAGGGGCTAAATTATCTGATGGACAATTCTGTACAGCAGGTTCAATCATTTACAGACAAAGAGGAACGAAAATTCATCCAGGTGTAAATGTTGGTAAAGGTGGAGATGACACATTATTTGCTAAAGTAGATGGTGTTGTTAAATTCGAAAGAGACGGAAGAACAAGAACTAAAGTTTCAGTTTATCCAGCTGCTTAATGGGGAACCCCTTGTAATGGGGTTCTTTTTTTGAATAAATATGAGAGAAGGTGAAGAAATGAAATTTATTGATAAAGTTAAGATTTATGTCGAAGCTGGTAAAGGTGGAGATGGAGTTGTTGCATTTAGACGTGAAGCTCATGTTCCGAAAGGTGGTCCATCTGGTGGAGATGGTGGAAAAGGTGGAAGTATCATTTTTGAAGCAACAACATCCTTGTCAACATTGTTAGATTTTCGTTATCATCGTGAGTATAAAGCACGTAATGGTGGAAATGGTATGGCGAAAAAGATGCATGGTGCTGATGCTAGTGATATGATTTTGAAAGTCCCAGTTGGAACTGTTATTTACGATGAAGATACTGGAAAAATATTGGCTGATTTAACTGAAGACAAACAGCGTGCTGTTATTGCTAAAGGTGGACGTGGTGGACGTGGGAATACCCGTTTTGCGACAAGCCGCAATCCTGCCCCAACAATTTGTGAACGTGGGGAACCAGGAATTAAATATAATTTGACTTGTGAGTTAAAGTTATTGGCTGATGTTGGCTTGGTAGGATTTCCTTCAGTTGGGAAATCAACTTTCCTATCAGTTGTTACACGTGCTAAACCTGAAATTGCTGATTATCATTTTACAACAATTGTTCCTAATTTAGGTGTTGTTCAAGCAAAAGATGGAAGATCATTTGTTATGGCTGATTTACCTGGTTTAATTGAAGGGGCTAGCCAAGGTAAAGGTTTAGGTCATCAGTTTTTAAGACATATTGAAAGATGCCGAGTTATTGTTCATATTATTGATATGGGTGGAACTGAAGGACGTGATCCCTACGAAGATTATCTGGCAATTAATAAAGAGTTAGGTGATTATAAATATCGTTTGTTGGAAAGACCTCAAGTGATTATTGCTAATAAGATGGATGAGGTTGGTGCTGAAGAGAATTTGAAAATCTTTAAAGAAAAATTAGGAGATGATATTCCAGTTTTTCCAGTTATTGCTTTGATTCAAGAAGGCGTAGATATGCCACTTTATGCTATTGCAGATTTATTAGATAAAACGCCATCATTTGCTACAGAAGAAGAGGAAGTTGAAAATAGTGTTCTGTATAAATATGAGAGTGATGATGAAATTGGTTTCGAAATTTTCAATGAAGGAAATGGTGTTTGGGAAGTTTCTGGTGAAAAAGTCGAAAGAATTGTTCAAATGGCTGCATTAAATAGCGATGATGGGATCAAACGTTTTGCTCAGAAAATGCGTAATATTGGTTTGGATGATGCTTTGCGTGTTGCTGGTGTTCAACAAGGTGATACCATTCGAATTCTTGATTTTGAATTTGATTTTTACGAATAATAAGAGGGTGAAGCTATTATGTTAGGAACACTTATTAATACAATGACTGTTATAGGAGGCAGTTTCATTAGGTTAGTTGTGAATAAAGGTATTCCAGAGCGAATTTCACAACAAATGATGAGGGCGTTGGGTTTGTGTACTCTTTTTATTGGTGTACAAGGCGCTTTCAAGGGTGAAAATACATTGATTATGATTATATCAATGGTTATTGGTGTTGTGATAGGGGAAAGCATTGATATTGATAGACGTATTACAGAATTTGTAAATCGTTTAGAAAAGAAATATATGAAGAAAAAAGAAGGACAAAAACATTCAATAGCTGAGGGATTAATTACATCGAGTTTATTGTTTTGTGTAGGTTCAATGACAATTGTAGGTTGTTTAAATGCTGGATTAATGAATGATAATACAATGTTATATACAAAATCAACGTTAGATTTTTGTTCATCAATGATTTTTGCTTCAACACTTGGGATTGGTGTTATGTTATCAGCTGCAGTTGTTCTTGTTTATCAAGGAGGATTAACTTTGTTAGCTTCACTTGCCGCACCACTTTTGACAACAAGTGTTATTAACGAAATGACTTGTGTTGGGTCATTGGTTATTATTGCAACAGGCTTGAATTTATTAGGGATTACAAAAATAAAATTGATGAATTATATTCCAGCAATGTTTTTACCTATTTTATTATGTTTGTTTATATAAAAAATGAGAAAATGTTTCTCATTTTTTTGTATCCGCTAATTTCTGTGTTATAATAGATGCAAATGTTAAGAAATAGGAGTCTTGTATGTATAGTTATATTAAAGGTATTATTGTTGATATGGCAAGAGATCATATCGTTGTTGATAATCAAGGAATTGGTTATTTAATATATGTTTCTAATCCATATCAATTTACAAAAGGTAAAGAAACATTGGTGTATGTATATCAGCAAGTGAAAGAAGATGGTATTTTACTATTTGGCTTTTTGTCTAAAGAAGAGAAGGATTTATTCTTGAAATTAATTATGGTTAAAGGTATCGGGTGTAAAACGGCTATTGGTATTTTGGCCACTGGAGATGTGAATGCAATTATCCAGGCGATTGAATCTAAGAATATTGTTTATCTCAAGAAAATTCCTGGCATAGGACCGAAAGCAGCACAACAGATTATTTTAGATTTACAAGGAAAGTTTAATGGTGTTATTAGTGAAATGATATTGACATCTGTAGAGTTTGATGAAGCTATTGAAGTTTTGATAGCATTAGGATATAAGCGTCAAGAAGTTGATAAAGTTATGAATACTTTGTCACAAGAACACTTAGATACAAATGGTTATGTTAAGAAAGCTTTAAATTTGCTTGTTAAAGGATAGGGGGGGATAATTATGGATTATGAACGTGATGTCTTAGATGTGAAATCACATAATGAAGATGAAGAAAATCAACTTCGTCCTCAGTCGTTTGATGAATATGTTGGACAAAGTCATTTGAAGAGCAATCTGAAAGTTTTTGTTGGTGCTGCAAAACTAAGAGATGAAACTCTAGACCATGTTTTGTTATATGGACCACCTGGACTTGGAAAGACAACAATGTCAATGATTATCGCAAATGAGATGGGTACTCATTTAAAAACAACAACAGGGCCAAGTATAGAGAAAACTGGTGATTTGGTAGCTATATTGACTTCATTAGAGCCAGGTGATGTTTTGTTTATAGATGAAATTCATCGTTTGAACAAGGTTGTTGAAGAAATATTATATCCAGCAATGGAAGATTTTTGTGTGGATGTTGTTATTGGTAAAGAAGCTTCAACAAGGTCTATACGTATTGATTTACCACCTTTTACACTTGTTGGGGCTACGACAAGAGCAGGAGATTTATCTGCGCCATTAAGGGACCGATTTGGGATTGTTTCAAAATTGGAGTATTATAATGAAGATGAATTAACTCAGATTATTAATCGTACAAGTCGTGTTTATCATATGGATATGGATTTAGAAGCTCAAAGTGAACTGGCAAAACGTTCAAGAGGAACTCCAAGAATTGCAAATCGTTTATTTAGACGAGTACGTGATTTTGCACAGTACAATGGTGATGATATCATCACTAAAGCCCGAACAGTGGAAGCGTTGCAAAGATTAAAAGTTGATGAATTAGGGCTGGATGATGTTGACCATAAATATATTTTAGGAATTATTCATCGTTTTAGAGGAGGACCAGTTGGATTGGAATCTGTGGCTGCAAGTATTGGTGAGGAACCTATGACACTTGAGGATGTCTATGAACCATATTTATTACAAACTGGTCTCATTAAAAGAACACCAAGAGGAAGAGTTGTTACAGAATTAGCTTATCAGCATTTTCATATTTCAAGAGATTCAGAGACTTAGGTCTCTTTTTTTATACAAGAAATTTATTGTTGATATAACTATGAAGGATAATCTTAGGATATTATTTGATAATGAGAAAAGTCGTGAAGGAAAACAGGAAAGTGATGTGACAGGGGGGGCGATAGACATATATAAGAGTATTTAATGAAGAAGGAGTATTTCTTATATAAAGAATTTAGCAAGATAGATTATGGATGAAAACAGAACTCAACAGAGGAAAAAGACAAGGCAGAAAAGAAGAGGAGAAATGTTGAAGATTGTTCAGAAATTGATAAAAATGAAATATAGTGTTAATCCTATTCATAGGATATTACATTGTACATATACTCAACTTGAATTAGCGATTTATCTTGTTATGAATGATTTAAATTATGAAGAGTTCAAAACAAGGGTCATATAGTTGGTGGAATAATCTAGAGAATAACATTGTAGAATAATCAATGTCATTCTTTTTTTACATACTGATGTATGACATTTTAAAGGAGGATAGGATGAAGAAGAAATATCAAATATGTGGTTTTATTATTTTGTTTTTATGTTCAGTTGCTTATGATTTTCAAAAGCCGGAAAAGATTATAGAAACTCAAGAAAGTCATTCCTATGTTATTTTGGAAGGAGAATTTTTAAAAGAAGGAAAATATGAATATGATGGTGAAAAAACGATTCGAGATATTGTTGATGAGGTAGGTGTGACACAACAAGCTAATTTATCAGCTTTGTCATTAAATTTATCAGTTGTAGATGAATCACGACTCTATTTGCCAAGTATCCAAAAAGAATCTATCTCACTTAATCATGCGACACAAGAACAATTGATGACACTAAGTGGAATTGGTGAAAAAACTGCACAGAAAATTATTGATTATCGAAAGGAACAACCTTTTTATACAATTGAAGATATTATGAAAGTTAAAGGAATTGGTGAGAAAACTTATTTGAGATTGAGAGATCTATTATGCTTATAAGATATCATATCTTTTATTATGCTGTCAGTTGTCTGTTGGTGGTAATTGGTGTTTATTATCATGAGTTGTCATTCTTATTTTTATTTGGTTTTATGTTTTATTTATATAAAAGATTTGGGATTCGATATGTTATTGTGGCAATTCTACTATCAATTATTGTTGTTATTCCTAGAGATGGTATTCAAGAACTACCTCATAGTATAACTGGACAAGTTATCAAAACGAGTGACAAATACTGTTACGTAAGATTTCATGAGGGGGTCATGAAACTCTATCATGAAGAAGATATTCGCTATGGTGATACAGTTCAATTTACTTTTAAGATATTAGATATGAGTGAAAATACTAATGATAATGCCTTTAATGAAAAACTTTATTTATATAGTCAAAAAATATTTTATAAAGGAAAGCTAAAACAACTTTCTGTTAAGAATTCAACATATTCTTTGTACCAATGGATTGAAGATCATTTATCGTCTGAAAAAGATGTGTCTAATTATCAAAGATTATTTTTATTGGGAGAAAGAACGGAAGATATTCAAAATGAATATCAACAGCTTTCTCAACTGTCATTAATTCATTTGTTTGCCTTATCAGGAATGCATGTTCATATTTTATATATGATGTTAAAAAAGGGTTTAGGAATATGTGTTCATCAAAAGTATGCCAAATGGCTAGCCTATGTTTTTATAGGAATTTATGTTTTTTCAATTCCTATAAATATTTCTTTGTATCGTGCTTTTTTTGTTATGGTTCTATATGAAATTATGAAAAAATGGTTGAATCAATTGGATGTTCTTTCTTTGCTTGTAATTGTTTCCTTGCTTTATAATCCATATATCATTTATAATATTTCATTTATATTTTCATATTTTATTTACTTTATTGTTTTAGTAACTAAACACATAAAGTCTTCTGCATTGATGATTTATTTGTCTGGTTTACCAATTATCCTAACTCTAAATTATCAGATTCCTCTTGTTGCTTTTGTTGTGGGAAATATCTTAACGCCTTTTATAGAGGCATTTTATTGTTTTTGTTGTTTATCAATTATAATACCAGTCTTCTTGTTACCACTTTCACTATGTATTCAATGGTTACAAAGTATTATGATATTTGTAGAGCGTATAAATCAATTTATTGTTTTTTCAAAACCATCATTTTCTTTCATCATCATGTATTATATTCTCTATTTTATGATTCTGTATAGAATAGAGCAGCACAAATCTATACAAATAAATATTTCTATTATGATTGCTTTGCTAGTGACTTTTTCATTTTATAGTCAATATAAATTATATGCAGAAGTGACTATGATTGATGTAGGACAGGGTGATTGCACTTTGATTCGTTTGCCTATGAATCAAGGGAATATTCTCATTGATACAGGCGGGAATAAAGATTACGATTTAGCAACTCAGACAATTATTCCTTATTTGAAGTCTATCGGAATTCAGAAACTTGACTATGTTTATATATCACATAGTGATTTCGATCATTGTGGAGCTTTAGAGTCACTGATAGAACATTTTCATGTTGACCAGGTAATTGATCGATATGAAGAAGAAAGAATAATCGGATGTATGAAAGTCAAGATGTTCAAGAGCAATAAAATTTATTTTGATAATAATGATCAATCATTGATTATGCTTGTTGAGTTGTTTGAAAATCGTATTCTATTCACAGGAGATGCTTCATCACAGGTTGAAGAAGATTTAAGGAAACAATATCGAAATTTAAATGTGGATATTTTAAAAATATCTCATCATGGAAGCAAAACAGCAACTTCTGCCTCTTTATTACAAATGATACAACCTGACATTGCTATGATTGGAGTTAGGAAAAATAATATGTATCATCATCCATCATCAGAAGTTATAGAAAGATTAAAACGTAAACAAATAACAATTTTAAGAACTGATGAAGATGGAATGTTTCATATACGATTTTATGGAAAATCACGTTACATTTTGAAGTGATTCATGTATAATGATAAAGGTGAGGTGGTTAAATGAATTGTGTTATTTATGGTGAAGAAAAGATGCTAATGGAACAAAAATTAGCTGCTTTAAAAAAACAATATCGTATTCATGAGGAAGATATGAATGTGATAACATATTGGTGTCATGAGACATCTATTTCAGAAATGATTGAAGATGCTTTAACCCCACCTTTTCTAACTGAATACAAAATGATTATTATGAAAAATCCATTGTTTTTAACAACTCAAAAGCAAAAGGATGTTAATGAGGAAGATATTCAAATGTTAATGGATTATTTATCTAAAGAGAATCCAACAACCATCTTTGTTATTTATCATGATCAAAAGAACTTTGATGAAAGAAAAAAGATTGTTAAGAAGTTAAGAAAAGATTTACGATTTATTGAGGTTGGAAAACTTGATCACCATCAGCTTTTTAAAACAACTCATCAGGCAATTAAAAAACGTGGATGTGAAATAGATGATGATGCTTTAGAACTTCTGTTATCGAGAATGCCAAATGATTTATTGGAGATTTCTCAAGAGGTTAATAAGTTGTGTTTATATTCTCAACATATTACAAGAGAAACTATTGATATTATGGTTGCAAAGCAAGTAGAAGAGAATGTTTTTGAATTAACCAAAGCTATTTTAAATAAAGAAACAGGGAAAAGTATTCAAATATATAAAGATTTAATGATGAACAATGAAGAACCTATTAAATTGATTGTTTTGATAGCTAATTCTTTACGTTTATTATATCAAGTGAAGTTATTAGACCGAAAAGGGTATAATGATCAAGAAATAGCAAAAATGTTATCGTTAAATCCATATCGATTAAAATATGTGCGTCAAGATGGAAAAGATTATGATATTCAAGAATTATTGCAGAAATTAGATGAACTTTCACAACTTGATGTGAATATAAAGACAGGTAAAATTGATAGATTTAGAGGATTAGAACTTTTTCTCATTAGAATTGGAGGACAATAAATGGAATCATTAAGAGAATTATATAAAATAGGAGTAGGACCTTCATCGTCACATACAATGGGGCCACAACGTGCTGCAAAACGTATTTTAGAATTGTTCCCTGATGCCTTGCGTTTTCATGTTGATTTACATGGTTCGTTAGCATTAACAGGTAAAGGGCATTTAACAGACTATATTATTGAAAAGACATTTTCACCTATTCCTGTTACCTTTTCATTTAAGAGTGATGCTTTGTCGTATCATCCTAATGGAATGATTGTTCATATTTTTGATCAAAAGGATCAAGAAATAAAAGCAATTGAAGTTTATTCAATTGGTGGTGGTTCAATACTTTTTAAAGGTGATATGGAAGAAAAGCCTAAAGAAGTATACAAACAAAAAAACATGGATCAAATCTTAAAATATGTAGAAGAACAAGGCATTTCGTTGTATGATTATGTGTTAGAAAATGAAGATGATTCTTTTGTAGAATTTCTTTATAAAATATTAGATGCAATGTTTCAAAGTGTTGAAAGTGGCTTAAAAAAAGAAGGAACGATTCAAGGAAAACTGAAACTCAAAAGAGTTGCAAAATCAATGTTTCAACAAGCTCAAAATACACGCCGTGAGGCTGACCGTGAGAGATTGTTTATTTCAAGTTATGCCTATGCTGTTGCAGAAGAAAATGCTGATGGTGGACAAATTGTGACGGCTCCAACATGTGGTGCAAGTGGAATTATGCCAGCTATCTTATATTATTGTTATAAGCAATTACATATAGAAAAGAAAGACCTTATTAAAGCATTAGCAGTTGGAGGAATTTTTGGGAATGTTGTGAAAACCAATGCTACAATTTCTGGAGCTGATGGTGGATGTCAGGCAGAGGTTGGTTCAGCTTGTGCAATGGCAGCTGCAACGATGGCGTGGATTTATGAATTAAACAATTCATTAATCGAATATGCAGCAGAAATGGGATTGGAACACAATTTAGGTTTAACATGCGATCCTGTTGGTGGCTATGTTCAAATTCCATGTATTGAAAGAAATGGCTATGGGTCACTTCGAGCTCTAGATGCGGCTATGTTGGCTAAACAATTGGGATATCTACGTAAAAATAAAGTCTCTTTTGATGCAATTGTTCGTGTTATGAAAGAAACTGGAAAAGATTTATCAAGTGCGTATAAAGAGACATCATTAGGTGGATTGGCGAAGGAATTTGGCTTATAATGAAATCATTATATGTTCATATTCCATTTTGTGATCACATCTGTGCATATTGCGATTTTTGTAAGGTTTTTTATAAAACTGAGTGGGTAGAAAAATATCTTGATGCTTTGGTTTACGAAATTCAGCATAAACAAATAAGTGGTAATTATGATACGGTTTATATAGGTGGTGGTACACCTAGTTCGTTAAATTTATTACAACTTCAAAAGTTATTTGATATTTTGTCACCTTTTACCAAATGCGTGAAAGAATTCACTATTGAAGTGAATCCTGAATCTATGGATCAAGAAAAAATAGATTTGTTTGTAAACAATTCTATTAATAGATTAAGTGTTGGTGTTCAAACTTTTCAAGATAAATTATTGGGAGCTATCAACAGAGTTCATACATCTTTAGAAACCATTGAGGTTATTCAACAAGCGCAAGCGAAAGGGATAACAGATATTAATGTTGATTTGATGTATGGTCTACCAAATCAAACTTTAAAAGATGTTTATAAAGATATTGATATAGTTAATTCTTTAGATGCTTCTCATGTTTCTATTTACTCATTAATTTTAGAGGAGCATACTCTTTTAAAAAATCAAAACTATCAACCTTTAGATGATGAAGAGGATGCGAAATGGTATCAGGAAATTAATCGTTATCTTGAAACTAAGGGAATGATTCATTATGAAGTCAGTAACTACTATAAATATAAACCATCATTACATAATCTTGTTTATTGGCATTATGAAGATTATGATGGAATAGGATTATCTGCCCATTCTTTGATTCAGCATCACCGTTTAGAAAATACAAAAAGTCTTACTCAATATCTTAATCATCAGTATCTGAGTGAAGATATCATACTTGAACCAGCAGATGAATTGTTTGAAAAAATAATGATGGGATTAAGATTAATTGAAGGACTTGAAATTAATGAAGTAAATCAGATGTTTGATATTGATTTTCTGATAAAGTATCAAGAACCTATTCAAAAATATCTTAAGTTAAAGATGCTTGAAATTAAAGATGGATATATCAAAACTACATCTTTAGGAATGAATTATTTAAATAGC
The DNA here is from genome assembly GCF_009767585.1 of Coprobacillus cateniformis. Classification (NCBI taxonomy): domain Bacteria; kingdom Bacillati; phylum Bacillota; class Erysipelotrichia; order Erysipelotrichales; family Coprobacillaceae; genus Coprobacillus; species Coprobacillus cateniformis. Next base: position 3,116,413 of record NZ_WSNW01000001.1, read on the forward strand.
ATTTTAATTGATTTTTTATAATGTTGTTGTTATTTCGACAAGATTCCTAAATTATGGAAACTATGATATAATATTCACATAGGGGTGTTGAAGATGGGCATAATTAAAGTGGCAATTTGTGATGATGATCAATACATGTGTGAAAAAGTGCATGATTTTTTAAAATTGTTTTTTTCTAGACAGCATATTACAGTCCTTTATTATTTCTTTGCTGATGGCATGTATTTATTGGAGTCAGATGAGATTTTTGATATTGTCATTTTAGATATTGAAATGAAAATTATGAATGGAATAGCAGTTAAAGATAAAATATGTATGGAAAGACTAAATTCCAAGATTATTTTTTTGACAAGTCATAGAGATATGGCAATAGAGTCTGTAGGTAGAAATGTATATGGCTTTGTTCCAAAAGATGAGATGAATAGATTAGAAAAGCATTTAAATACAATTATGCATGAATATAAATCACATCAGTTAATCAATATTACTGGAGAAAGTATAGATATTTTTAATGTCGCTTATATTCATTCGTCTGGAGGATATTGCTATTTTTATGATAGACAAGGAAATGAGAAGGTTTTTAGAATTTTGTTAAATAAAGTGGAGAAAATCTTATCTCCATATAAACAATTTTCAAGGATTCATCAATCGTATATTGTTAATTTTGATCATGTTCAGAAATGTTCATATGGAAGTGTTGAATTAAAAAGGAAAAATGGTCTTTTGTATTTATCTGTTTCAAGAAAGTATACTAATGAAGTCTCTCAAAAGTATATTCATTATAGGAAAGATAGGTGTAGAAATGGCTAATTTATCTTGGAGTATCATGCAATTAATTGATTGTTGTTTATATCTTTTTTTAGGTTATTCATTATTTGGAGAAAAGATTAAAGGAAATAAAAAAAATATATATGAGTTTTCTTTTGATTGCAATTTGTATATTTACATTAGAACATTATACGCATATAACATTGGCATTTATTTTACCAATTCTTCTCTTATTTATGATGTCACAAACATATATAATACATAGAAGTGTTATAGTTTTATCAGTGGTATGTATAATTATGATTATTCAACAATATTTGGCTTTATCTTTATTTCCCTATGAAATCATGAATAACAATAGACAAATTGATTTATATAGTATATGTTGTGCATTTGTTGTCATTGGTGTCTCTTTCTTTATAAAATATGTACGAGAGCATTTAAAATTTGTTATCCATTTGTCTGATATTCCTTCCTATATTTATATGAATATAATCTTAGGAATATGTGCTGGGATTTTGCCTTTAACGCTTGTCAATTATTTGGAGAATGAAATACCTATACGGTTAAGAATATCAATATTATGTGTCTCTTACTTTTCAATTATATGTAGTTTAATAAGTGTCTTTGTTTTTGTGAAAAATTATAAGGAAAAAGATGGATTGAAGAAACAAAATCAATTAAAAAATGAACTTTTAAATATGCAAGAACGTTATTTTATTGATACAGTAAAGAATTATGAACACTTAAGAAAGTTCAAACATGATATACAAGGGCACTTTAGAGTTATATCACAATTGGAAAGTCAAAAGTCATATAATGAATTACATTCTTACATTCAAAAATTAAAAATGACTATGCAAAAGGAACAAGTTTTCCAATGTTCACACAGTCATATTTCAGCTATTGTGAATTCATATATTGAAGATATGAAATCTGAGAATATAGAATTAAAAGTGATATATAGTGTTACGGGGTTTATAAAAATTGATGTCATAGACTTGGATTCTGTTGTTTATAATCTTTTGAGTAATGCATTTGAAGCAGAAAAGAAAGTTGGGAAAGATGAAAAAATTATTACTTTAAATTTTATGGGAAGTCAAGAGGACTTGCTTATAGAAATTGTTAATGATGTTAATGATGATGAGTGTATTAACTTTATAAGAAAAAATAAGACGTCAAAGAAAGATAAATTTAATCATGGTATTGGTATTAAAAATATAAAAGATATTGCTAATAAATATAATGGCGACATTGATATACAGATAGAAAATGGGAGACTATCTATTGAAGTTTTTTTTAATAATGTTATTGATATTGGTAAGGAAGATGAATAAAAACATCTTTCTTTTTTTATGCATAGACTGTTGAATATGACAAAATAACGTCAGATATGACAAATCAATCGTTAGAAAAGAGATTTCTTTGTATGTTGAATACAAGGAGGCGATTGATATGTGTAGATACTTTTGGAGTTGGCTATTTAAATTTTGGGGATGTTAAAAAGGAAGGAAGTTAAATATATGTTTAAGAAATATCCATGTACAATGCAGCATGATGCATCAGATTGTGCGGCAGCTGCTATTTCAACTGTATTACTTGTATATAAACAGGAAATGTCTTTAATGAAAATTAGAGAAGTTATTGGAACTGATCTTTATGGTACAAGTGTAAAAGGTATTGTTGATGGTTTAGAAAAACTCAAATTTCAAGTCAAGGCAGTTCGTGCAGAGATGAAAGATATAACAGATGATATGACATATCCGGCTATTGCACAAATTCATACAACAGAGGGGTTGAATCACTTTGTAGTCATTCAAAAAGTTCGTCATGGTATCTTTTATGTTTCTGATCCAGCGAAAGGAAATATAAAATTGAAACGAGAGGAAATACAGAAACTCTATACTGGCGTTTTAATCATGATGATACCTACATCTGAATTTGAAAAGATGAAGTACAAGGATAAAGGGATGTTTGATTTGTTTTGTGCATTAATATTACCACAAAAAAGATTGCTCTTAACGATTATACTGGCAAGCTTTGTTTTAAGTATTATAGGAATTCTCTCAAGTACTTTTTCTAAGGTGTTAATGGATGAAATTATTCCTTATCAATTAAAGAATAAACTTTACATATTTTTGTTAGCATATGGATTGGTTGTTTTATCACAAAACTTATTATCAGCATTTAAGCAACAGATTGTCTTGTTTCTTTCAAGAAAGGTTGATATTCCATTGTTAATGGGATATTACAACCACATTATTCATTTACCTTATGAGTTTTTTGCATCGAGAAGAGTAGGAGATATCATCACCAGATTTCAAGATGCATTAACAATTAAAGATATTTTTACAACAGTATCTGTTTCATTAATATTGGATATTGTTTTGTCACTCATAACAGGAGTTATTTTGTTTCATTTAAATTCAAGTTTATTTTTGATATTGATTGTGATGATTGTTGTTAATGTTATTCTTATTTATGTATTTAAGAAACCTTATAAGAAATTGAATTATGAACAAATGGAATCTAATGCCATATTGAATAGTCATCTGATCGAATCTATGCAAAACATAGAGACGGTTAAATCACAAAATGATGAAATGCAGCAGATTCATAAATTAGAAAATCGTTTTGTATCATTGCTGAAGTTGGGTTATAAAGAAGGGACATTACAGAATGTTCAGGGAGTTATTTCGAGTTTCATTAATTCACTAGGTGGATTGGTATTTATGGCTATTGGTGCAATGTTTATCATAGATGGAAAAATGAGTATTGGGGACTTATTGGTATTCCAGACATTGAGTCAATATTTTACAGAGCCTATACAAAGCTTAGTATCTTTGCAGTTAACGTTTCAGGAAGCGAATATTGCAATGACAAGACTGAATGAATTAATGTCATTAGATAGAGAAGATGAACATCGGGAAGAACTGATTGATGATATTGATTTGTTAGGTGATATCTGTTTTGAAAATGTACAGTTTTCTTATGGTTCAAGACCACCTGTCATTAAGAATTTTAATCTCACTATTCCTAGTGGAAAACGAGTTGCACTTGTTGGAGAAAGTGGTGCAGGGAAGAGTACGATAGCTAAACTTCTGTTAAAGTTTATGGATGTTAAAGAGGGGAAAGTGACAATAAGCGGTTGTAATGTTCATGATATAGATGAAGCATACTTAAGAAGGAATATAGCTTATATTCCACAGAATATAGAACTTTTTACTGGAACAATCATAGATAATTTAAAAATAGGAAATCCAGAAGCAAAGTATGAGGAAATTATGACAGCCTGTCAGCTGGCAGGAGCAAGTTCCTTCATTGAAAAATTACCTAATCGTTATGGGGCGTTCATAGAAGAAGGGGGAAGCAATTTATCTGGTGGTGAGAAGCAAAGATTAGCTATTGCAAGAGCTATTCTTTCCAAGTCACAAGTCTTTATCTTTGATGAAGCAACCAGTCATCTTGACTCTTTTAGTGAAAGAAAGATACATGATTTACTGTTTAAAAAGATTAAAAATACAACAACACTTATTATTGCACATCGTTTGTCAACGATAGTCAATTGTGATCTGATCTGTTTTGTTGAAAATGGCAGAATCATTGAGCAAGGAACTCATGATGAACTAATCGCAATGAATGGTCAGTATGCAAAGATGATTTCTTTACAAAATATGACAATGCTAAAAGTCAATAAAACAGTAATAAATGAGGAGGAAATCAATTATGGCTAAGTTAGAAGTCTTAGAAAATAAAAAGTTGGTTTTAAAGAATGTTCTGAAAAAAGAACTGAGAGGAATTTCATTTGAAGATATAGATCAGCAAATCAATAAGTTTGCCAATCGGTTAGATATCTTAAAGGTCCAAACTTTTGGCCCGTTAGTTATTAAATTCTGTGGAACAAACATTTCAGAAGAAGGGGATATTACAACTGATTACGATTTGTTGATTCAAGCTCATGATTATAGACAATATAAAAATCAATTTGATATTGTTGAAAAAGTAGATTGTCCTCATTGTGTTTATATTCATTATGAAGGGAATCCTTTAGAAATCAATTTTGTGAATTCAAAACTTGATCTTTATTTCTATGAAAATGATTTAGAAAGTACTGGTGAAAGTTATACTGTCTGTATTCATGATAGTGAGGAATATGTCATTACAGACTTCTTTAGACCGGTGATGCAGTTATGAAACTTTATCAAAAATCAGAACTGAAAGATTCACGTATTTTCTTTGATAAGAAACCACCCATGTTTCTAACAATGTTTATTCTCTTTATTCTTTTTATGATTATATTTGCGATTTGGATGAGTTCATGGATGAGCAAGTCTTATATTGTCGAAGCAAATGGAACAATTACGACAACTGATAACATCTATATAAGTGCTTTGTCCGATGGTGTTCTCACTTCACTCAATTCTCAGGAAGGAACTTTTGTAAAAAAGGGTGATATCTTATTTGAAATATCAAGTGGGAGTGAAGGGGTACAATACAGTGCTCTACAAAAACAAATATCAAATACAAAGGATAAGATATCAGCTATTAATAAATATATCAATTCATTAAATATTCATCAGAATAAGATGTCTAATTCAGGAATAGAACAGGAATATTATGAGAAAGTCAGATATTATATATCCTCTCTTGAGGATGAGAATCAGACAAAAGAAAATAATCAAAAATCAATAAAACAAAAAGAAGAAAAGAAAACAAAGAAAGAACAAGAAATTCAATCTCTAAAAGATCAAATTTATAAACTGAAAGATACAGAGGAAGATAAAGCCAAAAAGGAAGAACTCAATTCTTCTCTAGAAACAAAACAATCTGAACTAGAGTCTCTAATAGAAGAAATCAATCAGTTAACTCAGACAAGTTCTTCACAAGCAGAACAAACAAAGATTCAGTTGATTAGTGAAGCAGGGAATACTCGTACAGCATTACAGTCTACCTTAGTTGAGCTAGAAGGACAGTTAAAAGCATATCAGTCACAGGATGCTCTTACAACAGTGAAAGCATCACAGGATGGTTATGTTCATTATCTTTCAACAATCAAGGAAGGTGTGACCATTCAAAAAGGACAAACAGTTGCTGAAATTAGTACCAATAAAGATGATCAGATGATTGTAGAAGCCTATATACAGGCAACTGATATCTCTAAGGTACAACTTAACAATGATGTGAAGGTTGCGATTAATGGAGTCAATATACAAAAATATGGAACACTAAATGGAAAACTTGTTTCGATAGATTCAGGAACATTAACACAAGAAACAGAACAAGGAAATATTGTGTTATATAAGTGTCTTGTGTCTTTGGACAATAAACAGCTTCATTCGACAGATGGATCTCAGATAGATGTTATAAAATCAATGCCAGTTGTAGCGAGAATTGTCTATGAGAAAGAAACTTATTTAGATTGGCTATTAGAATTATTGAGTTTTAAGAATTAATATGGTATAAAGTAGAGTATATACATAACTCTATTTTATATAAATTTTGGTAAAGAAAAGGAGGAGAATGTTATGGAATTAACAATGAATTTACCAAGAAACTATGTAGAAATTGAAGAAGAGGAGATGATGTATTTAGATGGTGGAAGCATGACAATGCTCTATAAGAATATCAAGGGATTATGGGGTAGAAGTCAAGGGTTTAGAATGTCTTGTAAGGCAGTAGGGATAACTTTAGGAACTATTGGAACAATTGCTAAGATGTCTTATATTAAAGCAGTCTGCAAATTCGGATATGTTGTAACAAGAACTGCTTTGACTATTGGCGGTTTTTGGCTAGCTGGAATAGCGCTTGCAGGAACTGCAGCATTTATGATATATCTGTATAATAAAAGAACTTTTTATTAACAAGGGAAGTATTACATTGTCCTAAATGGCAGCTGCTTATTTGCTGCTATTTAGATATTGTTTATAAAAAAAATTATATAGAAAGATATTTGGTGAAACAATAATGAAAACTTATATTTATTATTTAGGTATGCTTATACTAACAACACTTATTTCATTTTTATTGTATATTTATATAATTAGTATAGAAATATTTGTTGATCATGCTATTTTTTATTTTTGTTTTTATATTATGGTATTGATGACTTCTGGGCTATGTCTCCATTATTTAAAAACTATTTTTTTTATTTTATTATGCAAAATAAAAAAAATAAAATATTCAGTTATATGTTTATATCCGATTGTTTTGGTTGATGGAAAATTAATCGTTCTATTTGGACCATCAAATTATGTTTTCTATAAAAATTTGTGTGATCTAAGTGATGTTAACTTAAATAATTTTAATGAGAAATATTCTTTAATGAAGAAAATATATAAACAAGAAAATATATATATTTTTTTATTGGCTTTCACTTTATTTGCGATTGGAATATACTGGCAGTTATATTTGTTTCTATTTTTATTGTTTTCATATATTTTATATAAAGTTACAATTAATTTTCTTAATAGTTTTAAAGACACTCATAGTAAATATTTTTTTAATGAACTTCTTTTCACTAGTGTTGTCAATTTAGAATTAATCAGTTGGCATATTAGTTATCTAGAAAAGAATATTGATGATGTTATTAATAAACCAAATGAAATGTTGAACTGCTTAAAATTAATGATTGTTTTGAATAAAAATTATTTAAGTGAATATTTATTTAAATTAGATAATATAATAGAACTCATTATTTTGAAATATGGTCAATCAATAGAAATAGAATGTTTAGATTTGATATTTGATTATATAGACTTAAGAATTTGTTTGAATAGAGAAAGCAATAAAATAAAAATATTGTCAATGTTGAATTTGTTTTGTGAAGAAGATAATTGGAATTTTCAAATTATTGATTTATATAATACGAGAATTAATGAATTGAAAAATTATATAAATGGTACATCCAGTATACAAATAAGAAGGAAAATTTATAGGAATATTTTTCGATAAAATAAATAAAAATGAAAGGAAGATGCTGATGAAAAACCAGAAGTTTGTTAATAAGAAGTTAGTTATTAATTTGTTGATAATTACAGATGTTTTATCAATATTAGGTATTATTGCTATTCTTTTAAATTCTGAGTTATGTAATGGAGCTATTTGGTTGGGATCCATAATATTTTTTGTTTGTTATTCGATAGGAGTTACTTTCTATCTGGGTGTTTGTGATTCTAAAATAAGGAAATGGATTGTATATATTATTGATTTAATCAGTTGGCTATAAATGCTTTTAGAATATTTAGTTAGATTTATCAAAAAATATAACTCAATTTAATGAATCTATGTTATTAAAAGATTTTAGAATTTGCTGTCTCAAAACCACTTAAATTTAGACCAAGAATAACATCAGATATGTTTATCAGATTGATTCTTCTGTTTATGATACTGATAAGGAATATAATATTGATAAATATATCTGCATAAGTAAATGACTAATAATAGTCTAATGATTCTTAACGAGCGTTTTATGGGATTCTATCTTGTATCTATAATGAATGAGGCTTTTCAACTTAATTTTTGTGATACTCTTACGATTGGGACTATTCATCAATTTCGTTTGGATTTTAAAAATTACAATATTGCAAGGCAATGTACTATAACAATGTACTATAACAATGTACTATAACATTGCTTTCTGATTTATATTAAATTACGTAGAAATTGAAGAAGGTGGAATACTGTATTTAGATGTTGTCTTTTTAAATCATGTGAATATTGTTGTCTTTGCAATTTATGATTTGTATGGGGGCTAATCTATTAAAAATATTTTGAGTAGTACAATAAAAAATATGATAAAAAAATATACATGTAGATGGCTTGGAGCACAGGAACTTAGTGATTTCTGTGGAATGATAATGGGAGTATAAAACGGTCTTCTATCAGTTCTGTGATAATTAAAATATGGGAGAAACACGATACATGATTATAGGATAATTGTTATGGAGTATGGAAATTATAAGTAAAAGAATGGAGTCTAATAAATTGGAAAAACTTAAAATAGCTATTATATGTATTTTATTTGTTTTGTTAATAGTTACTGGATTCCTGGCGTTACCATCTTTTTTTTGATAGTATGCCTCTTGTACTTCAAGTTGGAATGATCTGTTTTGATATTGTTGTATCAGGAACTATGTACTATATAATTAAATATAAATTATAAATGATTTTGAATATTTTTACTTGATTTCTATCGGAATTATTATCATATATAATTTATTTATTAAATGTTGTTCTTATGAGAGGGGAAAATGAAATTTAGTGATTGGTTTACATATATATTAGCATTGCTACTTTTAGGTTCAAGATAAGTGATTCCTTTTCAAGATGATACTATTTGATTTATAATATTATTTCTATTGTTGTTGCTATTGGGATTTTTATTTATGGTAAAAAATGAATCTGATTGATTTTTAAAACATTGACAATAAACGAAAAAATTGTTATTTACTTCTTTGCGCTTGGGAACAGTTATTGGCATAGTCTTAATTATTGTATTTATTAATATTTGATCACTTTAAATCTTCATAAAATAGTAAGTCAATAAAGATATCAAGATAATTGCTCTTTGTACTGTTGATTTTACAAATAGGGATTATAAATGTATAGTGAATAAGAGGTGAGAGTGAAGGTGATGATGAGTTATTTTGGTGGTGCAATGACTATAGCATGTTTTTGCTTATTTATACTTTTATTAAAGTTTTTAATTTTAAGGTCATTAAGGTCTATTTATGGATAGTTGAAATGACTATTCTATGGTCAACAGTCATGCGTTTTTTAGAAAATGAAGTCTTAAATCTAGGTACATTGCTTGTTTTTCTATTTGTTCAAGGGATGCTTATTTATTTTATCAAGATTGATTATCGAAAAGATGTTTGTCGAAAGGATATCTATTTAAAAATATTATAAAGTCATTTTGTTCCACTGATTGTAATGGGGATACCAAAGGTGAAGGAAGAAGTTGATGAATTTATAAAGACATTAGATGACCTATTGAGAAACTCTGATCAAATGAAAAAAAAGAGCTTTTTACTTTTTTGTATATGATGCAGGATATATATATAATCAGGCTTTATTTCTAAGAAAGTCTGATATGTATCTTTTTATTGAAGATAAAGAGTTTTTAGAGTTAGATGTTGAAGAAAATGGGAAAGGTGGTAGTGCTACATTAGCAAGGAATTTAAAGGGATTATGGAATAGAAGTAGTGCCATTAGAAAAATCGCATCATATCAATGTGGTATCACAGCTGGTTTTATGAAATCTTTAGCTACTATTGCTTATTGGAAAGGTGTTGCATTATTTGGACCTGCAATCGCTAACGCTGCGTTATATATTGGTGGTGTAGCGTTTATGTGTGCAGCAGTATTAGGAGTTGGAGTGGCTGTATTATATTTAGATAAACATAGAGTATTTTATTAATATATGGGGGATTTATCCCTCATATATTAATAATTATAAGGAGGATACTTTTTTATGAGAACATTCAAATATTTTAAACTTATATTAGCTTGTTTAGATTTGTTTTCTGCATGATTGTTATATATTATATATATTCCTGTTTTGTTGTTTATATGTGTTAGTTGCTAGTTTTTATCTATGTGTATTTAGTAAAAAATAAGAACTATTATAGGAAAAACTCAACTATACGATTGGTTCGAAATGATCCGTTCGATGATTGTTAATGTTCTCATTGTGTGGTTTAGGTTTAGCAGGATTTTGTTTTTAGAACTGAAAAGGATGCTACAAGATATTTTTACTTATTTTATGAAACAACAAAAAGAACTAAGGAAAACGTATTTAAGAAACATCCTGTTGATATTCATATATGTATTGATCTCTTTTGTTTATATAAAGGGGAGTGCAGAGTTGATAACTGAATTGAATTCAGTTATTTTTGTTTTTTAGCACAAAAGTGTTGACAGTGCTAAAAACATGAGTATAATAAAATTAGCACAAAGATAAAAGGAGTGCTAAAAGGAGGTTGTGATATGCTGAGTGCACGACAATTGCTTATATTCAAGTGTATTGTTGAAGAGTTTGTTGAAACAGCTGAACCAGTTGGTTCAAAAACACTTATGACAAAGTATATGCTTCCTTATTCAAGTGCGACAATTCGTAATGAAATGTCATTTCTTGAAGAAAATGGATATTTAGAAAAAACACATACGTCATCAGGACGTGTGCCCTCAACACAAGGGTATCGCTTTTATGTCAATACATTAATGCAGCCTAATGTTGATGACGATGTCAAAAATCAAGTTGCTATGATTCTTGGTGACCGGCATCGCTCTTTAAATGAGATTATTCAGGAAAGTTGTCAAATTTTAAGTGAACTTACTCATTTGACTACAGTAGCTTTAGGTCCTAATTCTGATTATGAACGATTGCAAAATATTACACTTGTTCCTTTGACAGAGCATAGTGTGACAGCAATTATTGTAACAGACAAAGGGCATGTTGAAAATCGTATTTTTAAAGTTAAGAATAATGCTTATTTAGAAGATTTAACAAGTTGTGTGAATGTTATGAATGATTTGTTGGATGGAACACCAATTAATCAAGTGGCTTATCGCTTGGAAAGAGATGTGCGGCCAATATTGAGTGCTCGAATTAAAGAACATGAAGTTTTATTCAATGCGTTTTTAGAATCATTTATGAAATTCGCCAATAGTAATGTTTATTTCTCGGGTAAAGAAAATATGTTGTATCAACCTGAATATAATGATGTGAATAAACTTAGACAGCTGGTCTCTGCTTTTGAGAATTCACAGTCATGGAAAAGTTTAGAACCTATTGCTATTGAAGAGGGTGTAAGTGTAAGGATTGGAAGTGAATCACCCATTGAAGATTTAAGTGATGTCTCTGTCATCAGTGCATCGTTTAAAACAGGCAATGAATCCAAAGGATCAATATCGGTTATAGGGCCAACACGTATGCCTTATGAAAAAGTTGTTTCTTTGGTTGAGTATATTTCTAAAAGTTTAGAAACAGTTTTGCTAAGCAATGATGAAGATGATGAATAGAGGTGAAAGTATGGCAAAGGAAAAGAAAGAAAAAAAAGTTGATGAAGAAGTAAAGCAAGAAGAAACAGAAGTTGTTGAAGAAACAGCAACTGATTCACTTGAGGATAAAGTTGCAAAGCTTGAAGAAGAAGTGAATACATGGAAGACGGATTATTATAAAGTTTTTGCAGATATGGAAAACTCAAAGAGAAGGTTAGAAAAAGAACATCAAAACTCTATGAAATTTATGATGCAAGATTTTATTGAAGAATTACTTCCTGTAGTTGACAATTTTGAACGTTCTTTGAATGTTCAGGAACCGAGTGAAGAAATTCAAACATTCTTAAAAGGGTATCAAATGATTTTTGATCAGTTAATGGCTATTCTTGAAAAGAATGGTGTTGAAGCGATTGAAGCTCAAGGTAAGGAATTTGATCCAAATTTCCATCAGGCTGTGATGACAACCAACGATGAAAATTTTGATTCAAATATCGTTGTGGAAGAACTTCAAAAAGGTTATAAATTGAAAGATCGCGTTATTCGTGCATCTTTAGTTAAAGTTAATGAATAGTTATAAGGAGGATTTATATTATGGGAAACAAAATTATTGGTATTGATTTAGGTACTACAAACTCATGCGTAAGTGTGATGGAAAATGGAGAAGCAAAAGTTATTGCAAATCCTGAAGGATTAAGAACAACTGCATCAGTTGTTGCATTCAAAAATGGAGAAATCGTTGTTGGTGAAGCTGCAAAACGTCAAGCTGTTACTAATAAAGATACAGTTATGTCTGTAAAAAGACATATGGGTACAAATTATAAAGAAAATGTAAATGGTAAAGAATATACACCTCAAGAAATCTCTGCAATGATTTTACAAAACTTAAAAGCAACTGCAGAAGCATATTTGGGTGAAACAGTTACAAAAGCAGTTATTACTGTACCAGCATATTTCAATGATGCACAAAGACAAGCTACAAAAGATGCTGGTAAAATTGCGGGACTAGATGTTGAACGTATCATTAACGAACCTACTGCTGCTGCTTTAGCATTTGGTGTTGATAAATTAGATACTGAACAAAAAGTATTGGTATATGACTTAGGAGGAGGAACATTTGACGTTTCAATCCTTGATTTGGCAGATGGTATGTTTGAAGTATTAGCGACAGCTGGAGATAACCGTTTAGGTGGAGATGACTTTGATGAAAAAGTTATGAACTGGATTGTTGCTGAATTTAAAAAGGATCAAGGTGTTGATTTGAGTGCTGATAAAATGGCAATGCAACGTGTTAAAGAAGCTGCTGAAAAAGCGAAAAAAGATTTATCAGGAGTTATGCAAACACAAATTTCATTACCATTTATCTCTGCTGGTGCAGCAGGTCCATTGCATTTAGAATTAACATTAACAAGAGCTAAATTTGATGAATTAACTAAAGATTTGGTTGTTCGTACTGAAGGACCAGTGAAACAAGCATTAAGTGATGCTGGTATTTCTCCAAGTGAAATTGATCAAGTTTTATTGGTAGGTGGATCTACTCGTATTATTGCTGTACAAGAATCAGTGAAAAGATTACTTGGAAAAGAACCTAACAAATCAGTGAATCCTGATGAAGTTGTATCTATGGGTGCAGCTATTCAAGGTGGAGTTATTACTGGTGATGTTAAAGATATCGTTTTATTAGATGTTACACCATTATCATTAGGTATTGAAACTATGGGTGGAGTTATGACTGTATTAATTGAAAGAAATACAACAATTCCAACAACAAAATCACAAATTTTCTCTACTGCTGCAGATAATCAGCCAGCTGTTGATATCAATGTATTACAAGGTGAAAGATCTATGGCTAAAGATAATAAACAATTAGGTTTATTTAAATTAGATGGTATTGAACCAGCTCCAAGAGGTGTTCCACAAATTGAGGTTACATTCAGTATTGATGTTAATGGTATTGTTAATGTTAAAGCGAAAGATATGAAATCACAAAAAGAACAATCTATTACAATTCAAAATTCAACTGGATTAAGTGATGAAGAAATTGATAGAATGGTAAAAGAGGCTGAAGCTAATAAGGCTGAAGATGAACAAAAACGTAAAGATATTGAAACAAGAAATAAAGCAGAACAAATGATTAATGAAATTGATAAAGCATTAGCTGAACAAGGTGATAAGATTGATGAAAATCAAAAAACACAAGCAACTGCTTTAAGAGATGAATTAAAGAAAGCTTTAGATGATAATGATATGGCTACACTTGAAACTAAGATGACTGAATTAGAACAAGTTGCACAACAAATGGCAGCATATCAATATCAACAAGGTCAAGGAGCTAATCCGACAGGTGATACACAAACAGCATCAAATAATGATGATGTTGTCGATGCAGACTTTACAGAAAAAAATTAGGATAGTATAAAGCCAAGGCTTTGCCTTGGTTTTATCTAGTCAAGAGGTGAGAATATGGCTGATAAAAGAGATTATTATGAGGTGCTTGGTGTTTCTAAAAGTGCCAGTGCAGATGAAATCAAACGTGCATATCGAAAAATGGCTAAGAAATATCACCCTGATGTTAACAAGGATCCTGGTGCAGAAGATAAATTTAAAGAAGTACAAGAAGCGTATGATGTTTTATCAGATGATAATAAAAAAGCTGCATATGATCGTTATGGTCATGCGGCATTTGATCAATCAGGAGGATTTGGAGGAGCTGGCGGATTCGGTGGATTTGGTGGCTTTGAAGATGTTGACTTAGGAGATATTTTTGGTTCATTCTTTGGTGGTGGAGGACAGCGTCAAAGAAAGACAGGTCCAATGCGTGGGGAAGATCGTTTTGTTCAATTAGAGATTGACTTCATGGATGCAATCAAAGGTAAGAAAACAGAGATTAAAATTAATTTTGATGAACAGTGTTCGCATTGTCATGGAAGTGGAGCAAAGTCACCTGATGATGTTCAAACGTGTTCACGTTGTGGTGGTACTGGAACAATCCGTACACAACAACGTTCACCATTTGGTACATTTGTGAACCAAACAACTTGCCCTGATTGTAATGGAACTGGTAAAGTTGTTAAAGAAAAATGTGATCATTGTAAGGGTAAAGGATATATCAATAAAAATATTACTGTTGAACTAAATATACCTGCTGGTATTAATACACATCAACAGTTACGTGTTCAAGGTAAAGGACATAGAGGTGCCAATGGTGGACAAAATGGAGATCTTTATGTAGAAATTTATGTAAGACCACATCAGCATTTTCAACGTGATGGTAAGAACATTTATATAACAATTCCAATTTCGGCAGTAGATGCAACTTTAGGATGTGATGTTGATGTTCCAACTGTTTATGGTGATGTTACACTCAAGGTGCCTGAAGGTACCCAACCTGGAACAACTTTACGTCTTAAGGGAAAAGGTGTTAAGGATTTACGTAGTGATAATTATGGAGATCAGTTTGTTAAAATTGATGTTAAGATTCCAACTAAACTTTCTAGAGATGAGAAAGATTTGTATACTAAGTTAAGAAAGAATGCTAAAAAAGATTCCATTTTTGAGCAATTCAAAAAAGGATTTAAGAAGTAAAAAAGATAGTGCCCTTCAGCACTATCTTTTTTACTTTAAAATATTTAATTAAATTTTTTAAAGTATATTGACATTGTGATAATCTTTGTTATAATACAACAAGTTGGAAATTTGGAGGGAAAGTATGAACTGGAAGAAAATATTAAAAAGAACCTTATTGACTATATTGGTTATAGTGATTGTTGCTGGAAGTGTTTTTTATATAGTGTTTAGACATGAAATTTCATCTTTAATGTCATTAGAAAAAATAGATGATTATACATTGTATACTATGGAATATGATGGCGATTATGGATTTGATGACTTTTTAAAAACTGGAGCAAGTAATGATGCTGAATTGGTTGATTTTGTTGTCAAAAAATTATTAAAGGGATTACCTGTTGAATTCTCTATTCCTAATTTGGGTTGCTCTACATTTAATGCTGAGACGCAAGATGGAGATAGAATTTTTGGCAGAAATTTTGATTTAACTTATTCACCAGCATTATTTGTGAAGACGCAACCTGATAATGGGTATGCATCTATGTCGACTGTTAATTTAGGGTTTTTAGGGTTTAATGAAGATAAGCAACCTGATTCGTTAACAAAGCAAATTATTACCTTGGCTGCACCTTATGCGCCATTAGATGGCTTAAATGAGAAAGGTTTATCAATTGGAGTCTTGTTAATACCTGATGAAGCAACTAACCAGCAGACAGATAAAATTGATATTACAACAACAACTGCTGTGAGATTGGTTTTGGATAAAGCTTCAACGGTTGATGAAGCAATTGAATTTTTAAAACAATATGATATGCATTCTTCTGCCAAAAGTGCTTATCATTTCCAAATTGCTGATGCAAATGGGAAAAGTGTTGTTGTTGAATATATTAATAACGAGATAAGTCTGGTTAAAGATGATAAGTCTTACCAAATGGCAACGAACTTCTTGTTAACACCTGGAGATTATGACTTTGGACATGGACAAGATCGTTATGAAAAGATGAAGACAATCTTAGATCAAAATAAAGGGATTTTAAAAGATGAACAGGCAGGAATGGATATTTTAAAAGCAGCATCTTCTAATATACATAAAAATGAAAGAGGAGAAGAGAGCGCAACACAATGGTCTATTCTTTATAATAATACGGATTTAACAGCAAAAATGATTATGGGAAGAAAATATGATCAACCAGCACATGAATTTTCGTTAAAGTAAGTACAATTATGATATTGTACTTTTTCTTTTGTTTCATTATAATGAAACAAAGGAGGTCTACTATGAAACTAAATATTGAACGATTACAGGAGAATTTGAAGATTCAATGTCATGAATGCCATGGATTATGTTGTGTGGCCTTATATTTTTCTAAAATAGATGGTTTTCCAGAAGATAAATTAGCAGGGAACCCATGCAATCATTTATTAGATAATAATCAGTGTCATATTTACAATTCACTAAAAGAAATGAAGATGAAGGGATGTATGATTTATGATTGCTTTGGAGCAGGACAAATCGTTTCACAAAAGTTGCCTTCATGGCGTAGTAGTGAAAATGCTATGGTTATATTTGGAGTTTTTCAGAAAGTTGTTCAACTCCAACAGATGCTTAGTTATCTCATTGATGCTTATCATATTCATCCGAATTTTCAATTAGAACAGTTAATTCTCGAGAATTTAAAAGTGAGAGAGAATGTTTTGAATAATTCAACGGTTGATTTAGATAAGTATCATCAAAAAGTAAGCCAACGATTAAAAGAAATATGTCAGCAATACACTCACGATTTGAGTATGAGAATAATGATAGGTGAAGATTTTCGTGGAAAGGATTGTTGTAATTATGTGTTTTTAGGAACTGATTTGAGAGATGCTAAAGTTGAAAATGCAGATTTGAGTCAAAGTTTATTTTTAACACAAATTCAGTTGAATGGATGTCATGGCAATCGTTATACAAAGATACCAAAGAATTTATTGAGACCAAGAACATGGGAGAAATAAAAGAGTTATAATATCTGCAAATAAATGAGAGAAATCCATGAATGACATTGTTACAATGCATTTGGTAATAATAAGTTTTAAAATACTTTTAGTGTGTATTGACAAAGGAACTTTACAGTATAAAAGCAGCACATGTGTGCTGCTTAAGGAAAATGTTAATCGATTTCAATGTCTTTTGCGTTTGTATGAATAACTTTTTGATACCAGTTGAATGATTTTTTCTTATAACGTTTCATATCTTTTAAATCTTTGTCATCTCTATTGACATAAATCATACCATAACGTTTTCCCATTTCGCCTTGTGAAGATAAAATATCAATAGGGCCCCACATCAGATACCCTCTACAATCTACCCCTTCTTCTATAGCAATACCAATTTGTTCAATATGATCTTTCATATAATAAATACGTTCATCATCAATCACAGTACCATTTTCAAATATATCACGCATACCAAAACCATTTTCTACAACCATGATTGGCATTCTGTATTTTTCATATAAATCTCGTAAAGCGATTCTTATACCAATTGGGTCAATTGTCCATCCCCATTCAGATGCTTTTAAATAAGGATTGAGTTCAACTTGTAAGTTGCCACCAGCTTTTACACCACTACTTCCATCCTTTGCAGTCGCGCTCATGTAATAACTGAATGAAAGCCAATCTACTGTATTTTTTCTCATGACTTCTAAATCACCTTCCTGAATGTCAGGCAATGTATTATTTTTTACCATTTGACTCCAATAATATGATGAGTATTCACCATAAACAAACATATCTAAGAAGACATTTGTTTTGCTCATTTGTTTTCTGGCTGCCAATTCATCTAGTGGATGACAAGTTGCTGCATAATGTGGAATATAAATAACCATTCCTAAAACTATAGCATCTTTTATTGTATGAACTTTTTCAACAACTTTAGCATGAGCATATAAGGAATTATGAATCAATTGATTGATAAAAGATTCCTCATTGACACCTTCTGGGCAAATGGCACCATATGCAATTTTATGGCCTTCTAAAGCAATCCCATTTTGTTCGTTAAAAGATATCCATTTTTTAACACGATCACCATAACGTTCAATCATCTTATTTGCATATGTAATGAATTTATCAACAACAATTCTTGAATAAAATCCATTATATTCGTTCATCAGGACTTGGGGCATTTCAAAATGGTATAATGAGCACATTGGTTCCATACCATGAGCAATCATACTATTGATAAAACGATCATAAAAAGCCATGCCTTCTTCACTAAAATGTTCTCCATCTGGCATAACACGTGACCAGTCAATTGAGAAGCGATAACTTGTAAATCCCATTTCTTCAAATAATGCAAAGTCTTCATCATAACGATGATAGGCATCAATACCATCTTTAAAATCCGAATGTTCAGGCTTAGGGAATAAATCACAGACAGCGGGTGATTTTCCTCCTTCTGTATATGCACCTTCACTTTGATGGGCAGTAACTGCTCCGCCCCATAAAAAACCTTCTGGAAATTTCATTATTTGTCCTCCTTTAATGATTTCCTCTTCATTGTATAAAAAAATAAGGGATATGAAAAGAGCAGAAGGAGAGATAGGTTATGGGTTTCATAAAACATATTAAAATATACGAATAAATGAAATAAAGTTTCATATAATAAAAATAAAAAAAGTATCCCGGAGGATACAATCTTTATTATTAAGCGCTTTTTCTAAGACTTCTTAATTCTCTCGCTGAAATTTTTACTTTTTTTGGTTTACCATTGACTAAAATAGTAGCTTTTTGTAAGTTTACATTCCATTTTCTTCTTGATGCATTTAATGCATGAGAACGAGTATTACCAGACATTGGTCCTTTACCACTAACTTCACATTTTCTAGCCATTTTCTTCACCATCCTTTACAACTTATGTTTCACATACTTTGATATAATATCACTAAAAAAGAAAAATTGCAAACACTTTTTTTACTTTTTTTGAAAGAATTAAAAAAGTGCTGTATTTAATCAATTGACTTGATTTGCATATCTATCATATATGAAATGTGCGAATATTTCAACATTTTTTTACGCTTTTCATTTACATATGATTTTAACTGGGGTATAATTCGTATGCATTATGTGTGAAATGTTTGTCAATGATTTAAAAATAAGATATAATATATATACTGTATATATGTATAAAATAAGATCGGAGGAAGAGATATGATCACAAAGACTACAGATTTAGGAGATATTAATCTTTCATTAGATGTTGTTGCAAGTATAACAGGTGGGGCTGCTACTGAATGCTATGGGGTTGTTGGAATGGCAAGCCAGAAAATTATGAAAGATGGCTTTTATGATTTATTGGGGAGAGAAAATTATTCTAAAGGTATTGTTGTAGAAGATGGCGATACTGGGATTATTTTAAATGTATATATTATTGTTGGTTATGGGGTAAAGATATCTGAAGTTGTTTATGAAGTCCAAAAGAAAGTCAAATATGTATTAGAAACGACTTTAGACGTTGATATTGAAGCCGTGAATGTTTTTGTACAAAGCATTCGAGTAATAGATTAGGTTGGAGGTAAGTCATGAAGATTATAGATGGTCGTCTATTTAAAGAGATGGTTGTAACTGGAGCGATTGTGTTGCATAACAATCATCCTGAAATTGATGCATTAAATGTTTTCCCTGTTCCTGATGGGGATACTGGAACAAATATGTCTTTAACGTTTAGTGCTGGAGCAAGTGAGATTGAAAAACTTGACTCTAATGATATTTATGAAGTTGCTAAAAAATTATCTAAAGGATTGTTGATGGGAGCAAGAGGGAATTCAGGTGTCATCTTATCACAAATCTTTAGAGGTGTTTCTATGGCCTTTGAAGGAAAGAAAGAAGTTAATGCTGTTGAATTCGCAAACGCCTTCCAAAATGGTGCAAAGGTTGCATATAAAGCAGTTATGAGACCAGTTGAAGGAACTATTTTAACTGTTATTAGAGAATCAAGTGATGCTGTTGTGAAATATGCAAAAGATGATATGGAAATTGAAGATGTCTTCTCATATTTTGTGAAAGAAGCCGAAGAATCATTAGAAAGAACACCAGAACTTTTACCAGTTTTAAAAGAAGTTGGTGTTGTAGATAGTGGTGGAGCTGGTTTGTTATTGGTGTTCACAGGATTTATGGCAGCATTAGCTGGAGAACAAATTGAAAGAGTAGAAATCAAAGGTGAAGCAGCGAAAGAAGCTTTGGCAGATGTAGAATCTGACGGAGAAGAAGGCTATGGTTATTGTACTGAATTTATTTTAAGATTAGATGAAGCAAAAATGAAAGCCTTTAAAGAAGATAGCTTGAAGAGCGAATTAGAAAGATTACCTGGAAACAGTATTGTTGTTGTTCAAGATGATGATATAGTGAAAGTTCATGTCCATACTTTAAAACCAGGGAATGCTTTAAATGCTGCTCAAAGATATGGAGAATTTGTAAAGTTAAAGATTGAGAATATGCAAGAACAGCATAATTCTATTATTGAATCAAATGCTGATATTCCAGCTGGTAAGGCAACACCTGTTGTTCCACAACAAAAAGAAGCAAAAGAAGTAGCAATTATTAGTGTGGCTGCTGGTGATGGAATTAAAGATATGTTCTTAGAATTACATTGTGATTATGTTGTTAGTGGCGGGCAAACAATGAATCCTTCAGCAGAAGATATTGTTCAAGCTATCCGTGATGTTAATGCAAAGCATGCGATTATATTACCAAACAATTCCAATATTGTCATGACTGCTCAGCAAGCTGCAATTATTTTAGAAGATGAAATTGATGTTCAGGTTATTCCTTCTAAAACAATTCCTCAGGGATTATCTGCATGTATTATGTATAATCCAGAAGTTTCTTTAACAGAAAATCTTGCAGAAATGAATGATGCTATTGCTAATGTCAAAACTGGTCAAGTTACTTTTGCAATTAAGGATACAAATATTGATGGTGTTGATATTAAAGCTAATCAGTATATGGCATTATGTGAAAAAGAAATTACGGCATGTGTACCTAGTAAGATTGATGCATTAAAGGAAACTTTAAATGGATTGGTTGATGAAGATTCAGAAATTATTACATTAATTTATGGTGAAGACGTAACTGCTGAAGAAGTTGCAGAAGCAGAAACTTATGTTGAAGAACATTTTGATGCTGAACTTGAATGTGTAGATGGAAAACAACCTGTGTATTCATTTATATTAGGAGTAGAATAAGTAAGATGAGAGTCCTTAGGGCTCTTTTTTGTATCAACTATTAAAAAAATATATTATAATATAAATATGAATAGAGGGATAAGATGAAGAATTGGATGACAAAAGAAGAATTTCATAAGATAAAACCATGGTTAATACTTGCTATGCTTTCTATTACTTTTTATTTAGTAGCAAGTCATCTTATAATTATTGAAAAAGTTTTTCTTTTTCTATTGGATTTATTGCAACCGTTGATTATAGCAATTGTTTTTGCATATATTTTAAATATTCCGATGATGTTCATTGAACAAAAGATAAAAAAACATTCTCACGATAGAGGGATTATTAATCGGGGTGCAAGAGGTATTGCGATTACATTAACGATTATATTTGCACTGATTGTCTTAATACTGATTGTTAGTTTTATATTACCTAAAGTCATTGAAAGCCTTGCACAATTATTATCAAATATGGGGAATCTGTTAAAGGGTATTGTCACAAGTATTGATGAGGTTTTTATTTGGTTGAATATTGATTATCGTGTAGAAAATATTGTTCAAATTGATAATATTGTGAATATGCCTTGGAATGATATCTTTAAAAATGTAATTAATTTTCTAGCAAGCAGTGCAAACGGTTTATTAGACAATGCAGTCACTTTTACGGGAACTTTCTTTGTATGGTTTATGGCTTTTATGTTCTCATTATATATTTTAAGTGGGAAAGAAAGGTTACTTAGCCAATTGAGAAAAGTATTTATTGTTTTCTTAAGAGAAGAAAGAGCAATGGCATTATTTGATTATGGTCATCAAGCTAACGTTATTTTTAAAAATTTTATTACAGGTCAATTGACAGAAGCATGTATTATTGGAATAATTTATTATATTGGGATGATATTCTTTGGCTTTCCTTATCCAGAATTAATTGCAATGATTATAGCTGTTTTTAGTTTGGTGCCTGTTTTTGGTCCAATATCAGCGATGATTATTGGAGCTTTCCTCGTGATGTCACAGGATTTTGTAACAATGATTTGGTTTATCGTTTTCTTCCAAGTTCTATCACAGATTGAAGATAATTTGATCTATCCTCGTATTGTTGGGAAATCTGTTGGATTACCAGGGTTATGGGTTATGTTATCAATATTTATACTTGGTGACCTTTTTGGTCTTGTAGGTATGATCACGGCAGTTCCATTAACTGCTTTTGCCTATACATTATTTGGACGTTGGATACATAATGTATTAAAGCGAAGACATATCAAAACTGATAAAAATGGCTACGTTATTCATGAAAATGATGGGATTAATGAACATAAAAATGACGCTGGATAACCAACGTCATTTTTTGCTTATGATACACTTTTTAAGTGGGGATAATAAATTCTGGCATTCCCATATATCCAGGAGCAATATCAAATTCATTAAAGACTACAACCACCTGATTTTGCTGATTGATATAAAAAGGTTGTTCTTTTTGTATATTCAAATTTTGGATAACATCATCGAAATAGCTGTATTCTAAGTTTTTCTTGTTTTCTTTTATTTGTTTCTGGATTTCTGTTTGAATTATTTGGCTATATTTTTTACCTAAGAAGTCTTCAACTGTTAATTGCCTAGCAGTTTTTAAGTCTATATTAAAAAAAGTTTTTTGAAGATAAGAAGATGCCTTGATTTGAGTAGCATTTATAGAAAAAGAAGCAAGGGATGAATCAATAAAATAGACTTGATAATTTATATCAACAATCCATTTCTTTATTAATGGATCATTGATATTTGTATAAGTGTTATTAGATTCTTTAAATTGATTTAAATATTGTTGTATTGATTGTGTGATGAGTTGATTAATTTCTTCTTCTATTTGGGGATTATCGAGACCTATTATGTGGGGGATTGTAACTGATGAAGACGTTTCTACACTTTCAAAGTGATATTGTTTAAGTAATTCTATTTTAGGTGTCAATTCAGTTGCGTAGATCGTTGATAAGTTCATAATAATCAAAGCAAATACAATGATAAGACAATAACATATATGCTTGATATTTTTTTGATTTGAATTCATAGAATATCAAACTCCTCTCTCAAATATGATAAATAGTTGTTTGTATCATAAGCATATTATCAAACTATTCATCATTTTATTTTTCCACATTTTTGAATATGTATGTAAAAAACAAAGTTTTTCAACTTTGTTCTATAAATAATAATAGAGAAAACATAATATGAGTAAATGAAGTGGGTAGAATGCATAAGAAAAATATTTAATATGTTTACCACGCTTTCCATTATAATGCTTAATTATGAATAAAGAAACACAGGTATAACCAAAATAGATAAGATAACTTGGGTCAAATCCAAAAAATGTTAAACCAATACCATAAACGATTGGATCATAAATTAAATATTGAATAACCATAAGTATTGTTAAATATAAACTTCTTTTTTTATTATCTTGAAAATAGTAACAGATAAAAATAGTAAT
The DNA here is from genome assembly GCF_009767585.1 of Coprobacillus cateniformis. Classification (NCBI taxonomy): domain Bacteria; kingdom Bacillati; phylum Bacillota; class Erysipelotrichia; order Erysipelotrichales; family Coprobacillaceae; genus Coprobacillus; species Coprobacillus cateniformis. The sequence continues at coordinate 3,140,424 of NZ_WSNW01000001.1, forward strand.
GACTCCAAAAATATGATAATCACATTGAATAAGCAAAGATACAAGACTACACAATATCAAAGGAATCCATTTCTTTAAAGCCTTTTGTAAAAAGAATTGGTAGCCAGCAATAGCAATTGCGCCTAATGCTAAAGTGAAAAAGATATTTGTCATAGTTAAAGAAAAAGCAAATGATGTCCCTGTGATAATGCTTATCATCCATTGAAAAGGAAATTCAGAAATCAAAGCAAATAACAATAATCTTCCTACATATTTTTGAATGTCATGAGTATGACGACAGCCTTCTGCTATCATAAAAGCAAATAAGATAAAGGATATTCTGCCAATACCCTCAATAAAATAATATGTGCAATATACAACATTTTGATTCTCTAAAAATCCTAAAAATTGAATGAGTAAAAGTGAAAATATTTTACAGGAATGATCTATTACCATAGTTATCATTGCAATTATTTTCAGATGATAACTTGTCAAATTCTTCATTTACTAAGAAGCCCAAAATGGCGTAATGCTTTCGTAATACCATCATTATCTACGTCGTCAGTGACATAATCAGCAATGGCTTTGACTTCGTCATTAGCATTTCCCATAGCTATTGCAACAGCAACATGATTTAACATTTGGATATCATTGCCACCATCACCAAAAGCCATTGTTTCAGATAAATCAATATGATAATGTTCTAAGAATTTATCAATTCCATTTTGCTTTGTTCCTCCTATTGGTGAAACATCACAAAATAAAGGATGCCATCTTGCTGAAATGCAATGGGGCATTACTTTCATAAGTTCTTTTTCTTCGTCATTATCAACAAAACACATACATTGATAAACTTTGTGATTAACAACATCTTGACAATCACCAGCTGGATGATCGTCGTTTAATGTAATGCGATGAATTTCATCAACTCTTTCATCTCTTAAATTAAAGTATTTTGTATGTTCTTCAGTGAACCCACATGGGAAAGGGTGAATCTTTAAATAATCAAGAAGTGCTTGTAAATCTTCTTTTTGAATTGTATTTTCATAAATTAATTGCTCATCAGTATAACAATATTGACCATTTAAAGTAATGTATCCATCAAAAGGAAAGTCATTTAAGACATGTAATCCATCAATACCTCTTCCAGTTGCAATAAAAAGTTTATATCCCTTATCCTTTAATTGGTATAAAGTTTGAAATGTTGTTTCTGGAATCTTATGAGTCTTAAAACTCACTAATGTTCCATCAATATCAAAAAATATTGCTTTCATCATTTTTCTTTACCTCCTTGTCTCAATTATAGCATTATATCTTTCTATTGAAAAAAAGATTTTCAAATTTTGATGGATTTTTCATCTTTATCAAGCAGGCTGTTATAATACATGCAGAAAGAGTGGGGTAGATATGTTAGAGGTTTTGATTAAATCATTGACTTTTATATTGATTATCGTTATTGCATATAGTTTAAAACAAATTAAAGTTCTAAAAAAAGAAGATGCTAATGTTTTAGCGACGATTATTATGAATATTACATTGCCATGTGCACTTTTAACAAGTGCTAATGGGATTGAATTAAATGGAGTTATTATTATTTTGATTGTTATAGGGATACTCACAAATGTTATCATGATTATGATTGGATATTTCGCTACACAACATGAAGATAATTGCTTAAAAGCTTCTTTTATGATCAATACATCAGGATATAATATTGGGAATTTTGTCTTGCCATTTGTACAAAGTTTTTTTCCTGGTTTAGGAGTTGTTTATTTATGTTCGTTTGATATCGGTAATGCACTTATGGGACTAGGAATAACATATGCAGCAGCAGATCATGTTGCAAGTGGTGAAAATCATTTTTCTTTAAAAGAATTACTCAAAAAGCTCTTTTCATCTATTCCGTTTGATGTTTATGTTTTGATATTTATACTTGCCATTTTTAAACTTCAAATTCCTACACCTATTCTCTCAATTGCTGATACAATTGGTGCAGGAAATAGTTTTTTAGCTATGCTTATGATTGGCTTACTATTAGAAATAAGAATATCACCTCGTGAAGTTAAAAATGTTATAAAAGTCCTGTATCTAAGAATTATAGGAACAATTATGATTTCACTCATTACATACTTTATATTCCCATTACCACTTTTAGCTAAGCAGATTTTAATAATGGCTTATTGTGCTCCGTTATCCACTGTTTCTGCAGTTTTCACAAAAAAGGTTGGCTACGTTGGAGATATGTCTGCAACAGCAAATTCTCTAAGTATTATTCTAGGAGTTGTTTGTATGACAGTGTTACTGGTTTTATTTATTTGATACCAAATGGTATCTTTTTTTTGAAATTTGTTATAAAATAGGGGACAGGTGGTGATTTGATGAGTGATATTCGTTTGTTAAAAATAACAGAAAAAAGATTGGATATATTGAAACTTATGAACATTGAGAGTTTAGAGGATTTGATTAATCATTATCCTTATCGATATGATGTTATTGAAGAAACATATCCCACACAAGAAGATGATAAAATCATTATTGAAGGGACATTGATTTCACCTGTTAAAATCTTTTTTAGAGGAAGAATGTCAAGAATGTCTTTTTCAGTGGAGGATCGTTATCAAAATGTTTATCAGGTTACTATTTTTAATCGCCATTTTTTAAGACAGTATTTAAAACAAATGACAATAATAACAATTATAGGAAAATGTCAAAAAGATAAAATCACTGCTAGTGATATCAAGATTAAACCTATAAGTGAGATTCAGGGAGTTCATCCTGTCTATTCGCTTAAGGAAGGATTAACGCAAAAATCATTTCAACAATATGTGAAAAAAGCTTTGAACTTATTAAAAGGAAACATAGAATCTTTTGTTCCTGAAGAATATATCATAAAGCATCAACTCATACATAAAGAAAGTGCATTGTGGAATATTCATTTTCCACAATCACAGGAAGATATTAAACAGGCATTGAAATATTTAAAATACGAAGAGTTTTTAAAATTTCAATTAACAATGCAAACAATAAAACAGCAAAGAACTTTAGAAGTAGGAATTGCCAAGAGATTTGATGTACAAAAGTTCCAATCATTTATATTATCCCTACCATATCAATTAACACAAGATCAACAGACATCAGTCAAGGAAATTGTTTCGGACTTACAGAGTCCAAGGATGATGTATCGATTTCTACAGGGAGATGTTGGAAGTGGGAAAACAGTTGTCAGCAGTGTTGCTTTATATGCAAATTATTTGGCAGGCTATCAAGGTGCGTTAATGGCTCCGACAGAAATTTTAGCTTCTCAGCATTATCAGACTTTATTATCTTTTTTTAAGGATACAGATGTTAAAATTGCTTTATTAACAGGTTCATTAACAAATAAAGAAAAAGAGCGTATCTATGAACAAATTCAAAATGGAGATATAGATATGATTGTTGGTACACATGCCTTATTTCAAAAGAAAGTGGAATATCATCGTTTGGGATTTGTTATCACTGATGAGCAGCATCGTTTTGGTGTTGAACAAAGAAAAGCATTGAAAAACAAGGGGAGTCAAGTTGATTTCTTAATTATGAGTGCGACACCGATTCCACGTACACTAGCAATTTCGATGTATGGTGATATGGATGTCTCAACAATGAAAACAATGCCTAAAGGGCGTATTCCAGTTGTTACAAAATATATAAAATCATCTTCTATGAAACCCATTCTTAAAGATTTAAAAGAATATCTTGCGAGTGGAGGACAATGCTATGTGATTTGTCCGCTGGTTGAAGATAGTGAGGTTCTGGATGCAAAAAGCGCTTCTCAAATTGCTGAAGCCATGCAACAGTATTTTCGTGGGACATATCAAGTGGGCTTGTTACATGGTCAGATGAAAGATGATGAAAAAGACAGAATTATGCAAGACTTTCAAAAACAAAAAATCCATATACTGGTTTCAACAACTGTTGTAGAAGTTGGGGTGGATGTGAAAAATGCCAACATGATGGTTATTTATAATGCTGAACGTTTTGGGATGAGTCAGCTTCATCAGTTGCGTGGGCGTGTTGGCCGAGGTCATCAACAAGCTTATTGTTTTTTTATGAGTTCTTCGACATCAAAAGAAGCAATAGAACGTTTGAAATATATGGAGAAAAGTCATGATGGGTTTGAAATTTCGATGTATGACTTACAGATTAGAGGACCTGGTGAGGTCTTAGGAAATCGTCAAAGTGGTTTGCCAACTTTCCTGGTGGCAGATGTCTTTAAGGATTTTCCTATTTTGAATGTTGCTAGAGAAGATGCTATGAGGATTGTTGAAGGCTATGAAAAAAGAAATGAATATTATCATTTGATGAGTACAATTCAAGAGAAATTAAAAGAGAATAATGAATATGTTGATTAAATGTGTTATACTACTAAAAATAAGGAGTGATGGAAATGTATAAATTATCAATAGATGCAATGAGTGGAGATTTAGGGAGTAGCATTGTTGTCGAAGCATGCTCTGCTTTTATTAAGGATCATGCTGATGTAGAACTTCATGTAACTGGAAAAAAAGAAGAATTAGAAAAGTTAACTCATCATGAACGTATTCAAATTGTTGATGCAAGAGATGTCGTGCCAATGGACGCTGGTATTATGTCTGTTCGCCGTAAAAAAGAATCAAGTATGGTTAAAGCTGTAACGTTGGCAAATGATGGTATTGTTGATGGCGTTGTTTCATGTGGTTCAACAGGGGCTTTTTATACAAGTGCTATGTTGTTTTTAAAACGTATTGAAGGTGTAGAAAAATCTTGTTTAATGGCAATGCTTCCGACCTATAATAAAAAGGGAGTAGTACTTTTAGATGTGGGTGCAAATGCAGAAAACACTGCTGAACAGTTGAAAGATTTTGCAATTATGGGACATGTTTATGCGAAAAATATAAGAGGAATTCAAAAACCTAAAGTTGCTTTGCTAAATATTGGTTCAGAGGCTAAAAAAGGTGATGAAGTTCATCAACAAACTTATCAATTGTTAGAGGAAGATAAAATGATTAATTTTGTTGGTAATATTGAAGGTAGAGATATCTTGTTAGGTGAAGTTGATGTGATTGTGACGGATGGATTTAGTGGTAATATTGCTTTGAAAACATGTGAGGGAGCTGCTTCTGTATTGATGAAGATGGTCAAAGAAAGTATGATGTCTTCATTATCAGGAAAGATTGGGGCACTTTTTGCAAAGTCATCACTTTATTCGTTGAAAGATCAATTTGATTATAAATCAGTTGGTGGTGCTTTAATGGTTGGTTTTGAAAAGGCGGTTGTGAAAGCCCATGGTGCTAGTGATTCTAAAGCCTTCTATAATGCAATGGAATTGGCTTATCAAATGGTAAAAATGGATGTTGTAACACAAATGAAAGAAGGATTGAAGGTTTCATGAAAATATTAGATTTTTTACAGGCAGAAAATATTCCTTTCCAAAAATTATCTTTATACAAAGAAGCATTTACTCATGCTTCATATGCAAATGAAGCACATCATTATAATAAAGATTATGAAAGGTTAGAATTTATGGGAGATGCAGTTTTACAATTGTATGTTTCAGATTTTCTTTTTCACCTATTTCCAGATGTTCCAGAAGGAACATTGACAACTTTACGTAGTAAGTTAGTTCGTGAGGAATCATTAGCAAGATTCTCTAAAGAACTAGGGTTAGGAGAATTGTTGTTTTTAGGTGTTGGTGAAGAAAAAAGTGGTGGTAGAGAAAGAGAAAGCGTTTTGGCAAATATCTTTGAATCATTTATTGGTGCACTTTATCTGGATTGTGGCAAAGATGAGGTCATTAAGATTTTAGAACAAACAATATTCCAACATGTCAATGATTTGGATTATGATGATATTACTGATTACAAAACAACATTACAAGAATTAATACAAGCGGATCAACGAAAGACAGTGACTTATGAATTGCTGGAAACGTCTGGACCATCAAATGCGCCAGAATTTAAAGTTGCAGTTATTATGGATGAAATGCGTTTGGGAGTTGGGAAAGGAACAAGCAAAAAGCGTGCTGAACAACAAGCGGCTAAAGATGCATTGAATAAATTAGCAACAAGTGATTATTTAAAAAAATAGTCACTTGTTTTTTCGCCCAGTCAAATATGTGTTTTTGACATATTGTATTTTGGGAGGGATAAAATGTACAATCCATATATGTATGAAGATGAAAGAGTCACATATCCAAGAGTTGGAGAAATTATTTTATATACAGTGAATAAAGGCGATAATGTTTATAGACTTGCAAAAACATTTAATAGTGAAGTGCCTTGGATAAGATGTATGAATAATTTAAATGAAGATATGCTTATTCATCCAAATCAACAATTAATGATTCCTATTGTTTATCAAAAAGTGAATCCATTGCCTCAGCCATATCAAAGACAAAGCTATGATTTATATTTTTAATCTTTTATGAATAAGTTTTGATCTTTGACAAACACTATTAATAGGAGGTTTTTGCAATGAAAAAGTTGATGTTATTTGCTATGGCAATCTTATTATGTGGTTGTTCAGGCAATACAAAAAAAGAAGAGACCAAAAAGACTGTCTATAAAGATGGAACTTATACAACAACTGCTACAGGTTATGGTGGAGAATTTCAAGTGGAAACAACAATTAAAAATGATAAAGTTGTTGATATTGTTGTAAAGGAGCATAATGAGACACCTTCTATTGGTGGTGTTGCAATGGAACAAATGATTGAAAAAATGAAAACTGAGAATAAGTATGATGTTGATACAATCTCAGGTGCAACAAAAACTTCACAAGCATTAAAAGATGCTGTCAAAAATGCATATGAAAAAGCAAAGAATACGACAGAATAAAGCAGAAATGCTTTATTTTTTTTGTGATTTGGTATATGATAGATGTCATGACAGGGGGCAACAAAATGGAAAAAGTTAACGTTAGTAGTGAAAGAAATATTACTTTAATTATGGATTTTTATGAATTAACGATGTCATATAATTATTTTAAATTAGGCAAAGGGGATCAGATTGTCTATTTTGATATGTTTTTTAGAAAGAATCCAGATAATGGAGGCTTTGTTATCTTTGCTGGTTTGCAGCAACTGATTGAGGCTATCAAAGATATGCGTTTTACAGAAGGGGATATTGAATATTTAAGAAGTTTAAATATTTTTGATGAAGCATTTTTTGAATATTTAAGAAATTTTAAATTTACAGGAACACTTTATTCAGTCCCAGAAGGAACACCAGTTTTTCCTTATGAGCCACTGATTACTGTTAAAGCAAAGTTGATTGAGGCACAGTTGATTGAAACTTTTTTGTTGGTGACAATTAATCATCAATCTTTAATTGCAACGAAAGCACATCGTGTTTGTCAGGAAGCGAAAGGGCGCCCTGTGATGGAATTTGGTGCCAGACGTGCACAAGGTTATGATGCTGCACATTATGGGGCTAGAGCGGCTTATATTGGTGGAGTGGCTGGAACAGCAACGACTTCAGCCGGAAAAGCTTTTGGAGTTCCTGTGCTAGGGACTATGGCACATTCATTTGTTCAATCCTTTGATAATGAATATGAAGCATTTAAGGCTTATGCACAGGTGTATCCAGATGCTTGTGTACTTCTTGTTGATACTTATGATACATTAAAAAGTGGAGTCCCAAATGCAATTAAGGTGGCTGAAGAGGTTTTGGCACCTATGGGTAAAAAATTGGCTGGTATTCGTCTTGATAGTGGAGATATTGCGTATTTAACAAAAAAGGCAAGAATGATGTTGGATGTTGCTGGTTTACATGATTGTAAAATTACTGTTTCCAATTCATTGGATGAATATCTGATTCGCTCTGTTTTAGAACAAGGAGCTCAAATTGATTCATTTGGAGTTGGTGAAAATATGATTGTCTCTAAATCTTCACCAGTCTTTGGTGGGGTTTATAAATTGGCGGCTGTGGAAAAAGATGGTGTCATTATACCTAAAATTAAAATTTCAGAAAATACTGAAAAAATTACAAATCCTGGCTATAAAAAAGTTTATCGATTAATTGAAAAGGAAAACAACAAAGCGATTGCTGATATTATTGCTTTTCATGATGAAGTTTTAGATGAACAGAAAGATATAACAATATATCATCAATCTGATGCATGGAAAAACAAAAAACTTTATGCTGGAACATATGAAATCAAACCTTTGCAGACGATTGTTTTTGATAAAGGACAGTGTGTATATCCAGAATATTCATTAGAAGATATTCGTCAATATTCTATTAAGCAAAAAGAACTGCTTTGGGATGAAGCATTCCGATTAGAATATCCTCATATATATTATGTTGATTTAACTAAAAAATTATTAGATTATAAATTGAAAATGTTAGCTGATGGGAGAGAAAATGAATGAGTTTTAAAAGAAGTATAGAAAGAAATCACAAAACTCAGATAACGCATAAACAGTTTGAACAAGAAACCAGATCTCAATCAGATTTTAATTTGACTTGGATACCTTTTCATTATAAGAGTTTTGTCATGATAGCAATTATTTTTGCTTTTTCACAATTTCTATGCAATCCATTTTTAACTCAATATTGTGGGCAGGCTGCTGCACTTGTTATTTCGCATGGGGTTATATCTAGTGTGCTTGTTGCTGTTGTTTTTTGGGCCATAGAAGCAAAACGCGCATCACTAAAGTCATTGTTTGTAAGATACTGTTTCTGTGCTTTGATTTTTGGTGGTTTTTCACTTGCTATAGCTATGATTTTGAAACTGTAGGAGGTTTTATATGATTATTACAGTTGTTGGTTTAGGTGTTATTGGTGGAAGTTATGTTCAGGCTCTTAAAGGATTAGGGCATGAGGTATATGGTGTTGATAATGATACATTGACATTACAACAGGCAAAAGCTGAGGGATATATTGTTGAAGGATATAGAGATGGGCATAATATTGTCGCTAAAAGTGATATGACTATTATTTGTTTGTACCCATCTTTGGTATTGGACTTTATTGCAAGTCATAGTTTTAAAAAAGGCAGCATTGTTACAGATGTTGTAGGTATTAAATCATATTTTTTAGAAAAAGCTTTAACAATTATTGATGAGTCAGTAGAATATGTCAGTGGACATCCTATGGCTGGTCGTGAGAAAAAAGGTTATGCTTATGCTAGCAAAGAGGTTTTTAAAAATGCTAACTATATTGTGATTGAACATCAACAAAATAAAAAAGAAGCCATTGAATTTATGTGCCAATTTGTTTCTCAATTGGGATTTAAAAGTGTGAAAATTATGAGCCCTTATGCTCATGATGAAATTATTTCCTTTACTTCACAATTGCCACATATGATTGCTGTTGCTTTGATGAACAGTGATGATCAAAAATATGATACTGGAAAATACATTGGTGATTCCTTTAGGGATTTAACCCGTATAGCAAATATTAACGCTGATTTATGGAGTGAACTTTTTTTGAATAATAAAGATTATCTTCTGGCTTCAATGGAACGCTTTGAAGAACAGTTTGACTGTTTGAAACATGCTCTTAAAGGCAATGATGAGGAAAGTTTGAAAAGAATGTTTCAGGAATCTTCGCTGCGTAGAGAGAAACTTGAGAAATAACTTATCTTGGGGGTAGGTTATTTTTTTATAGTTAAGTTTAATATATTAAACATTTTGTTTAAAAATATATTGCAATTTTTATAATATTTTGTATAATGATTATGTTTTGTATTTTAAACATTAAGTTTCATATGACTAAACAAAGGGGAGTGAGAGTATGAATATTGGTAGTAAGATAAAAAGATTGAGAATTGCCAATCAATTGACCTTAGAAGAATTGGCGAATCGAAGTGAACTGACGAAAGGTTTTTTATCTCAGGTTGAACGAAATTTAACTTCACCTTCAATTACGACCTTGGAAGATATATTAGAGGCATTGGGAACCACCTTACATGATTTTTTCAGTGAAACTCAAGAAGAACAAATTGTTTTTAAGAAAGAAGACTATTTTGTTAATACACAGGATGATTATGAAATTTCTTATATTGTTCCAAATGCTCAAAAGAATGATATGGAACCTATTTTAATTGAGATAGAGAAAGGGAAATCATCAATGGAAATGGAACCACATGATGGTGAGGAATTTGGATATGTGATAAGCGGGAAGGTGCTTTTGCATTATGGTGATAAGACATTAAATGTTAAAAAGGGAGAAACTTTTTATTTGCCAGGAAAAAGAACACACTATCTTGAGAATTCTGGTGATTCTAAAGCAAAAGTGATATGGGTATCAACACCACCACTATTTTAAGGAGGATAATATGAAAAAATTAATTGAACTTGATAATTTAACAAAAGAATTTAATGGACAAGTTGTTCTCAAGGGAATTCATTTGGATATTCATGAAAACGAATTTATGACTTTGCTTGGTCCAAGTGGATGTGGAAAAACAACAACATTAAGAATTGTTGGTGGTTTTGAAGAAGCCAGCTCAGGAGAGGTTTTGTTTGATGGTATTGATATTTCAACATTGCCACCTTATAAAAGAGAGGTCAATACAGTCTTTCAAAAATATGCTTTGTTTCCACATATGAATGTGTTTGATAACATAGCTTTTGGATTGAAAATTAAGAAATTGGATAAAGATATTGTTAGACAAAAAGTGATGAGAATGTTAAGTCTTGTTGGATTAGAAGGTTTTGAAAAAAGAAATATTTCACAACTTTCAGGGGGCCAGCAACAACGTGTAGCAATTGCAAGAGCACTTGTTAATGAACCAAAAGTTCTTTTGTTGGATGAACCTTTAGGAGCATTGGACTTAAAGTTAAGAAAAGCTATGCAAATTGAACTTAAAAATATTCAAAAGGAAGTTGGTATTACATTTGTCTATGTAACTCATGATCAAGAAGAAGCATTAACAATGTCAGATACAATAGTTGTTATGAATGATGGAAATATTCAGCAGATTGGAACGCCAACAGATATTTATAATGAACCTGAGAATAGATTTGTTGCGCAATTTATTGGTGAATCAAATATTGTTGAAGGGAAATTTATTAAAGATTTCTTAGTTGAATTTGATCATCAGCAATTTGTTTGTGTTGATAAAGGATTTGATGAAGGACAAGATGTTGATATTGTCTTAAGGCCAGAAGATTTAGATATTGTTGAAGAAGGGCAAGGAAAAATCGCTGGTGTTGTTTCTTCTATTGTTTTTAAAGGTGTTCATTATGAAATCATGGTAGAAACAGAGGAACGTATGTATAAGGTGCATACAACTGATATGAGTGAAGTTGGTAAAAAGGTAAATCTTGATTTTTGGCCTGAAGATATTCATGTTATGGAAACAATGGGGACATATTAATGAAACAATATAAGAAATTGGTTTCGCCTTATTGTTTTTGGCTATTCGTTTTAACGATTGTACCAATGATGTTAATCGCATTTTATGCATTAACTGCTAAAGGTACAGAGATTACAACTTTTAAATTTACCTTTGATAACTTCTTTAAATTTTTAGATCCTATCTTTGTTTCTGTTTTGATGAGATCATTGATTCTAGGTATCTTGACGACTGCTGTTTGTTTTTTAATAGGTTATCCCATTGCATATATGATTTCTAAATGTAAAGAAGGGACACAAACAGTTTTGATTTTATTGATTACAATTCCAACATGGATTAATCTTTTGATGAGAACCTATGCATGGATGAGTATTCTTAGTAATAATGGTATTATTAATAATGTTTTAGAAAGTATTGGGTTAGGACCTGTGCAAATGATGTATACAGATTTTGCAGTTGTTATGGGGATGGTTTATAACTTTTTACCATTTATGATTTTACCAATTCATACATCATTAACAAATATGGATAAATCATTGACAGAAGCATCTATGGATTTGGGTGCCTCACGTATTCAAACATTCTTTAAAGTGACGTTTCGTTTATCATTGAGTGGTGTGTTAACAGGTGTTACAATGGTTTTTTTACCAGCTATAAGTGCTTTTGTCATTCCAAAGATGTTAGGTGGAGGACAGTATTCACTTATTGGTAATTTTATTGAACAGCAATTTATTACAGTTGGAAATTGGCATTTTGGAAGTGCTGTATCACTGGTTCTTGCGGTCATCGTCATTATTTTGATGGCTTTGATTTATAAAGTAGAGAAACGTACAAATGTTTCAGATGAAAAAGATGAGGGAGGTAAACGTAGTGGGAAAAGAAAGAAAATCCGTAAAAATTTTATGCATTAGTCTGTGCTTGGCGTTTTTATATTTTCCTTTAATTATTATGGCGTTTTTCTCTTTTAATAGCGCTAAATCTTTGTCTAATTTTAAAGGTTTTTCAATGCGCTGGTATGAGTCTCTGTTTGGAAACAGTCAATTGTTAGATGCTGTTATTGTGTCGGTTACAATAGCTATTTTAGCAACAGTTATATCTACTATTTTAGGAACTGTAACTGCTATTGCTTTAACGAAATCAAAGAAAGTTGTTCGTACAGCTATTATGCAGGTTAATAATTTACCAATTATGAACCCTGAAATTGTTACAGCTATTTCCTTGATGATATTCTTTTCTTTCTTGAATATTGAGAAAGGCTATTTAACGATGCTGCTAGCACATATTGCTTTTTGTACACCTTATGTGATTACGAATGTTTATCCAAAGGTGAAACAATTAGATGAAAATTTAGCTGATGCTGCTATGGATTTAGGAGCCACACCACTCCAAACACTAACAAAGGTTATTTTACCTCAGATTAAACCTGGAATTGTTGCAGGAGCTTTACTGGCATTTACAATGTCTTTTGATGATTTTATTATTTCTTACTTTGTGAGTGGTAATGGTGTTGAAAATATATCAATTGTGATTTACAACATGTCTAAACGTATGAATCCAAGTATTTATGCATTATCTACTATTGTTCTTGTTGTCATTCTGTTGGTTTTATTGGTTGGAACTTTTGTTCCGTATTTGATTGTAAAAAGAAAAGGGGAGAAATTAAATGAAAAAATTAGTTAAAATTGCTTTAGCTTCTGTTTTATCTTTATCAACTTTAGTGGGCTGTGGTTCGAGTTCTCAAGGTGCTTCTAAAACATTGAAGGTGTTTAACTGGGGAGAATATGTTGATAGAGATGTCATTAGTGGTTTTGAAAATGAATTTGATTGTAAGGTTATTTATGAAACATTTGATTCTAATGAAACAATGTATACTAAGTTATTAGGTGGAGATAAATATGATGTTATGGTTCCATCTGAATATATGATTGAAAGATTAATTAAAGAAGACCTTTTACAAAAAATTGATTGGAATGTAATGACAAATAAGGATAGTTTGGATAATTCGGTTTTGAATCAAAATTTTGATAAAAATAATGATTATTGGGTTCCTTACTTTTATGGGAATGTTGGAATTGTTTATGATAAGACAAAGGTTTCTGAAAGTGATTTAAGTGCGGGTTGGGAAGTTTTAAGAAATACAAAATATAAAGGTAATATTTATATGTATGATTCAGAAAGAGATTCGTTCATGGTTGCTTTAAAAGCATTAGGATATTCTATGAATACAACTAATAAAGATGAGATTGAAAAAGCGTATAATTGGTTAATTGATCAAAGAAAAACGATGAATCCAACATATGCAACTGATGAAACAATTGATGCTATGAAAAATAGTGAAAAAGCAATGGCAGTTATGTACTCTGGTGATGCTGCTTCGGTTATGGCTGAAAATCAGGATATGGGCTTTTATATGCCAAATGAAGGTACAAATATTTGGTTTGATGGTTTTGTTGTTAGTAAAGATTGTCAAGAAACACAATTGGCTATGGAGTTTATTAATTATATGATAAGTGATGAGAATGCTTTGAATAACACATTGGAAGTAGGATATTTAACATCTAATGTCAATGCAGCAAAAGAAGCTTCAGAAAGCGATTTTGAAGGAAATAGCGCATATGCTATTCGCATGGATAAAAATGATGAAGTTTTTGCATATCAAAGCCAAGATGTTAAAGAAATGTATAGTAACTATTGGACAAAAGTGAAAGCACAATAATTTAAAAAAAGTTCTGTTGAAAAAACCTCATCAGAACTTTGTTTTTTGTATTGGGGTAAAGAAACATACTTTTTTTGTAAAAAAAGTATTGCAATCAGATACAAAATATTATATACTATTTGAGCAACAGGAAAATGGTTCCATAGCCAAGTTGGTAAGGCTACAGACTGCAACTCTGTCATCGTCGGTTCGAGTCCGGCTGGAACCTCCATCATCTGCCCAGGTGGCGAAATTGGTAGACGCACAGGACTTAAAATCCTGCGGACCTTAAAATCCGTGCCGGTTCGACTCCGGCCCTGGGCACCATTTCTAAAAAAGAAATGTTGAAAAAAATGAAAAAAAGTGTTGCAAATTAACAGCAAAGATGTTATTATTGAATGGCGCTGTTAAAGAGATGCGCTAGTAGCTCAACTGGATAGAGTGCTTGACTACGGATCAAGAGGTTGTGGGTTCGATTCCTGCCTAGCGCGCCATTTGAGAATTAAAATTGAAGATTCGGGAAGTAGCACAGCTTGGTAGTGCACCTGGTTTGGGACCAGGGGGTCGCAGGTTCAAATCCTGTCTTCCCGACCATTTAATGGGGCTTTAGCTCAGCTGGGAGAGCGCCTGCCTTGCACGCAGGAGGTCAGCGGTTCGATCCCGCTAAGCTCCACCATTAATATTATTGCGGAGGTTTACCCAAGTCCGGCTGAAGGGATCGGTCTTGAAAACCGACAGGGGATGAAAGTCCCGCGGGGGTTCGAATCCCTCAACCTCCGCCATTTTAAAAAATAAGTTTTATAACATCGCGGGATGGAGCAGTCTGGTAGCTCGTCGGGCTCATAACCCGAAGGTCGTTGGTTCAAATCCTTCTCCCGCAACCATTTTGGTCTGGTAGTTCAGTTGGTTAGAATGCCGCCCTGTCACGGCGGAGGTCGCGGGTTCGAGTCCCGTCCAGACCGCCATTATGGTTCCGTAGCTCAGTCGGTAGAGCAGAGGACTGAAAATCCTCGTGTCGCTGGTTCGATTCCGGCCGGAACCACCATTTATTTTTTACAAACGATTCACTACATGGCGGGGTAGCTCAGTTGGCTAGAGCAATCGGTTCATACCCGGTGGGTCGGGGGTTCGAATCCCTTCCCCGCTACCATTAAGCTAACAAGTGGTGAATATGCCACTTTTTATTTTATTTGGACCCTTAGCTCAGTTGGTTAGAGCTACCGGCTCATAACCGGTTGGTCGCAGGTTCGAGTCCTGCAGGGTCCACCATAAGAAATATGAAAGTATAGTCGATAGGAAAATCTTGATTATACTTTTTTTGTTTTGAAATGATAATGTATTTAAGTATAAAGAAAAATTATTGTTTCTAATGGTGCATAGATATTTAACTTCATTAATGATATACTTTGAATTATTATTATATTAATTGAAAGTATATCTGTTTTGATTATTAAATGTCTGTAATTAGAAACCAAAAAGTCATGTTCAATGCAATTGTATATTCATTGTACTGTATAAGTGAGTGTGATATAATTAATGCATAGAAACGAGTTATTATCATTTATGTTTACTCTGTGACAAGTGATTGATTTTATCTTTATGATTTTTAATATCATCAAAAGTTTTAACATCTTGTTTGGCTTATCTTGAATTAATTTGTTATGGATAAACAAAAGAGATCAACAAGATAGAATTGACAATTTACATAATAAAGAATTGTATAGCAGATAAGCATTTAAAAGAGAGTGAAATACATAAATGACTTTCTTATAAAATACTTATTATACTAAATAATAAGATGTTTTTTTATTGACTAGGGATCTTTAAGGTAATTCACTTGGTTAAAAGTATTATCATGGTAACGTGTGTTCTATAGAGAAGAGTGAGAAAGTGGATAATATTATATTAAAAATAAGGATGTTTGGTTGCTTTGTCATTGAATGCTATAATGAAAAAATAGTAGTTAATCAGTATTTTGGGAAACAATTAGTGAACCTGCTGGAAATTCTTTTGTTGCAAAACCAAGTAGAGGTCAGTAAAGAATTCCTAATGGATATACTATGGTCAGAAAGTGAAAATCCTAATAGTGCTATGAAATTTACAGTTTTTCGTTTGCGAAACGAATTGAAGAAAATTCCTGGATTGCATAAACTGGAATTAATTATAACGACGAAAAACGGATATCGTATGAATCCGGATTATACATATGATTGTGATTTTATGCATTTTGATAATCTTTATTCTCAAATAGAGGGACAAACTTATAAAGAGAATGAATTAGAGTATGTGCAGCAAGTTTTAAGTATTTATCAAGGACATCTTTATACGACTTCCTCCCAATTGTTATGGATTATACAACAACAGGAGTATTATCGAAATGCTTTTATAGAAATGATTTCAAAGGGATGTGAATGTTTATTACAGCAGCATAAGTATCAGGATATAAAAAGAATTGCATATAGTGCTATTCTTTTAGAACCGTTTGTAGAGGAACTACATTATTTTTATATGTATGGACTTATAGGTACAAAAGATTATCATGAGGTTCGGCAATATTACAATAAGGTTGATGAGAATTTTTATAAAGCCTTGGGTTTTGGTCTTTCTTCACGTTTTAATGATTTATATGGTATTAACCAAAATGATGAACTAAATAGTGATGTTGTAGGTATATCAGAGTTCCATGAGAACCTTGATAACAAAGCTCATAATCGCGATGAGGCCTTTTATTGTTCATATGATCTTTTCAAGAATATATATGAAATTTCGTTACGAGGGGCAGCTAGAGAAAGAAAGAGGTACTTTATTGCTTTATTTAAAATTGAAACCAAGGAGTCAAGTGACAAACAAATTTATGTATTAAATAAATTAAAAACTATTATCATGACCTCTTTAAGAAGTAGTGATATCGTTTCAAAAGTGAATAATTCACAAATGGTCATACTTGTCAATTGTAAAGAAGTGGATAATGTGTATTTGATAGCCCAAAGAATTACTTCACAATTTTATAAAAAGTGTGATCAAAATAAATATCGTTTACATTATAGCATTGAAGAAGCAATGGTTTCATGATAAAGAGTTCTACTTGGTTAATAAGTAGAACTTTTATCATAAAGATTACAAAAAATGACAAATATAACCAAAATATAACCATGAGTGACTATAATCTAACTGACAATAAAGATTGGAGGATAGTGACACGATGAGGAAATTAAAGGAAATTGTTATAGTTATAATAGCCATTGCTTCAATGATATGTACTGCTTCTATTATTCCAGCAAATGCCATAACAAATGATAAGACTGTCCATGTGAATTATTACTTGACAGATGACCAAGAAAACTATATTAACTGGGATGGTGAGAGAATAGATTTGGAGCAGCGTATTCTTGTCAAAGAAGAAACCTATGTCAATCTTGCTCAGGATTCTTATGTTTGGGGAACAACTCATTTTACAACTAGCGATGGAATCCAGCTCTATCTTTCAGTAGGTATGAAAAAAGTTGATTATAAGGGGAAAAATTCTTGTGATATCATTTTTGGTGCTTATATGGATAATACTGTCAATTTTATGGACTGGAGAAGTTCGCAAGATCATACATATGAACAAGTAGATTCAAAGCCAGTTCGTTTTCCATATAACCTTGGATATGAGGCTAAAGATCCTGCTCAAAAAGAAGGATATACTTTTATGGGGTGGTATGATGAACAGGGATATAGATTTGAAAAGGATTCCATTATTAAGGAAGACTTGAATGTCTATGCAAAGTATGTAAAGAACAGTGAAAAGAAAGTGTACACAGTTAATCATTATACAGAACAGTTGAATGGTGAGTATAAAAACTATGAATCAAAAAAGAATCAGGCATCTAATAATCAACTGATATTAGCTGAGTCAATGATAAAAACTGGATTAACTGGCTTTATCTTTAATGCTGAGAAGTCTGACAAATCTATTGTTGCTGGTCAAGATGATGAACTGAACTTATATTATGATAGAGATATAAAGACAGTTACATTTATGAATGGTAATGAAACTCTATCAGTTCAAAATATTAAATATGAGGGAAAGGCAACAATGCCAGAGACTCCAATTCGTGAAGGATACAGATTTATTAAATGGAATACACGTATGGATGGAAATGGAAGAGACTTCAATGTCAATGATAGTGTCATTTATGATTCTGTCTATTATGCTATTTTTGAATCTGTACCATCATATCAATACACTATTAAATATTATCAGGAAGATATAAAGGGATATAAATTGATTCAAAGTGAGAATAAATCTGCTTTTAAAGGAACGGTCATAAATGCTACTGACCAACAGAAAAACGTATATGATGGTTATAAATATAATAATGAGAAATCTGATAAGAATATAGAAATTGTTCAAGACCAGCAAGTCATATCTTTCTACTATGATAGAATAGAGTATCCATATGTTATTCAATATTATTATGACGGAGTACTTGATATAGATAAAAATGAGAATGGCAGCGGCTACCTCAATGACATCATTACGGAATTTGTGGATAAGAATAAGGAAGGATTTAAATTACTTTCTGCTCCAGCTCTCACAATTGGTAAGGATGAGAATGTTATGAAAGTTGAATATGTAAGAGAACAATATCAGGTAAGGTTCTTAGATAAAGATGGTCAGGTTATTAAGAGTGAAACAGTAAAATATGGAGATTTTGCAAGAGCCCCAGAGGCTCCTCAAGTAACAGGAATGCACTTTACTGGCTGGGATAAGGATATGACAAATATTACAGCTTCTCTAGATATTACAGCTCAATATAAAATCAATACATATACAGTGGAATTTCAGGATCAAAAAGGCAATACTATCAGCAGACAAGTGGTAGAATATGGTCAAGATGCAACTTTGCCAGATGTACCAACTATAGAAGGATATGAATTTACAGGCTGGAAGGGAACGTATCAGAACATTCAAAACGATGAGATAGTAACTGCACAATATCGTCAAATTGGACAAACAGTTATCCCACCAGCAGATGATCCTAGTGATGTCATACCACCAACACAGCCACCAACTGAGTTGCCAGAGATAACTGTTCCTGCACCAACGCTCCCAACTCCACCAGATAGAATGATTGTTACAGGAGATACAAATCAGCAAACATCATTAATAGGTGGAGAGGTAAGTAATAACCAAAATGATACAGAACAAGAAGAAATTGCTCAAATCACAGATCAGCAGACACCAAAGTCTCATGGAGCAGTTGAAAAGCAATGGGCAGTTCTTAATTTAATAGCAGTCATGTTAAGTCTTATTCTAGCAATTGCTTTGTTGTTATCAAAAAGAAACAAAGAAGATGAAGATATGAGAACAAGAAGAAGATGGACAAAAGTAGTAGCTATAATTATTGCAGTAGTATCTATTGTTATCTTTGTTGTAACAGAAAATATCTTCTTGCCAATGAAATTAACTGATCAATATACAATTATTATGTTGGGATTAAGTCTTATCCAGATTGTTATGACTATCATTGGTAGAAAATATAAAGATAATGGTCAATTAAAACAAACAGTTATCAATGAGAGTTAAAAAATAGCGGTCCTAAAAACTGTTCAAAAAGAATGAACAGTTTTTTTATATAGCAAGAGTATAGCAGTGCCAGTTAGTGTAGATATTTTCAAGGATCAAATAGATATATTTTAAATATGACTTTGCTTTGTCCTTTCTTTTATTCACAAAATCAACAGTATCCTCATCTATGATTTATTATTGATGAGTCAATTATAGTGAGTGGGAGTTATCTGAAAGGTAAATTGGTTAAGACGATAAAAGAATTCAAAGGATAACAAATCAATTTGAACTGAATTGTGAAACAGTGGGATCATTGAAAATGATTCTCTTTTCTAATTATTTTATTTGAATTTAATAGAAATAATCATTGTAAAAGTATTGTGTTGATGTTTTGAATAGAGAATTATGAATGAGGAAATGGATTATATTATTTTATATATTGATTTTTGATAAGTTTTATAAGAACAGATGATTTTTCATGATGTCAAAAGGCTATAAATTATGGTATGATATGATTAATCATATCTTTGTTATATACACAAATTATTCATATCGATATGTTATATTGTTAAAGTAGGTGAGAAGATGGATATAATTGAAGAACAGGGTTTATCAACACAAGAGGTTCAAGAGCGTATTGAAAAGGGACAGATTAATATTTCTCAAGATAACATTTCTAAAACAAAGAAACAAATTATTCTCGAACATACTTTGACTTACTTTAATCTTTTAAATATCTTCTTGGCAGGAATTATTATTTCTACTGGACGTTGGACAAATTTAACTTTTATGGGTGTTGTTACAATTAATGCTTTGGTAGGTATTTATCAAGAATTAAAAGTGAAAAAAATTATTGATCAATTAACCGTTGTAACTGTTAAGAAAGTGAAAGTTGTGAGAAATCATCAAGAAAAAATTATTCCAATTAATGAATTGGTACTTGATGATGTTATTTATTTAGAGAATGGAAATCAAATTGGTTCTGATTGCGTTGTGATTGAATCACGTGGTATGGAAGTTAATGAATCTATGTTAACTGGAGAATCGAAACCTGTAAAGAAAAAACATGGTAATGAATTAATGTCTGGAAGTTTTGTAGTTGCTGGAAGTGGCTATGCTCGGGTTATTAGAGTAGGAAATGATAACTATTCTACACAGCTTGTTCATAAGGCTAAACATAAAAATAAAGCATCCTCTGAAATGAAAGATGCAATTGAAAAAATTATTAAGGTTTTGAGTTTTGTTATTGTTCCAGTTGGTATCATCTTATTTATATCTCAAATGGCTGCTTTTCCTAATGACCAAGCTACAGCAATTGTGAAGACTGTAGGTGGTGTCATAGGAATGATTCCAGAAGGGCTCGTTCTTTTGACAAGTTTATCTTTTATCTTAGGTGTTGGAAAACTCGCAAGAAAAAAAGCTTTGATTCAGGAAATGGAAGCAATTGAGGCATTGGCTCGTGTTAATATTCTTTGTTTAGATAAAACGGGAACAATTACAACTGGTGAATTAGAGGTTGAAGATGTTGTTGTTTTAGGAGATAATTCAAATCAAAATATTGAAACAATAATGGGTGCAATGGCATATTATTTTGATGATATTAATTCTACTCAAAAAGCTCTTCGAGATTATTTTCAGAAACCTGATGGCTATCAAGTGACTGCTATGATTCCGTTTTCTTCTCAGCGAAAAATGCGTGCAATTGCATTTCAAGAACAAGGGCAATATGTTTTAGGTGCGCCTGAGTTTTTGTTGGGAGAGGATGACCCAATATTGAGGCAAGTCAATGCATTTTCGCAGCAAGGTTTACGTGTTTTGTTACTTGGGAGAACAGATAAAGTTGATGAGGACAATAGTCAAATTGGTCATGTCTTTCCAATGGCACTGATTATTATTCATGATTGTATTAGAAAAGAAGCGAAAGATACACTATCTTTCTTTGAAAAGGCAGGGGTTGAAATTCGCATACTTTCTGGTGATAATCCTATGACTGTTTCACGTGTTGCTCAGCTTGCAG
This sequence comes from Coprobacillus cateniformis, assembly GCF_009767585.1. Lineage (NCBI taxonomy): Bacteria > Bacillati > Bacillota > Erysipelotrichia > Erysipelotrichales > Coprobacillaceae > Coprobacillus > Coprobacillus cateniformis. Next base: position 3,161,988 of record NZ_WSNW01000001.1, read on the forward strand.
GTTTAAAAAATGGCGATCTTTATATTGATGCTACGACTTTGCCTGAGGATGAAATTGAACTTCAGAATATTGTGAAACATTATCGTGTTTTCGGACGTGTAAAACCAGAACAGAAGCAGCAGATTATCAAGGCCTGCCAGCTGCAAGGGTTGGTTGTTGGCATGGTTGGTGATGGTGTTAATGATGTATTAGCGCTAAAGGATGCTGATTGTGGAATTGCTATGGCAGCTGGAAGTGATGCTGCTAAACAGGCAGCACATATTGTTTTGCTCGATTCTAACTTTGCATCAATGAAGGCAATTGTCAATGAAGGGCGTGCAATTATTGCAGATATTGAACGTGTCAGTTCTTTATATCTCACAAAGACGATTTATTCAACAGTACTTTGTTTGATTTTTGCAGCATTGAAAATGAGCTATCCATTTACTCCTTTACAGCTGAGTTTGATTAGTGGGCTAGCTATTGGTATCCCTAGTTTCTTACTGACATTAGAGCGATCTTCACAACTATCATCTCAAGGTTTTTTAAAACATGTTATTTCTACAGCTGTTCCTTGTGCAATGACAATGATTGTTTATATGTTAGGTATTGGAATTCTTGGGCAATGGTTGCATTTTGATGCTAAGATGTATTCAACATATTACTTTCTCGTTGCGGGATTTATTAGTTTCTTAGTTGTATTTATAGTCTGTATGCCATTAAATCGCTTACGTGCAATTGTAGCAAGTATAATTACATGTTTGTTCTATATGATACTTCTTGTAATGCCAAATTTCTTTGGAATTTATCCAATAATTAGCTGGCAAGTTGTATGGACGATTCCTCTTTGTGCAAGTTCGATATTTGTTATGGGAGCGTTTAAGGAATTCATTCGTTATTTATACAAGCAGCATGAAAAAAGGATTTTATTAAAGAGATAGTTCTTTGATTGAAATCATAATTTCCTCATGCTTTAGTGTGTTGTTAAATTGTTCTTGAGCACATTTGTAGAATTCAAATGGATGAATATATGTGTGCGAAAAATAAACACCACATTTAATATCAAATTGGCAATTATGGTTTTTATATAAAAAGTTTTTTTGAATCAAATGTTTTTTTAGATTTAAAAATGCAGTATTGATTTGCTCTGAAGTGACATCAAACATAATAATGAAAAACATGTTTGTTTGATTCGTATAAAGGTTTGCATTTCCGAAGTCTAAATATTGCATAATTTCTTTGAGAATATATGGCGAAATTTTTTGATAAATAAATGGATATTTTTCAAAAAGGAAAGGCAAAACCTGATATTCAATATAAATACTTGCCATTGTATTAATATTTTGAGGAATGATTAAATTTTTAAAAAAATGATAAAGAATCTCTGCTTCATAAGATGTATGATATGTATAATCTGGGTCCAAAATATGATGTGGAGATTGCGAATTTTGTTTATAATTGTAGATATGCATGTGTCTCACCATTTTTGTTGTAACATATACTTAACTACAAAATAAAGTGAAAAGGATAAATATATATAGAAATGCTTAATGTTTAGAAAATTAGGCAAGAAAGGGATGAACATGAAGCCAAAATTGAAATTAAAAAAATTAATAATTGATTCTGTTTGTGTTGCTGTAGCTTTAGTGGCAATATTTGTAGCTTACTTATACTTTACGGCTTCAAGTATTCATTTTCAGTCAAGTCATGAGATTGAGATTAATTCAGTTGTTGATTATACAAATTTTATCAAAGCTGTTGATGGTGGCAATCCAACTGATGTAGAGATAGATAGTTCTCAAGTAAATGTTGAAAAATTAGGAGAATATGAAGTCGTTTATAAATACAAAGATGAAAAAAGAATTTTAAAGGTCCAGGTTGTTGATACAACTCCACCAGAATTTGAAGTACAGGATCAGACTGTTGCTTTGAACCAAACCATTGATCCAAAATATCTTGTTAAGAATATCAAAGATGTAACAAAAACAACTGTAACGTTTCAGGAAAAATATACTTTTAATAAAGCAGGTGAGCAGCAAGTTGAAGTTGTGGTAACTGATGAAGCTCAAAATAAAACAGTAAAGACAGCAAAGGTTAAAGTGGTTGAGGATAAAGAGGCTCCTGAAATCATTGCTGGAAATGTAAGTATTATTGTTGGAACAAAAACTGATTTAAAATCTTTGGTAAGTGCAAAAGATAATTTTGATAAAGAACCATCTATTGATGTAGTAGCAAATGATTTTGATGTCAATAAAAAGGGAAACTATGAAATTAAATATATTGCTAAAGATGCAGCAGGAAATCAATCGGAAAAAACAATAACAATTCAGGTTATTGACAAGACTGATGAAAATGAAAAAGTTGTTTATTTGACTTTTGATGATGGACCATCGCGTCATACTCCTGAAGTTTTAGAAATTTTGGATCGTTATAATGCCAAAGCGACTTTCTTTATCACAGGTATGAATGCAAGTTATCGTAAATACATACAAATTGCACATGATAAAGGACATACAATTGGTTTGCATACCTATACGCATTCTTATTCTAAAGTTTATGCTTCTATTAATGCTTATTTTGATGATTTAGAAAAAGTTGGGGCTCTAGCTAAAGAATATATTGGTTTTGTCCCTAAATATATTCGCTTTCCAGGTGGAGGATCGAATACAATTTCTAAAAAATACACTCCTGGAATTATGTCTAAGTTAGTAAAAATGGTAGAAGAAAAAGGTTATATTTATTATGATTGGAATGCTGAAAATGGTGATGGTTACTCTAAGATGAGCAAAAAAGAAATGTTGCGACGTGCTACATCATCTTCAGAAAAGAAAATAATGATTTTAATGCATGATGCAAATGGAAAACAGAATACAGTTGATATCCTACCAGATGTCATTGAATATTATCAAAAACGTGGATATACTTTTAAAGCAATTGATGATTCAACATTTGTACCACATCAAAGAGTAAACAATTAAAAAAGCCTCAGGGCTTTTTTTTGCTTTTTGAGCATATATATTAGTGGTGATGTTATGAAAAGGACAAAAGTGATTGGGCTTATTTGTGTTGTTATATATTGTTTTGTTTTGAAATATATGTTTCATGTCATTTTTCCTTTTGCATTTGCAGTTGTCTGTTATTTTGTAATGAAACCTTTAATTGATCGTTTGGAAAAATGTTTTCATATACAAAGAAGTGCAATAGGTGTTTCGCTTTTATTAGTTATTTATTTGATTTTAGCAATATTATTAGGGTGTCTATTTACTTATGGTGTCTTTTTCACGATTCATTTTTTTGAAAAAATACCTATGTACTATGAAGATATGTTATTGCCATTTTTAGAGCAATTAACAATTTGGGTGCAACAACATTTCCCTATTTTGATGAATGAAGACTATTTATTAGCATTACAAAACTTTTTGGGTCAGTCTCTATTGAATGTAGCAGGTTCTTTTTCAACGGTGATTACTCAAATACCAATTTACTTATTTTCGTTTTTCTTATTTGTGATTTCAACTTTTTTCTTTATGCTTGATTATGAAGAAATGAAAGGAAATTTGTTATCGATATGTAGTCAGCATGTCATGAATTCTTTTGTCAGAATTAAAAATAAATGTTTAAAGAGTTTGTGGGTTTATGTTAAGTGTCAATTGATATTGATGTCTATTTGTTTTTTTATTTTACTTATAGGTTTTGCTGTCATGAGAATGAGTCATCCATTACTATATGCTTTTGTAACAGCACTCTTAGATAGTCTACCATTTATTGGTGTTGGTATTGTTTTAATTCCTCTATGCATTGTCTATTTGCTACAAGGAGCATATCTGAAAGCTTTTTATATTTTTTTGATTTATTTAATTATTAATGTTGTAAGAAGTCTTTTAGAACCTCATATTATGAATAAACAAATGAAGATACCCTCATTCTTATTATTGTTATCTATGATGGTTCATTTGTATTTCTTTGGTATGATTGGAGTTATTTTATCACCAATTCATATGAGTTTAATTTATGGTTTTTTGGACATTCAAAATGAGAATAAATAATATTTCTTTCTTCGTAAAATCAAATTTGCTATAATAAAACATAGAAATGAGGTTAGAAAGATGAATAAAAAATATTTTTTCTTTGATATAGATGGAACATTAACTAATAAATTGACAGGTGAATTGGTACCGAGTGCTCAAAAAACAATTCGTCAATTACAAGAAAATGGTCATTTTGTGTGTATTGCGACTGGACGTGCATACTATAAAACTAAAGATTTTGCAAAAATATCTGGTATACATCACATTGTTAGTAATGGAGGGGCAGCTTTGACAATCGATGACCATGTTATAGCTAACAGACCATTAGACCATAAGACAGCTGTTGCTTTATGTGAAGAAGCTGAACGAAAAGGCTATGGCGTGTTAATTGCAACTGATGATAGCATTGATGTGACTATGATTAATGATAACTTTATCAATCAGGTGGGATATCGTCAGGAACCAACACGCTATTTTTTAAAACAATCACTTCGTTATTGTGATATACCAGAGATTTATAAAATATATATCGCAATTTCACAAGATGATGAGAAGAACCTTAAATTAAAAGACTCAATTGGGTATATTCGTTTTGTTGATGACTATTTAACATTTCAGCATGATGAAAAAGATCGAGGAATTTTAAATATGATCAAGACAATTCATGGAAAGGTTGAAGATGTTGTTGTTTTTGGTGATGATTATAATGATCTTGTGATGTTTCGACCTGAATGGACATCAATTGCAATGGGAAATGCATGTGATGCATTGAAGAAAAAAGCAGACTTTGTTACAAAGGCAAGCTATGATGATGGAATTGAATATGCTTGTCGCCATTATGGATGGATATAAAAGAAAGCCCTTACATATGATGTTGACTTTTGAAAAAAATTGGTATAACCTTAAATATGTAAGGAGGCATTGCTATGAACAGTGGACGTTATGGACAACATAATCTAAAAATAATAGGATTGATTTTAGGCGCAATGGTGATAATCTCAACCTTTGTAATTCTTTTATCAGGTGATCGATATGAAGATTACTTAGGTCTAGGTGAATACCCAAATTGTATGAAGGTTGATGAATATGGAGATGCAGGAAATGATGAGGGATGTGTACGTCATACAAGAACGTTAACGCCAGATTATCAAGATGTATACTCATTAAGTTTTGAAACATTTTATATGAAATCTGAAGATACAGCTTATCACAAATATCAGACTTTAAAAGAAAGTATGAAGTCACAAGAAGTCGTGGATAAGAATGAAACGAATATTTCTGATGTATCGACAGTGACTTGCTATAAGACTTCTGATAATCAAGTATGGTTTGTTGTTAAAGAAGGGACAACTGTGTATAAAGCACATGGTGTTAATCAAGATATGTCAAAAAAACAAAAATGGTTTGATGTCTTAAAGATTAATTATCAAGTTCCTCAAATGGTATAAAATAATTTATTGTATACAATTATACAAAAGTGTGATATAATTATTTCTATATCATAAAAGGGGTGATTGATATGGAAAATAGAATTCAAAGTTTTTTTGAAAAATCTTTAGAAGAAAATCAAATTGATAATGAATTATACAAAAAATATTCTGTTAAAAAGGGATTGCGTAATGAAGATGGAACAGGTGTATTGGTCGGATTAACGAAAATCTCAGATGTTGTAGGATATAAAAAAGTTGATGGAGAAAAGTTTGATGATTATGGTAGCCTGTATTATCGAGGTATAAATGTCAAAGATATTATTGAAGCACAGCGTCAAGAAAAAAGATATCTTTTTGAAGAGGTTTGCTTTTTGATTTTGTTTGGTTATTTGCCTAATGAGCAGGAATTTAAAGAGTTCAAACAAATTTTAAGTGATAATTATGAATTGCCTCCACATTATCTTGAGGGGAATATTTTAGGATTTCCAGCTAAAAATTTAATGAATAAACTTCAACAAGAAGTTTTAATGTTGTATTCTTATGATGATAATCCTGATAATACTGAAACAAGGGAAACATTAGAAAAAGGAATTAATTTATTAGCAAAAATTCCATCAATAGTTTGCTATACTTATCAGACAAAAGTTCATTATTTTGATGAACAGAGCTTATTTATTCATCATGTTAATCAGGATTATAGTATAGCTGAAACTATCCTGTCTTTACTGAGGGATGATGGTAATTTTAGTGAGAAAGAAGCAGAAATATTGGATATTTCTTTAGTTTTACATGCTGATCATGGTGGTGGGAACAACTCGACATTTACAAATGTTGTGATTTCCTCAACAGGTACAGATATTTATTCTGCAGTTGCAGGGGCGATTGGTTCGCTAAAGGGTCCACGTCATGGTGGAGCAAATTTGGCTGTTAAAAAGCAAATGGAATTAGCAATTAATGAGATTTCTACGCAGGCATCTGATGAGCAAATCAGAACTATTATACAACGCATTTTGGATAAAGATTTTAATGATAAGAGTGGATTGATTTATGGAATTGGACATGCTGTCTATACTTTAAGTGATCCTCGTAGTGAGATATTGGCTGCGAAATGTAAAGAACTGGCAATGGAAAAAAATCGTCTTGAAGAATTTGAGTTTTATACACGCTTTGCAATGGTTGCGATTGATGAAATATATACAAGAAAGGGTATTCGTGTCTGTACAAATGTTGATTTTTACAGTGGACTTGTTTATGACATGTTAGATATTCCAAGTGATTTATATACATTGCTCTTTGTTGCAGCAAGAACAGTAGGATGGATTGCTCATAATATTGAAAACAAATTATATTCTAATCGTATTATTAGACCGGCAACAAAATATGTAGGTGGAATTGATGAATATGAAAACATTGAAGACCGATAGAAAAGCGTTTTTCTATGATATTGATGGGAACATTAGCAATAGGAACTGATGTTCCTTTATCGATTCAAAAAGCTTTCTATGAATTAAAAAAAGAAGGGCATCTGCTCTTCATTTGTACAGGTCGTCCATATGAATATGCTTCACAATTTTTTCAACAATATGTTGATGGCTTCATTGCAAGTAATGGACGCTATGTTATTTATAGAAATAAGGTTTTATGAGATGAACCGCTGAATCATGAACAGATTATATATTTTATGAAAGTTATAAGAAAACATCACTGTGGTTTCGCTTTTATAGATCATGATAGCGGTTATTTAGAGAATCAAGATATTCAAGTTTTAGAAGAGATTATGACAACCTATAAAAAAGGTTATTATCAGATTGACTTTAATGATGAGGATGTAAGTGGTTATATGTTTGATCTTTATTTTTCACACTATGATCAATTTAAGGCTGTTCAAAATGAACTTAAGGAAACTGTGGTTTTGAATGAACATTATCCTCATTTAAGTGCTGATGCAACAATTTTAGGAATTGATAAAGGTGATGGCTTCAAACGGATCGTTAGAACATATTTGGACTGCAGGTTTTAATTATTTGCATATCTGGACAAGCACAGTTTGGCCATTGTTGATATTAATGTTATTTTCAAAAGTTAAGTTTCTAAAGAAATTGGCAATTCTTTCAATTCCGGCGGCTATTTTCTCAATTATCGAACCAGTTATGTTTGGATTACCGCTAGCATTAAATCCATTTTTGATCATTCCATTTATCATTTCGACATGCATCGGAAGTTTTGTGACATATGGATTATGTATGTTAGGCGTCTTTTCAAAATTCTATGCAACATTACCATGGGCTACACCTCCATTTATTTTAGGACCATTAGCTTCTGGTGATATGATGACGATTGTAGTTGTATTCTTGAATGTTATTATTGGTTTGATTATCTTTTATCCATTTTTTAAAGCCTTTGAAAAAAATGAATTAGAAAAAGAAAAAAATCATGAGTTATCAATGAAATAATAAATCCCAAAGTGAAAAAAGTAGAGATAAAAAGGTTTCTCCTAGTATAAAGAGAAACCTTTTTGCTATTTTAATATTTTTGTCCAATTATATTTATCTTCCAAACGACCCCATTGAATACCAGTTAAAGTATCAAATAACTTTTGTGTCAACTCCCCAGTTTTAAAGTTATTGATAGTGACTTTATCACCTTTATAACATAACTCACCGATTGGTGAAATCACCGCTGCAGTACCTGTTCCCCAAGCTTCTTTTAAAGCCCCAGTTTTTCCAGCTTCCATTAATTCATCAATACTTAAATTACGTTCTTCAACTTTGTAGCCCCAATCTCTTAGAATATGCAGAATAGAATCTCGTGTTACACCAGGAAGGACAGTTCCTTCTAAAGCAGCAGTAACAATTGTGTCATTAATTAAGAACATAACATTCATTGTACCAACTTCATCAACATATTTTCTATGAACGCCATCTAACCAGAGGACTTGTGTATAACCATTTTGTTCAGCTTTGACCTGGGCTGCAATACTGGCAGCATAATTACCACCACATTTTGTGAATCCTGTTCCACCCTTAACAGCTCTAACATATTCATCTTCAACCCAAATCTTTACAGGATTAACTCCTTCTGGATAATAATTACCAACTGGTGATAAAATAATTATAAATTTATAACTATTAGCAGGATGAACACCAACACCAGGTTCTGTCGCAAAAGTGAATGGGCGAATATAAAGTGAAGTTCCAGGTGCTGTAGGAATCCACTCTTGTTCATACTTCACAATCGCTTCAACAGCTTCGACAAACATATCTTCGGGTAATTCAGCCATACAAATACGTTTGTTAGAGTTAATCATTCTTCGTGCATTCATTTCTGGTCTAAAGAGAAGAATATCCCCATCAGGATTACGATATGCTTTCAAACCTTCAAAAGTTTCTTGGGCATAGTGTAGAACCATAGTCGCTGGATCCATAGCAATTGGACCATAAGGTACAATTCTTGCATCATGCCAGCCTTTTTCTTTATTCCAATCCAAGATGAACATGTGATCAGTAAAATATTTGCCAAATCCTAAATTGTTTTGGTCTGGTTTCTCTTTGAGAGATGCCGCTTTTTCAATTTTGATTTCCATAATAAATCCCCCTTTGATAATTAATGAAATTATACTCTTTTTTTATATAAGTGGCAATATATTTTTACATTATCAAAAAGAATGATATAATATTAAGGAATAAGATAAAAATGGAGGCTATTTATGATTAAGATTTTATTGTGTTGTGGTGGTGGCTTTTCTTCTAGTTTTGTTGCTGAAAGAATGAAAAAGGAAATTCAAAATTTAGGAATGGAAGATGATGTTATGATTGAATTTTCACCTTTCTCTATTGCTAAAAATAGATTTTTAGAGTTTGATATTGTTGTGTGTTGTCCACATCTCAATATTTATGTGAAACAATTGGTTGAAAAAGAAGATATTCCCATTCCAATTTATGTTTTACCTCCAAGGATGTATGGGAACATGGAAATTAAAGAAATTTATCAGGATGCTTGTGATTTGATTCAAATGTTTCAAGAAACACATCAAAATCCTGTTCATTTTCCCCATGAGGATAATGTTTTAAGAATCACAAGACAATGTGCATATCGTCATCAATAAGATAAACAATGTTTATCTTATTTTGATATGTTTTTTTTGCAGAATGTGAAATTATTGATATTTTGTTGAAAGAATGGGTAAATTCCTATATAATACAAACCGTCGAGAAATTTTGAAAGGAGAAGAAACTATGCAATATATTACATTAATTGGTATTGTTATTATTGTTATTGGGTTTGCATTAAAACTAGATGTATTGGCTGTTGTTATTGTGTCTGGTATTGTTACAGGCCTAGTTGCTGGAATGGATTTTTTAGAAATTTTAAGGATTCTTGGTGAATCTTTTGTCAATAATAGATTGATGTCTATTTTCTTGATTATTTTTCCAGTTATAGCTATCATCGAAAGATATGGCTTAAAGGAAAGAGCAGCTTATTTGATTGGGAAAATTAGAAATGCATCAGCTGGGAAAGTTTTATCTATTTATAGTGTCATTCGTTCAATTGCTTCAGGATTAAATGTAAGAATCGGAGGGCATGTTCAATTTGTAAGACCTTTAATTTTACCTATGAGTGAAGCTGCTGCTGAAAAATCAAAAGGTGAGAAGTTAACTGAGGCTGAAGATGAAGAGATTAAAGGGTTATCTGCTGCTGTTGAAAACTATGGAAATTTCTTTGCTCAAAACTGTTTTCCTGCTTCTAGTGGAGTTGTTTTGATTCAAGGAACGTTGGTTGGGTTAGGATATCAAGATGTTACGTTGTCAATGATTTCATCATCAGCATTCTACATTGCTTTTATTTCTGTTTTTTTAACAGTAATACAAGTGCTATGGTATGATAGGAAACTCAAGAAAGGAGGAAATCGATAATGACTGAATTTTTAGGAACGTTTCTTCCAGAATTTTTCTATGTATTATGTGGCTTGGTGAGTTTTGATACTGCATTAAGAGCTACTAAAAATGAAGAATCTAAGATAGGGACATCATTATTCTGGTGTTTACTTGGAATTATCTTTATGTTTGGAAAATTGATTCCCTCTGTTGTTACTGGGGCTTTATTGGTTGTTATGGGATGTTTGACAGCAACGAAGCAAGTGAGAATGTCTAGCTTTGTTGAGTCAACACCTGAATTTCGTCAGGCTGCTAGTGAAAAAGTAGGGAATAAGATTTTTATTCCAGCTGTATCAATTGGAATTATGGCACTGCTTTTATCATTTATTAAATATAATGCCAATACATTCTTCTTTGCTTTTAGAGATATATTGGCACCAATTATTTCATTTGGAAGCGGTGGTGGAGATGCAGTTGCCTTAGATGGTGCTGTAATGACTGGAACAGCTTGTCTGGTTGCTTTGATATTAGCGATGGCTATCTGTAGACCTAAAGTTTCTGAAACACGTTCTGATACATCACGTTTATTAATGCAAGTTGGTGCATCTTGTTTGTTGCCACAATTGTTAGGAGCTTTAGGTGCTGTATTTAAAGAGGCAGGAGTTGGTGATGTTATTTCACAAATCATTTCAAGTGTTGTTCCAGCTGGCAATATTGTTGTTGGTGTTATTGTCTATGTTTTAGGAATGGTTATTTTTACAATGATTATGGGTAATGCATTTGCAGCATTTACAGTTATTACGATTGGCATAGGATACCCATTTGTTATTGCTCAAGGTGGGAATCCTGCGGTTATTGGTGCTTTAGGAATGACAGCAGGTTATTGTGGAACATTGATGACACCTATGGCTGCCAACTTTAACATTGTTCCTTGTGCTGTACTAGAAACAAAAGACCAGAAATGGGCTGTTATTAAAGCACAGTTGCCAATGGCTTTAATTATGATTGTTATTCACGTTGTTTTAATGTTAGTCTTAGGATTCTAGGAGGAAAGTTATGAAAATTTTAGTAACTGGTTTTGATCCCTTTGGTGGAGAAAAAATTAATCCAGCGATTGAATCTGTGAAGAAACTGTCAGATACAATTGCTGGAGCACAAATTGTAAAATTGGAAATTCCTACAGTTTGTCATCGTTCTTTAGCAGTTATAGATCAGGCAATTCAGGAACATAATCCTGATGTTGTCTTATCAATTGGGCAGGCAGGAGGAAGAACAGATATTACAGTGGAACGTATTGGTATTAATATGGATGATTGTCGTATTCCAGATAATGATGGTCAACAGATTATTGATGAACCTGTGTTTCCCAATGGACCTGCTGCTTATTTCTCAAATTTACCGATTAAGGCAATGGTTGCTCGTATCCAGGAACGTCAAATTCCTGCATCAGTTTCAAATAGTGCAGGAACATTTGTATGCAATCACGTTCTCTATGGGGTGAGACATATTATTGAAACCAAATATCCTGGAAAAAGAAGTGGATTTATACATATCCCATTTTTGCCACAACAAGTGATTGATAAGAAAAATATGCCAAGCATGAGCTTGGATAGTATTGTTGAAGCTCTGACGGCTGCAATTGAAGCAATCATTGACACACAGGAAGATATCAAAGTAACAGGTGGGGCTACACATTAATGAAACATCGAATATTTGTATATGGAACTTTAAGATTGGGTATGTATAATTATGATTTGTATCTAAGGGATGAAGATTCGTTTCGCAGTTATGCATACATCAAAGGAAGTTTAATGACAATTTTAACAAAAGTTTATCCAGCTTATTTAACTGAGGGTCACCATATGATTTTAGGTGAAATTCATGAAGTTGATGAAGAGACTTTAAAGAAAATTGATAAAATGGAAGGATATAAAGGATATAATTGTATTGATAATGAATATAATAAGGAAATATGTCCTATATATGATGATCAAGGCCATGAAATTGAAAAACTTCCAGTATATGTTTACAATATGGATAATGAAGATAATGTTTTATTATTAGGTGATGATATTCACTGTCTAGATTATGTTCAATATATTCAACAAAAAAGAGATGGAAAAAAGAGTTTATTCGACTTCGATTCTGAAGAAGAATAAACTCTTTTTCTTATTCAATAATTTCAATTTGCATGGATTTCATAACATCGATACTTTCATGATGAACTTTTTCGTCACCGCTAGAAGTTCCTCTCAAATCTACTCGAATAGGTGTATCAGGTTGAGCAGCTTTAGCCATAATAGCATTAGAGAGTACACAGATATGTGAAACAACTCCAACTAGTGTGATATCTTTATATTCTTTATCTTCTAAGTAATATGCTAGGTCTAAAGAAGGAAAAGTAGGTTTTTTGAAGCATAAGCAATCTTGAAGTAATTCTCCAACTTTTCCATAGAGTTGCCAACCTTCTGTATTTTCAATGCAGTGTTCAACTGGTAGGTGATGACCTTCATACGTTTCTAAGTAATTCTGTTGGTGAGTATCCATTGTATAAATAATTTCATCACCATTCATATGATACTCTTTAATCAGTTGAATAATATGTTCTTCTAATAATTGTGCTTTTTCAAAACCAAGGCTTCCATTAACAAAATCATTTTGATAATCTACTACGATTAATAATCTTTTCATCTTTTTCATCTCCTCGTTTTTCATTATTTTACCAAAATATATTGACATGTCAAATACTTGATTGTATAATCATATTGTCATATGAATATATGTTCATATGAAGAAGGAGGCAAAGTATGGAAAAAACTATCATTGTCAATCAAGATGCAGTGGATAAAGTCTTAGATGCTTTACCTGATGAAGAGATATTATATGATGTTGCAGAGTTATTTAAGGTTTTTGGTGATTCTACACGTATTAAGATTATCTGTGTTTTATTTGAATCTGAGATGTGTGTGTATGATTTGGCAGCAACTTTAGAAATGACACAATCTGCTATTTCTCATCAGTTAAGAATATTGAAAAATGCGAATTTGGTCAAATTTAGAAGAGATGGTAAAATGATTTATTATTCATTGGATGATGAACATGTACAGCAAATCTTTGATGCTGGATATAAACATGTCATTGAATAGGGGGATAAGCTGTTATGATGAAAAAATATATTATTAAAAATCTTGATTGTGCATCATGTGCACAAAAAATTGAAGATGTATTAAACAAAAGAAATGATATTATTGAATGCTCAATTTCGTTTGCAAATAGTTTGTTAGTGCTTGAATCACAAAATGATATTGATATTCATGAATTACAAGTGGCTATTCAAAAAGTGGAACCAGATGTCCAATTAGAAGAGAAAGGAAAGCGAACTCAATTGTCATCACAGCATACACATCAAGAGCATCAGCATGAACATGTCAATTGTGACTGTGGTCATGACCATACACATCATAAACATGATCAATGTGATTGCAGTCATGACCATGAACATCTTGATGTCAAAACACACTCATTGAATCGGGATGGAACGATTTCTTACAAAATATCTGGGCTTGATTGTGCATCTTGCGCAATGAAAGTTGAAGAAGCTATCCGTAAGATGGATGAAATTGAAGATGCTGCATTAAATTTTTCTACTGAAACATTACAAGTGAAAGCAAAAGGAAATGTCGAAGCAGAAATTTTGATTGCATCTTTACAAAAAACTGTTGATAAAGTAGAAGATGGTGTGACATTATCATATAAAAATACCAATCGCTCACTAGGGAAGCCGAAGTTATTTAGTTTAAAAGAAAATTGGGCATTGGTTTTAGGAGTTGCTGTTTATTTTATCAGTATTTTATTAGAAGGACAAAATATTTCATTTTTTGGTTTTCTTATTTCTTATATCTTAATTGGTTATGAAGTTATTTGGAAGGCTATTAAAAATATTTTAAGAGGAGAAATTTTTGATGAAAATTTCTTAATGGGAATAGCAACAATTGGAGCTTTCTGTATAGGTGATTATAAAGAGGCTGTTGCAGTATTGCTATTCTATAGTGTTGGAGAGATTTTTCAGTCTTATGCTGTTAATAAGACAAGAAGTTCAATTTCTTCATTGATGGATATTAAAAGTGAATTTGCTAATCTAAAAACATCTACAGGTGTTAGAAAGGTTGAGCCTGAAGATGTTAAGGTTGATGATATTATTGTTGTGAAAGTTGGTGAAAAAATTCCATTAGATGGTGTTGTTGTAAAGGGGATTTCTTCTTTAGATACATCTAGTTTGACTGGTGAATCTATGCCAAGAGAAGTTCGTGAAAACGAAGATGTTTTGGCAGGAGTTGTTAATTTAACAAACATTCTTGAAATAAGAGTCACAAAACCGTATGTGGATTCTACTGTCTCAAAAATCTTGGAATTAATGGAAAATGCAGCCAGTAAGAAAGCGCCTATTGAGAGATTTATTACAAGGTTTGCTCGTATATATACGCCTACAGTTGTTGCTTTGGCGGTATTGTTGGCTATTGTTCCGATGTTTATTTTTGAAGATGCTGTTTTTAGTGATTGGTTATATCGTGCTCTAACATTCCTTGTTGTTTCTTGTCCTTGTGCTTTGGTCATTTCTATTCCATTAGGCTTATATGCTGGACTTGGTAAAGCAAGCAAAATGGGTGCTCTAATCAAAGGTGGGAATTATCTTGAATTATTAAAAGATGTTGATACTGTTGTTTTTGATAAAACTGGAACATTAACTCAAGGGCAATTTGATGTTGTTGAAGTGAATGGACAAGATGATTTATTGATGTATGGTGCATATGGAGAGTTTTATAGTAATCATCCAATTGCAAAAAGTATTGTTGCAAAATATGGTCAAAGTATTGATGAGAATCAAATTGATGATTTTAAAGAAATTGCAGGTAAAGGTATTGATGTTAAGATTCAAGGAAAACATGTATGTCTAGGAAATGAATCTTTCTTTGAGGATATGAATATTCAAGTGAAAGAGCCAAAAACTGTTGGTACAATCGTTTATGTTGCTATTGATGGACAATTTGCTGGTTCCATTGTTGTTGCAGATCAAATTAAAGAATCTACAATGAAAGGAATTCAGTTATTAAAAGAAGTTGGAATTAAAAATACTGTTATGCTAACTGGAGATCATCATAGGGTTGCGAATGATGTTGCACAGAAACTAGGAATTGATACAGTTTATAGTGAGCTGTTACCACAAGATAAAGTTCAACAGGTTGAAAAGTTATTGAAACAAGATGGTTATGTTGCCTTTGTAGGTGATGGTATCAATGATGCTCCTGTTTTAGCAAGGGCTGATATCGGGATTGCAATGGGTGGTGTTGGAAGTGATGCTGCTATTGAAGCGGCAGATGTTGTTTTAATGCAAGATAATATTGAAACAATTAAAGATGCAATTATCATTTCTCATAAGACAAATAAAGTCTTGAAGCAAAATGTTACTTTCACATTAGTTATTAAAATTGGTGTCTTGTTGTTAACGATGTTTGGTTGGTCAAATATGTGGATGGGTGTTTTTGCTGATGTTGGAGTTACATTAATTGCGATTCTTAATTCTATGAGAGTTTTAAAATAAATAATAGAGATAGTATCTCAATAATGAAATGAACCCAAATATCAGGTTGTTTAAACTTTGGGGGATTTCATAGAGATGCTATCTTTTTTTGATGTAAAATAAGAAATGCTGGTATTCATTAATGACTATTGATGCTTCAAGTGAAATAGTAGTTGTGGTAGATAATATGACTCAAGAAGGTATAAAAATTCTAAAAAATGATTCATCTATGACTTTATCAATGGTCTGATGATTAGAACAAATTAACTTTCAGCCAGAAAAAAGAGTCAGACTGGTTTATTTATCGTATGGTGGTTTGGTGGATCTTGTTGTCACTGAAACTCTTATTTGCTATGTAAGGAAAGATTAAATAAATAGTATAGTCTTCAATAAACAAGTGATTAGTGCTTGTTTGACAAAGATTATGTTTTTTTGATGATATTGAGTTAGAATATGATAACTTTTTAAGATTTAATGAATGTCTTGTGTTTTCATCGTTATAAAAATGCGTTATAATATAAATAATGGGGGATTGTTTATGACATTAGATGAAGTAAAACCAGGAATGACGGTTGTTATTGAAACAGTTGGTGGTAAAGGGCTATTACGCCGTCGTTTATTAGAAATGGGATTAACACCTAAAACAAAAATAAAGGTTCGTAAAGTGGCACCTATGGGTGATCCAATAGAAGTTTATTTACGAAGTTATGTTTTAACCTTAAGAAAAGATGATGCTTCCAAGATAGCAATCAAGGAGGTTAGTGATGAGTAGAAAAATAGCGTTAATAGGTAATCAAAATTGTGGAAAAACAACATTGTTTAATGCTTTAACAGGATCAAGTCAGCATGTTGGGAATTTTCCTGGCGTAACAGTTGAACAAAAAAAGGGTTTCATAAAAAAGCATAAAGAGCAATTTGAATTAATTGATTTGCCAGGTATTTATTCATTATCTCCATATACTTCTGAAGAAATTGTTTCCATTCAATTTCTATTAGATGAACATCCGGATTTAATTATTAATATTGTTGATGCAACAAATATGGAAAGAAATCTATATTTAACAATGCAATTAATGGAATTAAATATTCCTATGATTCTTGTTTTAAATATGATGGATGAAGTTGTGAGCAGTGGGAATTGTATAGATTTGGATGGCTTAAAAGAAAAACTGGGGATGAGTATTGTTCCTATCTCAGCTAGTAAAAATGAAGGTATTGAAGATGTTATTACTGAGATAGAAAGGAATATGGATCAGCCAGCTAGACATTTAGATTTATGTCATGGACCTGTTCATAAAGCGATTCATTCCATTTCACATATTGTTGAACAGAAGGTTAGAGCATTGCATCTTCCAGTACGTTATTGTGTGACAAAACTGATTGAAGGTGACAAAGAGATGTTTAAGACTCTACAATTATCTGAAAATGACTGTCATATTATTGAGCATATACTGGAAGGAATGGAAGAAGAGTCAGGAACTGATCGTGAAGCAGCATTGGTTGATATGCGTTATTCTTTCATTGAAGAGGTTTGTCAAGACTGTGTTTTTACAGAGTGTGAAACCAAAGAACAAATTCGTTCAGAGAAGATTGATTTGCTACTTACACATAAATACTTAGGAATACCAGTATTTATATTGATTATGTTATTCATTTTTTACTTTACATTCTATCTTATTGGTGCTCCTTTGCAGGATTTGATGGATAGTGGAATTACCATTGTTTCTGATTGGTTATTGGCATTTTTAGAAACGAACCATGTTGCTTACTGGTTACGCGCCTTAATTGGGGATGGTATTTTAGCAGGAGTGGGAAGTGTTTTGTCTTTTTTGCCTGTTATTGTTATTTTGTTTTTCTTTTTATCATTGCTAGAAGACAGTGGATATATGGCGAGAGTTGCTTTCGTTATGGATAAGGCTTTAAGGAAAATTGGCTTATCTGGCAGATCATTTGTTCCAATGCTGATAGGTTTTGGATGTAGTGTACCAGCTATAATGGCTACACGTACATTATCAAGTGATCGTGATCGTAAAATGACAATAGTATTAACACCATTTATGTCATGTAGTGCTAAATTGCCTATCTATGGAATGATTATAGCAGCATTTTTTCCAAGTAAAGCTGCTATAGTTATGATTACAATCTATTGTATTGGTATACTTGTTGCTGTTGTTTCAGCTTTGCTGTTGAAAAATACAATTTTTTTAGGAGAGCCTGTCCCATTTGTATTGGAATTACCAGCATATCGTATTCCAACTGCTAAAAATGTTATGCTAAATGTTTGGGATAAGGCAAAAGATTTTATTCGTAAAGCTTTTACAGTGATTTTTATAGCTTCTATTGTGATATGGTTCTTACAAAGTTTTAACTTCCAATTTGAAATGATAGAGGACAGCAGTCAAAGTATTTTAGCAGCAATTGGTACATTTGTTTCGCCTATATTTAAGCCACTTGGATTTAATGATTGGCGTGCCTCAACAGCATTAATGACTGGGATTACTGCAAAAGAATCTGTTGTTTCTACCTTAAGTGTTTTAACTGCAACAAATACAGCTACTTCTTTAAATAGTGCTTTGGCAGGAATATTTACTCCTATGAGTGCATTTGCATTCTTGGTATTTACTGTTTTGTATATGCCTTGTATTGCAGCATTTGCTGCTACAAAGAGAGAACTAGGTAGTTGGTTACAGGCTTTATTAACTGCTGGATTTCAAACTGGGATGGCATATTTAGTTGCTATGCTGATATATCAGATAGGAAATTTATTTCTATGAATAGAGTTGATATCATTGTTATTATAGTTTTATGTATATGTATTATTTTGGCTTATCGTATCATAAAAAAAGGACATTGCCATAATTGTTCAGATTGTCATAAGAATTGTGGAGGGAAGAAAGATGGAAGAGAATTTAAAGACTTTATTGAAAATCAAAGAGACAGAATTGATTAAATCTTTTGAGGCAAATAATATGACTTTAATGTTTGTGAAAAATCAAACAGAATTGGAGACTTATTTAAAAAGTATTTTAAAAGATGGTAAGAAAGTTGCTGTTGGTGGAAGTGTAACGCTGAATCAAATGGGTGTTGTTGATTTATTGCGTACGAGTGATGTCCATTTTATTGATCGATATGAAGAAGGATTGTCAAGAGATGTTATGGAAGATCGTTTTCGTGAGGCATTTTATGCTGATTTATTCATTACGAGTACAAACGCTTTAACTATGGATGGATGTTTGTATAATGTTGATGGAACAGGGAATCGTGTAGCAGCAATGATATTTGGACCAAAAGAGGTTATTGTGATTGCTGGATTGAATAAAATCTGTCAAGATGAAGCAGGTGCATTGTCACATATTAAAAATTGTAGTGCTCCAGCAAACGCTATTCGTTTAAATAAAAAAACACCTTGTGTAAAAACAGGCAGATGTATGGAATGCCATAGTCCAGAAAGAATTTGTAGCAGTTTTGTTAAATTAGGATATCAAGGGAAGGTTAATCGTATGAAAGTCATCATTGTTGAAGACTATTTAGGATATTAGGTGAATTTATGAAAAAACAAGCAGGATTGTTATTTCCGATATCAGTTTTGCCAGGACGTTATGGTGTTGGTGATTTTGGTCAACATGCTTATGAGCTGGTTGATAAGATGGCTAGCGCATCAATAACACTATGGCAGATTTTACCATTAAATCCATTAGGCTATGGAAATTCCCCATATCAGCCATTATCAACTCATGCTGGAGATGAAATTTATTTAAGTCTTGCTGGATTGGTAGAAGATAATTTATTATTGGCTGAAGAAGTGACATCTTTTCATACGCTTTATCATTTTGTGGATTATAAAGAAGTAAGACACGTTAAAGAGAAATTATATTTGAAAGCTTTTGAACGTTTTGAGGAAACTGATGAGTATCAACGTTTTGTAAAAGAAAATGATTGGGTACATCTTTATGCAGTTTTTAAAGTTTTTAAAGATCATAATCATCAAAAATCATGGGTTGAATGGGAAGACGAATATAAGTATTATTATCGTGATTTATCATTTTCTTTAACACCATTTTTAAAGGAAATTAATTATCAAATCTTCTTACAATATTATTTCTTTAAACAATGGAATGCATTAAAAAATTATGCAAATCAAAAAGGTATTTCAATTATTGGAGATATGCCAATTTATGTTGGTTTAGATTCAGTTGATGTTTGGGTGAATCAACAATGTTTTCTTTTGGAAGAAGATGGAAAGCCATCATTTGTAGCAGGAGTTCCACCAGATTATTTTAGTAAATTTGGTCAAAGATGGGGAAATCCACTTTATGATTGGGAGTATTTATCTAAACATCAGTTTGACTTTTGGGTTGAACGTATGAAAGCAGCTTCACAAATTTATGATACAGTACGGATTGATCATTTTAGAGCCTTTGATACGTATTGGAAAATTCCTGAAAGTGAATCAACAGCTATTATTGGTGATTGGATAGAAGCTCCTGGTTATCAATTGTTTGATACTTTGTTTAATAAGGTTCCAGAACTATCTATTCTCGCTGAAGATTTAGGCGAACTTCGTCATCAGGTTTATGATTTAAGAGATCATTATCATTTGAAAGGAATGTATGTTTTTCAGTTTCATTATTGTTATGATTTTGATTTTCATAAGGTTGTTGTTTACACTGGTACACACGATAATGATACACTTGTTGGCTGGTTAGATTCATTAGAAAAAGAAGACTATAAAAAAGTATCCACATATATTGCTAATTATGATGAGGTTCACGATTATCAAAAAATCATTCATTACTGTTTAGATTTAGAAGCAATGCATGTTATTGTTCCAGTATGGGATATGATGGGGTGTGATACATCAGCACGATTTAATGTACCTGGTAAGATAGGTTCGCCAAACTGGGAGTATCGTTTGTCATCCTTTGAACAATTTGATTCATATTTAGAAGATTATAAAAATATGATAGAAGTGAGTGGAAGAAAAGGGGTTTAATTATGAAACGTGCAGTGGTATTAGCTGGTGGCGGATCTAAAGGTGCTTATGAAGCTGGTTTCATGAAAGCACTTAGTGAGTTGGGTATTGATTACCAAATTGTGACAGGAACATCAATAGGGGCAATGAATGGATGTTTATTAGCTCAACAAGATTTAGAGGCTTTGGAAAAACTTTGGAACCATATAGATATTTCTCAAGTCTTTGCTGGTGGCTTTCAACCAGATTTTCAATTTGATTTAGATACTATGTTAAATCAATCTAACTTAATTATTTCTTTTTTTAAGAAATATATAAAAGAAAAAGGGGCTGATATTACACCATTAAAGGAACTTATTCGAAGTTTGTTAAAAGAAGAACAACTCTTATCATCACCAATTGATTTTGGCTTGTGTACAGTTCATTATCCATCATTAAAACCATTATTCATTACCAAAGAAGAAATGAACAAACAATATATATTTGATTATCTCATTGCAAGTGCATCATGTTTTCCAGTTTTTCCAATTCATTCAATTCAAAACGAAGACTTTATAGATGGTGGTTATTATGATAATGTTCCAATTGACCTCGCTTTTGATATGGGTGCTGATGAGATTATTGTTGTGGATATGAATAGTAAAGAAGCAACTCATAAACATTATGTCAATCGTCCTCATATCACATATACAATGCCTTATGTGGATTTAGGTGGATTCATGGACTTTAGTCGTGAAGCATTAGATAGAAATAAACGTTTGGGTTATCAAACAGCCATGAAATGTTTTGGTGATTACTTGGGGGTAAAATATACATTTCAGCAGTTTGAATCACCTTTGTTTCATGTTTTTTATAAAGATATTCTTTATTTAGAACGTTATATGCGTAAAATGTTTAGAAGTGATACAGGTGGTAATCTTGTTTATAGATTCATGGAGGCTCATAAGGATCAGCCTTTAAGTGAAAATGATTATTTATTTGTAGCTTTAGACTGGACATTAGAACTTGTAGGGCGTGATCCAAGTTATGTTTATCAGTTTGATTTGGTGGTTCAAGATTTGTTAAAGGATTTTGAAAAATACACAAATCCAGAATATCAAATGGTATCATTACGTTCAACAGATGAAATATCTAAAACATTAAAGAATATTAATAAGTTAGGTGTTGTAGGACGTTTGTTGCATGGTATGCTGTATCCTGCAGAAGAGAAGGTCGATGTTGAGAAATTTCTTACATTATTTTCTAAAGAAGTCATTATCGCTAGGCTTCTGTTTATGTTATATAATGAAAAAAGAGATGAGACTTCAGTTGAAAACTGAGTTCTTATCTCTTTTTATAATTAAATATATATGTTCTTTTTCGTTTTATCGTATATAATTTTAAGTCCTTTGAATGTTAAATCAACATCATAAATATCAATTTCATCAGTTTCGCTTGCAATAATACGTCCTAAACCACCTGTTGAAATGACTTTTAGGTTTTCTCCATATTCTTCTTTAATCGTTCTAATAATATATTCAGTTTGACCAATATATCCGAAAACAATTCCAGCCTGCATACTTTTAATTGTATTCTTAGCAATAATTTTATTAGGTTTTTGAATTTCGATTTCTGGCAATTTAGCAGCTTGTGAGGAAAGGGCATTTGTTGATATACCAATACCAGGAGCAGTTGCTCCCCCTATAAACTCACCCTTAGCAGTAACAACATCATAAGTTGTTGCTGTTCCAAAATCAATGACCAAACAAGGTCCACCATAAGTATAAAAGGCACCAGCTGCATCTACTAATCGATCGGCACCAAGTGTTGAAGGATTGTCAATGCGAATATCAATACCTGTTTTGACACCTGGACCAATAAATATAGGATTCTTATGAAGATATTTTTTAATACAGTTGGTAAAAGAATAGTTGATTTTTGGAACGACGCTACTAATAATAATATCCTCGATTTGTTCAACTTCAATTGAAGATGCATTTAAGAAAGATAATAACATGAATCCATATTCATCAGATGTTCTTTGAAACTTTGTTGTTAAACGATAATTACCAATTAACTGATCTCGGTCATAAACTCCCATTGTAATATTTGTATTACCAATATCGATAGCAACTAACATAATGATTCCTCCATCTTTTTTAATGTCATTAAAATTTCATAAGCAAGCTCATCCTTAGATAATAATCCATAATCTTTCATACTATCTTGAGTTATAAATGTTACAATATTTGTATCCCCTTGAAAGCCAGCACCATCTGTTTTTAAATGATTAGCAACAATCATATCACAATTCTTTTTCTTCAATTTATCCTGAGCATGTTCAATCAAGTCACTGGTTTCCATTGCAAAACCACATAGAATCTGCTGTGGTAATTTTTTTTGACCTAAATCAAATAAAATATCTTTATTTTTTATAAGTTCTAAAGTCATTTTATGATCATTTTTCTTGATTTTTTGATCTGCGATATTTTGGCTAGCATAATCTCCAACTGCGGCTGACATAATGATAAAATCTTGTTGTTTTGAAATCTCATGAATAGCCTGATACATATCATCCGCACTCACAACGTTTATGCAATTGATGCCATATGGTTTTTTGAGATAAGTAGGGCCACTGACAAGTGTAACATCTGCTCCTAAACAAAAGGCTGCTTTAGCGATGGCATACCCCATCTTGCCACTTGAATGATTTGTAATATAACGAACGGGGTCAATACTTTCTTGTGTAGGTCCAGCACTCACTAAAATCTTTTTACCTGTTAATGTTTTTTTAGACAAGGCATAATGTATCATTTCCATAATATCTTCTTGATCAGCCAGTTTTCCACGTCCTATATCGCCACATGCTAATAAACCACAAGTAGGTTCTACAAACAATACACCAGTCTCTTTTAAAGATTGCATATTTTTTTGAGTTATAGGATTTTCAAACATGTGAACATTCATAGCAGGCGCAATCAATTTTGGACAAGTTGCTGCTAAGAAAGCACTTGTTAACATGTTATCTGCCATCCCATAAGCTAATTTGGCAATCGTATGTGCACTTGCTGGAACGACTATAAATAAATCAGCATCTTTGACAATATCAACATGTGTAATGATAGCAGGATTCTCATCATCAAAAGTATCAATATAAACTTTTCTTTTTGTAAGTGATTGAATACAAACTGGTGTGATAAATTTTGCAGCACTCTCACTCATCATGACTTCAATATGATAATCTTTTTTTGTTAAATCACTAATCAATTGGATAGCTTTATATGCTGCAATACTTCCAGTTATTCCAACAATAATCTTTTTAGACATACAATAAACCTCATTTCTTTATTTTAATTTTATTAATATACGTGAGACCATAACTGCAATCATGGTTCCAACAATAGCTTCTAATAAGCCACTTGTTGTTATAATACCAATAAGGTAAGGGAATAAAGCACTTAAATCTTTACCAATAGCACTCGCATATTGAGAACCAAAGATAAAATAAATACCACCTAATACCAAAACTGTATTTGTCATAGCACCTAAAAAAGAACCAACAATCATTGCCATGAATTCATTTTTATCTTTTAACTTTTCAAAAAGAAGACCAGCAATATATCCGATAAGAACTCTTGGCACAATTGCAATGAATGCACTCATCAAAGATTTACTGATAAAAGGTGAAAAGACAAAAGAAGTCAAGGTTGGTTGAATAGTATTGATAACTAAACTAGAGATACCAAATACTAGTCCTATGCCTGCTCCCTGTTTTTTTCCAAGAACAATTCCTGCGATAATAACAGGAATATGCAATGTTGTTGCACGTAAAGGTCCAATTGGAATGAAACCAAGAAAAGGCACCATAACCATGAGAATTTCTATCGCTATAAATAGCGACATGAACGAAAGGTTCTTTGTTTTTTGTTTATTCATTTTTCTCCTCCACTGTCGTTTCTTTTGAATACGACGCTTCCTTAAATTTGTCAAAAGAATATATAAGTTAATGCTTATAAAAGTCACTACTTGAGTTATATTTCCTTTAACAAAGCCATTATACACTACTTATAACGAAAAAACAATTTTCCTACTCATTTTATGTTCCATATTTTGACAATCAAAATGAAATAAGGGAGTGGTCTTTTTTTAAATCACTGACATATGTTAAATATGGATATGATCATATTAGTATAGAGATTGCTTTTTAAAATAATTATGTTGGATATGATTGTATTTATAAAAAAGCATATCAAAAATATTAAATAATATAATTATTTAATAGTAATAATTACTATTATTAAAAAAGTTCTTGATTTTGCCAATTTTTGTAGTATAATAAAGACAGATGAAAAAATGAAGGAGGAAATTTAATTATGGCTAAATGGGTATGTAAAGTATGTGGGTATGTACATGAAGGAGATACACCTCCAGAAGTATGTCCAATTTGTAAAGTTTCAGCTGATAAATTTGAAAAAGTAGAAGAAGAAAAAAATTCAAAATATGCAGGTACAAAAACAGAAAAGAATTTAATGGAAGCATTTGCTGGTGAATCACAAGCAAGAAACAAATATACGTATTTCGCAGAAATGGCAAGAAAAGAAGGTTTAGAACAAATCGCTGCTATTTTTGATGAAACTGCAGATCAAGAAAAACAACATGCAAAAATGTGGTTCTCTGAATTTCATGGTATTGGAGCGACTGATGAAAACTTAGTTGCTGCAGCTGCTGGTGAAAATGAAGAATGGACAGATATGTATGCAAGAATGGCTAAGGAAGCAAGAGAAGAAGGATTTGAAGAATTAGCAATTAAATTTGAAAACGTTGGTAAAGTGGAAAGATCACATGAAGCACGTTATTTAAAATTATTGGATTCATATAAGAATGGTAAAACATTCAAAGGAGATGCACCAAAGGGATGGAAGTGTAGACAATGTGGATTTATCTACGAAGGTGAAGAAGCGCCAGAAAGATGTCCAACTTGTGGTTATCCAAAAGCATTTTTTGAAAGAATGACTGAAAACTATTAATTAGTATGTGGTGATGAGATTTTCTCATCACTTTTTCTTTTTCTTAATGGGTTCACATTTTATGAGATTTATTGTAGAATAAAAAGGCATGAAAAAAGGAGAGGTTTTATGGCTAGAGAGAAATTTTCATCGCGTTTTGGCTTTATTTTGATTTCAGCTGGGTGTGCGATTGGATTAGGAAATGTATGGCGATTTCCTTATGTGGTAGGGCAATATGGTGGTGCTCTGTTTGTTTTAATTTATTTGTTGTTTTTAATTCTATTAGGAGCACCAATCATGACAATGGAATTTGCGGTTGGAAGAGCAAGTCAAAAAAGTGCCGTTTCTGCTTTAACAACTTTAAAGCCAGGGCAGAAAATCTGGAAAGGTGTTGGCTATTTTCAGGCAGCTGGAAATTATATGCTGATGATGTTTTATACAACAGTTGGTGGCTGGATGCTTGCTTATTTCTTGAAGATGATCAAGGGAGAATTTAATGGTATAACACCAACTCAAGTGGGAGATATCTTTAATCAATCTTTACAAGATCCATTTATGCAGGTTTTTTGGATGATTGTTGTTGTTGCATTAGGATTTGGTGTTTGTTCATTAGGACTACAAAATGGTGTTGAAAAGATGACAAAGATTATGATGTCATCATTATTTGTCATTATTTTGATTTTGGTTGTTCGTGCTATCACTTTACCTGGTGGCGGTGAAGGTTTAGCTTTCTATTTAATTCCTAATTTAGATTCTATTGCTAGATATGGAGTCTTGGAGGTTATATTTGCAGCTATGGGACAGGCATTCTTCACCTTGAGTTTAGGGATTGGAGCTATTGCTATATTTGGAAGTTACATAGGCAAAGAACGTCGTTTATTAGGCGAAACAATGAGTGTTTGTACATTAGATACACTTGTTGCTTTGATGTCAGGTTTAATTATTTTTCCAGCCTGTTTTGCTTTTGGTGTAAATCCTGAAAGTGGACCTGGTCTTGTCTTTATTACTTTACCTAGTATTTTTAATGAAATGTGGATGGGACAGCTTTGGGGAAGTTTATTTTTTGTTTTTATGAGTTTTGCAGCCATGTCTACAATTATTGCTGTATTTGAAAACATTATATCTTTTGGTATTGATTTGTTTGGGTGGACAAGAAAGAAATCTGTATTTGTTAATTTGGTTTTGATTTTGTTTCTTTCATTACCATGTGCTTTAGGATTTAATGTTTTAAGTGGCTTTCATCCTTTTGGAGCAGGAACATATATTCAGGATTTAGAAGATTTCTTTGTAACATATAATTTTCTGCCACTAGGATCACTTGCTTATTTGATTTTTTGTACATCTCGCTATGGGTGGGGATTTGAAAATTTTTTAGAAGAAGCGAATACTGGTCAAGGGATTCATTTTCCAAAATGGACAAAAGTTTATTTAAAGTATATCTTACCATGTATTATTATTTTCATATTTATTCAAGGATATTGGACTTTTTTTATGAAATGATTAAGATACTTCGTTATGAGGTATCTTTTTTTATGATACCTCTTGACACATTATACTATGTAATGTATAGTATAAGATATAAGGAGGTATATTGATGGATACACAATTAAAAAAGGGGTTCTTAGAGTTTTGTGTATTGGCAAGTTTAATTCAGAAAGATTCATATGGTTATCAGATTATTAAAGATGTGAGTCAATGTATAGATATATCTGAATCAACGCTTTATCCAATTTTAAAAAGATTAGAAAATCATTCTTATGTAGAGACATATACTGTAGAACATAATGGTCGACTTAGAAAATATTATAAGTTAACAGCAAATGGACAGGAACATATTCAGGATTTCTTATCTGGCTGGAATCAAATAGAAAATATATATCATTATATAGAAGGGGAGTTAAATCATGACTAAAAAAGAATTTATTGAAAAATTAGAAGCAGAATTAAAAGATGAAACTTATAGTACTGTTACACAAGTGATGACTTATTATGAAGAAATCATTGCTGATTTAATGGAAGATGGATATAGTGAAGAGGATGCTATCTCAAAACTAGGAAGCATTCAAGAAACAGTTGCGAATGTTAAGGGGAATGAGGAAATTATTGAAATTAAAAAGATGAAAACAACAACATCTGCTTGGGTGAGTATTTTATTAATATTAGGTTTTCCTCTTTGGGGTTCTTTAATGGCTGCTTGGTTATGCTTGTTGTTGGCAGCATATATTTTAATTTGGTGTGTTCCTATCATAACAGTTGCGTTAGGACTGGCTGGCTCTATGAGTTTTATTGTTGGGATTTTTGGTTCATTTGTACTGTTTACAGAATCCGTCTCTTTAGGAATTACACAATTAGGTGTGAGCGCAATATTTGGAGCTGTTGGACTTATTGGGATCGCCCTAACTTATCGAGTATCAGGAACAATTCTTGCATATTCTAAAAAGATGACAGTTTATGTTAAGGAATTTAGTGTTCAAATATTAAGAAAGGTGGGCGTTGTATGTTAAAAACAATGGGAATGCATAAATTGGTTGCTCCAGCAATTGCATTAATGTTAGGAATTGGTGTTGTTCTTACTGGTATAGGTTTTGCAATGGAAAGAAATACAGAATATTTAAAAGAAGATGGAAATCATAAATGGTATCAAATTGTTTATATTGATCAAAATGGATGGTTTCGATTTGGTGTGACTTTTGGTGATTTGGTTTCTTTTGGTGGTTTTGGGATTTCAGATGCACCAGATGCACCAGCAGTGCCACAAGCTCCAAGTGCACCTGTTGCACCTTAGTGATATATGAAATTTGTAGGAACTTAGGGTTCCTATTTTTTTTGGAGATACGATTTTGTCGATATTTGTTGCCTACATGAATAAGGAAGTGGTAAAATATATATGATAGTAAATGGAGGGATATATATGGAATTTATAGATATGCTATCAAATAATTTGGCAGTTATTATTGGTGTTATTGTTGCTGTACTTATTCTCATAGTTATTGTTACAGGATATGTCAAAGCATCACCAGATACTGCTTATATTATTTCAGGGCTAAGAAAACAGCCAAAGGTTTTAATTGGAAAAGCAGGAGTGAAAATTCCTTTTTTGGAAAAGAAGGACGAATTGAATTTACAGTTAATTCCTATTGATGTGAAAACATCAAATGCTGTGCCAACTGCTGATTATATCAATATTAATGTTGATGCAGCAGTTAATATCAAGATTAGTGATGATTCAGAAAGATTAAATCTCGCAGCTCAAAACTTTTTAAATAAACCAGTTGAATATATTGCTAATGTGGCAAGAGAAGTCTTAGAGGGGAATATGCGTGAAATTGTTGGCCGTATGAATCTAGAGGAGATGGTTTCTGATCGTCAAAAGTTTGCTGAATTGGTAAAGGAGAATGCTGAACCTGATTTGGCAAAGATGGGTTTGGATATTGTTTCGTTTAATGTTCAGAATTTTGTTGATGGCAATGGTGTTATTGAAAATCTTGGGGTTGACAATATTGTAAAGATTCAAAAAAATGCGGCAATTTCTCGTGCTGTGAGTGAAAGAGATATTGCTCAGGCTCAAGCCAAAGCATCTCAAGAAGCGAATGATGCAAGAGTTGATGCAGATACAAAGATTGCAGAGCGTAATAATGAGTTGGCTATTAAACAGGCTGAGTTAAAGAAAATTGCGGATGCTAAGCAGGCAGAAGCTGATGCTGCTTATAAGATTCAAGAGGAACAATCTCGTAAGTCAATTGAAATTGCAACAGCTGATGCAAATATTATGAAACAAGAAAAAGAAATTGAATTGAGACGTAAAGACGTTGAAGTTACAGAACAAGAACTTGATGCAAAAATCAAGAAGCAAGCTGAAGCAGAAAAATTTGCTGCTCAACAAAGAGCAGATGCTGAATTATATAAACGTCAAAAAGAGGCAGAAGCACAATTGTTTGAAATGCAAAAAGATGCTGAAGCACAAAAGGCTCAAGCTGAAGCTATAAAATATCAAATGGAACAAGAAGCAGCTGGGATTCAAGCAAAAGGTGAAGCAGAGGCCAAAGCAATTGAAGCAAAAGGGATGGCAGAAGCAGAGGCTCTTAATAAGAAAGCTGATGCGATGAAAAAATACGGTGAGGCAGCCGTTATGGAAATGTATTTTAATATGTTGCCTAAAGCTGTTGAAGCTGCTGCTAAACCTCTTGAGAATGTTGATAAGATTACAATGTATGGTGAAGGTAACAGTGCTAAACTTGTTTCTGATATTGTAACAACTGCAACTCAAGTGAGTGAAGGAATGAATGAGTCTATTGGTATTGATTTAAAGAGTTTGTTGGCAGGTTTTCTAGGTGGAAAAATCGCAACGAGTGATCATGATGATACTGATGACAAAAATGATAAAAGAAAATAAATGAATGAGAACTGAAAATTTTCAGTTCTTTTCTTTTTTCTCATGTTATAATAATCAAAAGATAAGAAGGAGAAAGACATGCAAACAATACCAGCCAAAACAATATTATCAAAAAATAAATATGCCAATGTATGGTTTGGAAATGACTATAATATGAATTTATATCGTGGCTGTCACCATGGGTGTATTTATTGTGATAGTCGAAGTGAATGTTATCAAAACGATGAATTTGATATCGTCAAAAAGAAAGAGAAAGCTTTAGATATATTGAGTTTAGAATTGATGAAAAAAAGACAAAAGGGTGTTGTAGGAATTGGAGCAATGAGTGATAGCTATAATCAATATGAAAAAAAAGAAGAAATAACAAGAGGAGCTCTCCAGTTAATTAGAGATTATCGTTTTGGTGTTTCTTTAGAAACAAAGAGTGATTTGGTTGTTAGAGATATTGATTTGTTTTTAGAAATTCAAAAATATAATGATGTCATTGTAAAGATGACAATTACGACATATGATGATACTTTATCTAAAATTATTGAACCTCATGTTTGTGTATCATCAAAGCGTTTTGCAGCAATTAAAAAAATGAGCCAGGCTGGTCTCTTTACTGGTATTTTAATGGGTCCTGTTTTACCATTTATTAATGATACTGAAGACAATGTTATTCAAATGGTGAGATTGGCGCATCTTCATGAAGCTAAGTTTATTCATGCTTATTTTGGGGTGACCTTGAGAGATCGACAAAGAGATTATTACTATGAAAAATTAGATGAATTTTTTCCTGGTCTTAAAGAAAAATATATGAAATATTATGGAAGTAGATATAACTGCAACTGTCTAAAAGCAAGCCATTTGTGGAGGGTTTTTCAAAGAGAGTGTAAGAAATATGGTTTATTATATAAAATGGATGATATTATTAAAGCTTATAAGACACATCAACAAAAATTTGAGCAATTAACATTATTTTAAAAGCATCCTTAAGGATGCTTCAGCCTGTTGACAAAGAAGGTCGACAGGCTTTACTTAATATGATAGAATAAATAAGGCAGTAAGATGACTACTCAACCTAAAACATGTGGCTCTTACTGTCTTTTATAATGGAAAAATGGTATAATATGTATAGGTTGAGTAGGAGAAAATACATATGACAATGACAAGAAGAATAGGTAAACATGATAATATAATTTTAAATACAATAGAAGGTTTAGTACCACAAGATCATGATGTAAGAAAGCTAGATTCCTGTATAGACTGGGATTTTATTTATCCCTTAGTAAAAGAACTATACAGCAATTTTGGCAGACCCAGCATTGATCCTGTGGTACTTTTTAAAATGGTTTTTATTAATATCACTTTTGGAATTCATTCGATGAGGAAAACATGTAGGGAGATACAAGTCAATTTAGCGTATCGATGGTTTTTGGGTATTTCTATGGATGAGGAAGTTCCTAATTATTCTACATGGAGTCAAAATTACATGAGAAGATATAGTGACAGCGATGTATTTGAACAGATATTTGATGAAATATTAAGGCAGGCTATGGGATATGGATTTGTGGATATGGAAACAATTTTTGGGGATTCAACACATCAAAAAGCAAACGCAAACAAAAATAAGTGTTTAGATAAAGAAGTCGCAATAGTAAAAAAGGTGTATGAAGATGAGTTGTTAGATGAAATCAATAAAGATAGAGAAGCACATGGGAAAAAGCCATTGAAATCAAATGAGAAAGAAGAGTTCAATTTTGATGAAAAAAGTGGAGAACTGAAAAAAGATATAGAAACGAAGCATATTAAGGTTAGTAAAACCGATGGAGAAAGCGGATGCTTTGCCTATTCTCACCAAACATTCTGTGATAAGAATGGATTTGTGGTATTAAGTCTATGTGTGCCTGGAAATGTACATGATAGTGTATCTTTCTTTCCAGCATATCATTTATTAAATAAAAAGTATAAAGACCAAATCAAGAATCTATGTTTAGATGCAGGGTACATCACACCAGCAGTATGCAAGACAATATTAGAACACAAGCAAAAAATGTATGCGCCATACAAAAGACCAATGACGAAGAAAGGTTTTTTTAAGAAATACGAATATGTATATGATGAAAGATATGACTGTTACATATGTCCAAATATAAAGTTACTGGAATATAGCAATACGAATAAATTGGGTTATAAAGAATATAAATCAAATCCAAAAGAGTGTAAGGAATGCCCATTTTTAGAAAAATGTACACAATCAAAGAATTATCAAAAAGTGATTACACGCCATGTATGGGAAGAATATCGAGAAGAAGTCATGGATGAGATACGGCATACTCCAAAATGGAAAGAATTATATCCAAAGCGTAAGGAAAGTATAGAACGGGTATTTGGAGATTGTAAGGAGCAGCATAATTTAAGATATACAAGATTGCGAGGAATAGAAAAAAATCAGCATCAAGCGCTGATGATTTTTGCATGTCATAATTTAAAAAGAATGGCAAGGTGGAGTTGGAAAACTTCATCAAATACCATTCATAATTGGTTGAAAATGATGATTTCCCGCTTTGAAACACACAAAGAAAAGCGATACTCGTTTTGGAGTACCACTTTGTCAACAATCTGAAGCATCCTTAAGGATGCTTTTAATCACTCACTGGACTTGATTGAGGATGACGAGAGTCATTCTTTTTATCATAGCCAACTTTATTTTGGATGTTTTGTTCATAATCTTTTTGAAAAAGACATGAAAAAATAACATTTAATAGATATTCCATAGAGATTTGTGAAGCAAATGGTGCAATCTTTGTAAATATTTTTTCACGAGAACCTATATTTAAGATATAATCAGCGTAATGAGATAAACGATTATCGCCAATAGAAGTTAAAACAATAAGTGGTGTTTTCTTTTCTTTTAAAGTTTGAGCAATTTGAATCACTTCATTGGTTTCACCTGAATAAGAAATAATCATTCCAATTCTATCAGGGTTTGTATTATAGGACATGAAAATCTGTTCGCCATGTAATACTCTTAAATTCACATCTCTTGAAATTCTCATCATCTTATGTTGAAAGCTCATAGCAGCCAATAAAGAATTTCCCGAACCATAGATATCAATTGTTGGATAGTGATATATTAAATCAACAATTTGATGAAGCTGATTAAAATCAATAAGTTTAACTGTATCAGCAATGACTTCTTGCGAAAGTGAAGCCAGCTTATGACAAATCAAAGGATGTGAGTCATCTTTTTGAAATGGGAAATTGACATCTATACGATCAGTGTGTTGTAAATCATATTGAAGTTCAGCAGAATATTTGATTTTAAAGTCATTGTATCCTTCTAGACCAATTTTTTTGCATAGTCTTACTATTGTTGCTGGAGATGTATAAGTATGTTTAGCAAGTTCTTTAACGGACATACTTAAAACAGCTTCACCATGATTTAAAATATATTTTGCAATCTCTTTTTCAGATTCGGAAAACTCTAATTCAAATTCTAACTGTGTCATTATGCTCATTTTTATCACCAGTATTAGTATATCATGAAACGAAGTTTCATAAAAGTAAGATTTTATGAAATGTTTATGAAATTATTTTGAAACAATTCAATATTTGTTTACCCTTATATCATTTTCAAATATAATAGGGGTGTAAATTAAGGAGGAATAACAATGACAATAAAATTACCTAAAGATTTTTTCTTTGGTGCAGCAATGTCTGGACCACAAACTGAAGGATCATGGAACGTTGGTGGAAGACTTCGTTCATATTGGGATATGTATTCTGATCAGGAAATCAATGCCTTCCATAATAATGTCGGTTCATATGTTGGAAATGATATGTATCATAAATATGAAGAGGATATTAAGTTATTAAAAAGTTTGAATTTTAAATCATTTAGAACATCTATGCAATGGACAAGATTATTAGATCAAGATGGCAATATTAATCCAGAAGGAGCTGCATGGTATCATAAATTAATTGATTGTGCGAATGAAAATGGGATTGATATTTATATGAATATGTATCACTTTGATATGCCAGAGTACTTAATTAAGCGTGGTGGCTGGCAAAATAGGGAAGTAGTAGAAGCATATGCAAACTTTGTCAAAAAGGCAATGGAAGAGTTTGGTATGAAAGTGAAATACTGGTTTACTTTCAATGAACCAATTGTAGAACCAGAACAACAATTCTTACATGGAGCTTGGTACCCATATTTACATGACTTCAAACAATCTATCAATGTTCAATATGGAATTACATTGGCCCATTGTTTAGCAGTGATGAATTTTAGAAAACTTCAAGAAGAAGGAAAATTAATTGAAGGTGCCAAGATTGGTATGATTAATTGTTTTGCACCTCCTTATACAAAAGAAAATCCATCACCAGAAGATTTAGAAGCAGTCCGTATGACTGATGGATTGCATAATCGCTGGTGGTTAGATGTTGTGGCGCATGGACATTTGCCTCAAGATGTATTGGATACTGTTGAAAATGACTGGAAAGTAGAAATTGATAGACGTCCTGGTGATGAAGCGATTTTAGCACAAGGAAAGGTCGACTGGTTAGGGTTTAACTATTATCAGCCAACAAGAGTCCAGGCACCAGATTCAAAATTTGATGAAAATGGTTTACCATGTATTGCAAAACCTTATATCTGGCCAGAAAGAAAAATGAATGTTCATCGTGGCTGGG
This sequence comes from Coprobacillus cateniformis, assembly GCF_009767585.1. Classification (NCBI taxonomy): domain Bacteria; kingdom Bacillati; phylum Bacillota; class Erysipelotrichia; order Erysipelotrichales; family Coprobacillaceae; genus Coprobacillus; species Coprobacillus cateniformis. The sequence goes on from NZ_WSNW01000001.1 coordinate 3,196,907, forward strand.
AAATTTATCCAAAAGGAATTTATGATTTTGGAATGAAAATCAAAACGGAATGTCCTGATTTGCCATTCTTTATTTCTGAAAATGGTATGGGTGTTGAAGGTGAAGAGAAGTTCATGGATGATAGTGGAACAATTCAAGATGATTATCGAATTGAGTTTGTGAGAGATCATTTGGAATGGATTGCTAAATCAATTGAAGATGGAGCCAACTGTTTAGGATACCATTATTGGGGAGCTATTGATAACTGGTCTTGGTGTAATGCTTTTAAGAATCGTTATGGATTTGTTAGAGTCTGTTTAGATGATGGATATAAACGTAAAGAAAAGAAATCTGCTTCATGGATTAGAGAAGTAGCAAGAACAAACGAATTTGAATAAAGGTATTTAAACATAATATTTTAATAATGGATTATTTTATTGACGTTGTTGTATATATGTGCATATAATAAATATGTAAATAGCAAGCCCATTGAAAAATGGAGTACGCAAAACTATAGGGTCTAAGCTTGTTGAAGTAGGATAGCCAGTTGCCAATATGATAATGTTGATATACCTGTAGTCAATTACGCATTCTATTTTTCGTGTGGAAATAGTTTGCGTTTTTATATTATGACAAAGGGAGAGAATGTAATGAAAGAATTAAGAAAGGTGTTTTGTGTTTTTGCAGTATTTGTTTTGATGTTGTCTTTAGGGATAGTGGGACATGCTGAGACTGGTTTCAATCATGCACTGACTTTTTCAATAAGTTATAATGGAAATGATTGGACTCCTTATTCACCAACACCCCTTCAATTTGGCGGATTTGATAAAACATACATCACTTTAGAAAATGATTCACAAGATGTCTATTTAAAAATAGATTCTTTTGTAGAAAATAATCAGCAGCTTGATGCTTCTGATATTCATGTGAGTTTTCAAAATGACTGGGGAGTTTATAGTGTGGAATTGGATTCTAACAAATGTACAAAGATACCTGCTTCTGTATTGAATCAATCTAGAGATTCTTATAGTTATCTTTCAATCCAAAGTGCTGGGTTAAATAATAATGCAAATATTGATTTTGGAGAAAAGAGTGGAAGTTCTTTTGATCGTTCTCTTTTTGCAGGGACATACGTTGATTCAAAAGATAATAGTATCGTTATTGATAAAAATGGAAAAGTGACTATTCAGGATATGACTGTATCAGATAATCATCTTGATTCTTATCATATCATTCATAGTGATGGTTCTGTAAAATATAATCATCAATTGTATGTATATACGTACTCTACATGTTTATTATTTAACTATGATCAAAAAAATTCTATTATTGAGTTTGAACAGATAATGAGTAACAATACTCAGTTGCCATCCTTTTTGTATAAAGGAGCGAAGTTTAAAAAAGAAATTCAAGCAGAAAAGATAACTTTAAATAAAAGTAAACTCTTATTAGAAAATGGAAAGGAATTTCAACTCCTTGCAACTATAAGTCCATCACAAGCCACTTCAAAAATAATGTGGATTACTTCTGATTCATCAATTGCAGAAATTAATGAACAAGGAGTTGTTCAAGGGTTAAAAGAAGGTAATGCTGTCATTACAGCATCTTCAGCTGGTCAATCAGCAACTTGCAATGTAACAGTGGTGAAGCCCATTATCATATCAAGTCTACCAGCAATAGATGAATCACTTGACAGCACACAAGTAACAGTGGATCAAAAATCATTAGAAGTCTTAAAAGAACTATTAAACTCTGTTATTGACTCTAATGTACCAGAAGGTGCAATGAGTTCAGATACAATCAATGCTATTGAACAGGCATTAACTCATGGAAAACCGATAACTATAGAACCAACAGCAAAAATGATAGATAAAAATTCTATTGATCAAGTTACAATTGATAAAATAGAAATACTTTTGGATAATCTTTCTTTACAAAATAAAAGTCAGATTAAGATTACTCAGTACCTTGATTTAAGTGTAGTCTTGAAAACTGGAAGTGATATTTTAGGAAATGTTTCTGTGTTGCCAAATAATACAGAATGGACAGTTAAAATTCAACAGAATTTATTGAGTAATCAAAGAAAATTTCATATCATTCGTGTGCATAATGGAAACGCTGAATTGCTTCCTGTAACCATTCAAAATGATATGATAAGTTTTCAGACAGATCGTTTTTCTACTTATGCAATAGCGTATGAAGAAGAAATGGAAAGTACACAAAATTTTCACACTGTTACATTTGTAGATATGAATAATCATATATTGAAAACTGAAAATGTGAGACATGGAGAAGCAGCTACACCGCCATTGGTACCGTATGTGGAAGGGTATGAATTTGTAAAATGGGATGATAATTATCAAAATGTTGTTAAAGATATGACTATAAAAGCAATTTATAAACCAATGAAATCAAATGATAATTCCAGTCATTTGGAGGATAAAGACACTGTACGAACAGAGGATTCCACTTTATTTATATTTTACTTGATTTCTCTTATATCTTCACTATTTGTTCTAGGTTATTATACAAAAACTAAAAATCATTAGTAAAAGATAGATGTTCAAAAAACATCTATTTTTGTTTGATTATCATTAAATCATATCTATAAAAATGAGAAGAAGTCAAAACTATAATAAAAATGTAGATATAAAATAAAGATAAATTTATAACAATGACTTTCTTTTGTTTCTTGAAATTATGATTTTTTTATTGACACGAAAATGATTGAACAATCTATATATAAATTCTGAATATAAAAAGATAAATACTTTGTCGCATAAATTAAAAAAAGACTATTCTTCATGAATAAATAGTCTTTGTCATATTAAAGATAATGATATTGTTTGCGATATATGAAAATAAGTAGTAAAGATATTAAAGAAGTAAGACATTCGGCAATAGGAACAGTTAACCATACAGCAGTCACTCCGAAATATGTTGGTAAAAAAAGTAAACCAATCATAATAAAACCAAATGTTCTTAGGAAAGAAATGAAGGCAGATACTTTCCCATTAGATAAGGCAGTAAAGGTTGCTGATGTAAAGATGTTCATACCAATAAATAGAAAATGAAATAAAAAGATAGTAAATCCTGAATATGCAATCTGATAAACATATGTATCTGAAGATGTGAAAAGTTGAATCAATTGAGATCTAGAAAATAGCGAAGCTAAAAAGATACACAAAGAACTGATGCCAATAAAAGTCAGACATATTTTATATATTTTCTTAAGTGATTTATAGTTTTGAGCACCATATTGGAAACTAATAATAGGTGCAACACCCATTGAAAAACCAATATATAATGTTGTAAAGAGAAATTGAGTATAGATCATAATTGTCATAGCAGCAACACCACTTTCACCAAGTAATGTCATCATAGCTTGATTGAAGAAAAAAGTTGTGATGGCTGTAGCGACTTGACTGACCATTTCTGATGAACCATTTGTACAACATTCTATGAATACCATTGGTTTAAATGATGGTGTGGTCAATGAGAGTGTTCCTTTATGATTTGTAAAAAAGAAGATTCCAAACACAGCAGGTACCATATAACCAAAACCAGTTCCTAAAGCAGCCCCCATAATACCCATATCAAAAACAACAATAAAAACATAATCTAAAATAATATTTATCATCCCAGCACTGATAGAAAGAAAAAATCCATATTTTGGTTTTCCTGCAGTCACAATAAGACTCTGGAATAAGACTTGTAATAGACTGGCTGGAGTGAATATGAAAATAATCAGAAGATAATCCTTGCAGTAAGGAAATAATAAAGGACTTGCACCTAATCCCCATATGATATTCTCAATAAAGAATAAACCTACTAAAGTTATGATTAAACCTAAAAGAATAGTCAATACAAAAATTATTGTAAAGTTTTGATGTGCTTCTGTCATTTTCCCAGCACCCATTTGTCTTGCGATTATAGCACTACCACCAGTTGCTATCATGGTGCCAATTCCTACAATAATGTTAATGACAGGACACACAATATTTAATGCAGATAAAGCAAATGTATTGACAAATTGTGAAACAAAAATAGTATCTACAATTGTATATAGTCCCATAAATAACATCATCACAATTGTTGGAAATGCAAAGTGTAACAGTGATGAAAAGGTAAAGTCTTTTGCTAAAGGATTATTCATAATAAGATTCCTCTTGTTTGGTAAGTCTTAATTTTTGGGTGGGATAATTGAATTCAATTAATAATTCATCTTCGATAAATCCTAAATCTTTATAAAGTTTTCGATAACCAGTATCAGCCTTATCACCTAAACGAAAAGTTGTTATTGTGATATCAATATCTGGAATGAGTTCATTTCTCAGTTTATTGATGAATGCTTCCATAATTCCATATTTATGATAAAGTGGGTGAACTCCAAAGAAATCAATACTTCCTGTTTCTTCATTCATTAACATGACACCAATAGCGAGATCTTCTTCTTTTAATATAAAGGCTCTTTTTTGATCAATGTATTTTTCTAGTGTTTGCATATACTTTGTTTTATCTAAATTGGGAAACCCATCTATGATAAGATGGACTAAATTCATCCAGGCAGGAATATCTGATAAAGAAGCCAAATGAATTTTCTTTTGAATATCTTGACTTGTGAGGTGTTTTATCTCTTTATTGAATTGAAATCTCAGTTGTAAAGGATAAAAATTTTGATTGTTTCGATATTCATTTGGTGTTTGTTTATACATCTGTTTAAAAATTTTAGAAAATGCCTGTTGACTTTCATAGCCAGCAACAAGAGAAATTTCTAATATTGGTTTTTGGGAGAAAACCAATAGTTTAGCAGCTTCAGTTAATTTTCTTCTTTGTACATAATCGTGAATAGATATACCAATGGTATCAGCAAACATTCTATGTAAATGATATTTTGAATAGCCTACAGCTTGAGAAATATTATATAAATTGAGTTTGTCACTTAAGTTCTCTTCGATATAATCGATAACGGTCATAATGTTATGAATTTTATTCATATATATCAACCTCCTTTCTTTAACATTATATACAAATATTATCTGAATATTTAATAAATCTTGCGGTTTTTGAGTATTATGATGAAAAAATAATTTTTAAATTAAACCTTATATAATATTTATAGAAAAGTGTTTTTTTATTCTGCTTGACTCTCCCCTAACAGGAGGATATATCCTAGACGTGTAAGGAGGAAGAGAAGATGAATAAATGTATTGAAGTCCATCAGTTAACAAAAACATATGATGGTAGAAAAGTTGTTGACAACCTGACATTTGAGGTTGAAAAAGGAGAGGTTTATGGACTCTTGGGTCATAATGGGGCAGGAAAGTCAACAACAATAGAGTGTATACTTGGTTTAAATACCCCTGATAGTGGTTCTGCAAAGTTGTTGGGAAAAGAAGCAGCCAAGCATCGAAAAACAGTATTTGAAAAAGTAGGTGTCCAATTACAGCAGTCACATTATCAAAACAATATTCGTGTTGGTGAAGTCTGTGAAGAAAGAGCGGCAATGTATAGTCACCCCGCAGATTATCATTATCTTTTAAAACAATTTCAGTTAGAACAGTATATTCATCAGCCAGTTGCTCAATTATCAGGTGGAGAAAGGCAGAAGTTATCAGTTGCTATTGCCTTAATTCCTCGTCCAGAGGTCATTTTTTTAGATGAATTAACTACAGGACTTGATGTTGCAGCTCGTCGAGAAGTTTGGCAGATTTTAAAACTGCTGAAAAAGCAGGGAATGACATTGTTACTGACTACACATTATATGGAAGAGGCAGAAAATCTATGTGATCGTGTTTTGCTTATCAAAGAGGGTCAAAAAATTGTTGAGGGAACGGTTGATGAGATTATCAAGAAGAGTCCTTATAACAATCTGGAAGAAGCTTACTTATGGTATATGGGAGAGGAGAAACTTGTATGAAAAGAATGATGACAATGTTGAAAGTTGAAGGAAAATTAGCATTAAGATGTCCTGATGGATTAATATTTGGAGTTGGAATGCCAGTCGGCGTTCTGTGCCTAATTGGAATTATTGCTGGAGATCAAACTGTGAGTGGGCAAAGTTCTTATACTTTTATGGAAAGTGCTTTTGCATCTTTGTTAACTGTTGGGATTTGTGCTACAGCATTTATGGGATTGCCACTCACTTTTGCTGACTATCGTGATAAGAAGATTTTGAAGCATTTCTTTGTGACGCCAATCAGTCCTATGCTTATGTTGTTTATACAAGTCATTATTGCAATGCTGACTGCATTGTTATCATCAATTATTGTATCAGCTGTTGCAATATTTGGGTTTGGTTATCAGATGCAAGGGAATGTATGGGCATTTATTGGAGCATATTTCTTAGTTGTCTTGTCAATGTTTAGTTTAGGTATGATTATTGCGAGTTTATGTAAAACGGTGAAAATAGCAAATGTTGTGACAACTTTTGTTTATTTTCCAATGTTATTTTTATCAGGAGCAACAATTCCATATGAATTATTTCCTTCATTTTTACAAAATATAGCAAATATATTACCACTCACACATGGAATTAAATTATTAAAGGATATATCAATGGGTGTTTCAAGTGAACATATGTTTTTTTCAATTGGCATTTTAGTTGCATTTACTATTGTCGGATGTGTTATATCTGTTGTATCATTTAAATGGGAATAATGGAGGAAGTCGTTATGAGTAGAGAAAATTGTTATGTAGAGAAACTGCCTCAGAAGTTATATAAAATTGGAATGTTTGCACAAATGAATAGAGTAACTATTAAAGCATTAAGACATTATGATGATATTGGGTTGTTAAAACCTGAGTACGTAGATGAAATTAATGGTTATCGTTATTATACTTCAGCTCAATTACCACAATTGCATAGAATTTTAGCTATGCGTGAACTTGGGTTTTCGTTAAAAGAAATAAAGAAAGTCAATGATGGCGTTTCAGAAAAAGATTTGCTGATACGCAAAAAATGTGAATTGTTACAAGAAATGGCTCATATCCAAAAACAGATTGCATGTGTTGAAGGGTATCTTGCAGGGAATTGTTTAAATAGTGATTATCGTGTTGTTATGAAATCTATACCAGAAGTGATTGTGGCTTCAATGCAGGTACACATGGATAGTTATGAAGATCTTTTTGAATGTATGCCAACAATGGGAAGTGAAATGGAAAAAGCAGGTTGTGAATGTGCAATCCCTGAATATTGTTTTACTATTTATTATGATGAAGAATACAGAGAATCTGATATTCATGCAGAAATTTGTGAAGCTATTACAGAAAAGCCTGAAGATACAGAACTTGTTCAGTTTAAGGTTCTTCCTGCTGTTGATATGGCCGCATGTGTTTTACATAAGGGGCCATACTATACTTTACCACAAGCCTATGGGGCGATAGTCCAGTTTATTGAAGAGAGTGGCTATGAAATTATTGGATATCAAAGAGAATCTTATATAGATGGAATTTGGAATAAGGATACTGAGGATGAATGGTTAACTGAAATTCAATTTCCAGTTCGTAAAATTTGAGTAGAAAGTCATGATTGTTCATGGCTTTCTTTTTTGTTAAGCTTTGTTTGTTAGTTGTATAATAAGTTAGGAATTGTATAAAAAAGATTAGAAGTTGAAAATTAGTTTCATAAAATGTATCAATTTTTAAGTAAATATGAAACGATATTATAAAGTCTTAACAATATATTTACTCTTTTGCTTATTTCAAATAAAATGAAGACAGAGAAAATAAGGAGGATATTTTGAATGGAAAAGAAATTACCTAAAGATTTTTATTGGGGTGGCTCAGTATCATCTTTTCAAACAGAAGGTGCAAGAGATGAAGGTGGAAAAGGAACATGTATTTATGATGTGAGACCTATGAACCCTGAGTTTTCAGATTGGAGTGTTGGTATTGATGCTTATCATCGTTATGATGAAGATATTGCATTAATGAAAGAAATGGGGTTCAATTTTTATCGTTTCTCTATTTGCTGGTCACGTATTATTCCTAATGGATCATTAGATGAACCAGTGAATGAAGAAGGGGTTGCTTTCTATAATAGTTTAATTGATAGATTGCTTGCTGCTGGAATTGAACCAATGATTACATTAGTTCATTTTGATATGCCATATGAATTAGTGAAAGAGCATAATGGTTTTGCTTCTCGTTATGTTGTTGATTGTTTTGAAAGATATGCAAGAGTATGTATTGAAAGATTTGGAGATAGAGTGAAACATTGGATGAGTTTCAATGAACAAAACTTACATGGAATGATGTTAAGAGTTTCTAATGCTGAAGATATTCCAGAAGGTGTGAGTCTTCCAAAACATTTATATCAAGTTAATCATAATGTTTTTATTGCTCATTGTAAGGCTGTCAAAGCATTAAGAGAATTACAACCAGATGCAAAGTTCTGTGGTATGAATGCTGTCACTAATATTTATCCATATACAAATACGCCAAAGAATAACTTATTTGCATGGCAGGCTTATCAATATATGAATGGTTTCCACTGTGATGTTTTTGCAAAAGGGAAATATCCTGATTATATGGTTGCTTATTTAGAAAATAGAGGATGGATGCCTACATTTGAAGAAGGCGATGATGAATTGTTAAAATATACTGTTGATTATATTGCATTTAGTTATTATCGTTCTAATACAATTACTGAAGGCGAATTTGATTATGAAAGACCTTATCATGAAATTGTCAATGAACATTGTGTGAAAAATCCACATTGTGAAGCCAATGAGTGGAATTGGGAAATTGATCCAATTGGATTTAGATGGACATTAAATGATTTGGCTGTACGTTCTGATTTACCAGTGTTTGTATTAGAAAATGGAATTGGATGGCGTGAAGATTTCTCTCAAGAAGAAATTGATCAGATGTTAGCAGAAGGAAAAATGATTGAAGATGATTATCGTATAAATTATCATAGAGATCATATTCAAGAAATGAAGAATGCAATGATTGAAGAAGGTGTCAAATGCTTAGGATATGTGACTTGGGGGCCTATTGATATCTTAGCAAGTATGTGTAATATGGATAAGAGATATGGTTTTGTTTATGTTAATAGAACAAACAAAGATTTAAGAGATTTAAAACGTATTCCTAAGAAATCATTTGCATGGATCAAAAAGGCATTTGAATCTAATGGTGAAGATTTAGATTAATAGAAATCATAAAGCACATTATGAAAATGATGTGCTTTTTTCTTTATGTACCTAAAAGTTGACAAAGAAAATGTAGTGGTTGCGCTACAGTTGGTAGACGAATCTATGATAATCTGATATGCTTGTGCCATCTTAGGAGGATGTTTATGTTTATTGGAGAAAAGATTAGAGAATTAAGAATAAGAAATCAATTATCTCAAGAGAGTATTGCTCAATTGTTAGATGTGAGTCGTCAATCAGTCAGTAAATGGGAAAAAGGGTTATCTAAACCAAGTACAGATAACTTATTAAGATTATCAGAGATCTTTTCGGTTTCAGTAGAAGATTTGATTGATAACGATATTCAGTTTAAAAAGGATTATGAGTCAACTAGTTTTTTTAAAGAATTTTTGTTTAGAAAAAAAGTGCTCATTCCTATTTCGATATTCTTGGGACTATTTATTGTTATATTTTTGTTTGCAGTAGTGATGAAAGGATATGGATATGATACGAATACTGTGAATTTTATAGCAGGGTTATCAGGTTTTTTCATGTTTTGTGCTTACCTTATTTTCTTAGTAATGATTTTAAAATATGTTTATAAGGATTGTCAGATGAGGCATATTCAACCTATTGGGTATGTACTGGTTTCAATTACTGTTGTTGGTTTTCTTTTTTATTTGTTAATACGTGATGATATTTCAAAAGAAAACTAAATTATTGGGAAAGGAGATCATATGGATTTTGTGAAAAATAGGAACACAATCAAATTGCTTATACTTAATGTTATTTTGATATTCTTTTCTTTATTGACAAATATCACAAATATGATGATTTTATGGTTTATCCTGATTGGTCTTTTATCTTTATATTTTATTGTGAGTTATAAAGAGAAAATGAAAAAAAGAGAGATTATAATAAGTCTTGTCTTAGGAATGATAACAATGATATCGAATGCATTCATGGCAATCTTTGTTTGTTTGGCATATTTAGCTGCTCAAGTTATTATGGAGAATCATTCTCAAAAAATGATGTTATATCATCCAGCAAAAAAACATGAGTTATGGAAAACGTTATTCTTTATCTTTATGATGGGGGGGTTACTAGGTTGCATCAATGTATTCTTGGCAATGAATAGTTATTCGTTGCAGATTTCCTTTCATTTACATTTTCTTTTTGACGCATTAAGGGCCGGTATTTTTGAAGAAATATTTTTTAGAATGTTTTTGTTTGCTTTATGTTTACACATCACTCAATCTACTTATTTGAATCATACACAAGTTATACTATCTTATTTCATTATGGTTCTACCACATGTATTGCTGCATAATTCTTTCTCAATTGATATGATGAGTGTTGTTATTCTTTCATTGCTTTTTGGATTGCCTTTTGCTCTTATGTCAAGAAAAATCAATTTGTTAACAGCGATAGGAGCACATTCTTTTGTTGACTTCATCCGGTTCATTATGCTAGGGATATAATGTTTTGTCAGGCACTAAAATTCTTGTTTTTAATTTCAAATATTATATGATAAGGAAGGAGGGAATTTATGAATATATTATTGAGTTCTTATGATTTTCATGAAGAGTGGGCACAAGATATTATACGCCCATTATTACATCAAGATATGAAAGTGGTTGTTATTCCTTTCTCATTTGATGAGAAGGAAGTGAAAACTGTAGATGATTATGATCAACATTATGGTGTTCATGGACAACATATTCCTTATATTTTAAGACCTTTTCATTATTATGGAATAGATGATATTGAGTTTGTTGATTATTTTAGAGATGATAAAGAAACTGTTCAAAAGAAAGTGATGTCTGCTGATATTCTTTTCTTTACTGGTGGTTTACCAGACCAGTATTTTGAACGTTTAAAACAATTTGAATTGATACCACTAATTCAAAAGAGTTCGGCCCTGATCATTGGAGCAAGCGCTGGTGCCATGATTCAATTCGATCATTATCACATCACTCCTGATGATGATTATCCTGAGTATCATTATCAAAAAGGTTTGGGATTAGTGAGTGGGTTTGAAATAGAAGTTCATTATTGCCATAGTCCTGTTCAAGACATGGGAATACAAAGAGTCATTGAGGAAAAAGGATTACCAACATATACGGTCGCTAATGATGGAGGGATTCTTTGTTATCAAGATAAGTTGATTCCGTTTGGAAATGCTTATTTAGTGAATAATAGTGAAGACAAAGAGATATTCTTTTGATATAATAGTCAAGATATGTCAAAAGAGGAGAGAGAAGAATGAAAGAAGAAAAAACATTAATCGTAGATGTTGATGAAATGCCAAGTGCACCTCAATGGGTATTCTTGAGTTTTCAGCATGTTTTTGCAATGTTTGGAGCAACAATACTTGTTCCTATGTTGACTGGTTTTCCAGTATCTGTGGCATTATTTGCATCTGGTATAGGAACATTCATTTATACGTTTTGTACAAAAGGAAAAGTTCCAGTTTATTTAGGATCATCTTTTGCTTATATTACGGCAGTTATTTTAGCTGTTGAAGCTATGGGTGGAGATATTTCTGCAGCCCAAACAGGATTGATTCTTGTGGGATTGATTTATGTTGCTGTTGCTATTATTATTAAATGTGTTGGCAAAGATTGGATTGATAAATTATTGCCTCCAATTGTTATTGGACCAATGATTGCAGTTATTGGATTAGGTTTAGCTGGAAATGCAGTGACAAATGCCGGATTTGTTGTTGATGGTGATGTTGCACCCATGATTATCGCAATTGTGACATTCTTGGTTGCTGCTTTCATTTCAAGTCAAGCAAAAGGCTTCTTGAAGATTGTTCCATTTTTAGTAGCGATTGTTGTTGGTTACATATTGGCATTATGTTTTGGAATTGTTGATTTGAGTGGTGTTGCTAAAGCTGATTGGTTTTCAATCCCAAGTTTTGCATTTCCATTTTCAATGCCAGACTTATTTGGGACAAGTTTTAGAGAATATCACTTCTATTTTGGTCCAGAAACTTTAGCTATTTTACCAGTTGCAATTGTGACAATTTCTGAACATATTGGAGATCATACAGTTTTAGGGAAAATATGTGGTAAGAATTTCTTGAAAAATCCAGGATTAGATAGAACTTTAATTGGAGATGGTGTTGCAACTGCAGTATCAGCATTTCTAGGAGGACCTGCGAATACAACTTATGGTGAAAATACAGGTGTGATTGGTTTGACAAAAATTGGTTCTGTTTATGTGACATGTGGAGCAGCTGGAATTGCAGTTCTCTTATCTTTTTGTGGAAAGATTGCAGCAGTGATCAGTTCTATTCCAGCCTGTGTACTAGGTGGAATGAGTATATTATTATATGGTGTCATTGCAAGCAATGGTCTTCGTATTTTGATTGATGCGCAAGTTGATTTCAATAAACAAAGAAATTTAATTATTGCTTCTGCAATGCTGGTGATTGGTTTGGGTGGAGCTGTTTTCCCACTGGGTGGAAGTGCAACTTTATCTGGAACAGCATTAGCTGCTATTGTTGGTGTTGTTTTAAATTTAATTTTACCTGAAAAATCTGAACAATAGTCATTTATAATGATTTGTATTGGATATAAGATTTCAAACTGAAAAGATTTGAAATCTTTTTTCTTAAAAATAAGTTTTTCAATGATTTGTTATGTGATAAAATGAAGAAAGGTGGTGAGAAAATGGAATATATACCTATTCAATGTAAAAGTGCAATTCGTAAGGTGAGGGGTGGAATGCCTTATCAACATGATGTCAATATTTATCGCGGCTGTGAACATGGATGTTTATATTGCTATGCATTGTACTCACATGATTATTTAGATGATGAAAAGTTTTATGACCATATTTATTATAAAGAGAATATTGTAGAAATTTTAGAAAAAGAAATCAGCAAGCCAAGTTGGCAGAAGAATATCATTAATTTTGGGAGCGTGAGTGATAGTTATCAGCCTTGTGAAAAAGAATTAGGATTGATGAGAGAGGTTTTAAAGTTAATGATTCGTTATCAAAATCCTGTCAATATTTCTACCAAATCAACATTGATTTTAAGGGATATTGATCTTTTGGCTGAATTATCAAAGGTGGCAGCTGTGAATTTGACTTGTACAGTGACATGTGCTGATGAAAGTATCCAACAGGTTATTGAACCACGTGCTGCAACGAGTTTGGAAAGAATGAAAGTTCTTCAAATTTTGAAACAGAAAACCAATGCAAGTGTTGGTATTTTAATGATGCCAATTATTCCATATATCACTGATTCATATGAAAATATAGAAGCTATTTACAAATTGGCTCAACAAATTGATCTCGATTATATTGTTCCTGGAACATTGTATTTAAGAGGAAAAACAAAACCTTATTTTTTAAATTCAATTCGCCAATATGACGAAAACCTTTATTGGAAATTAAAACATCTTTATCCTAAAGGGAGTTGTTTAAAAGAATATAAAAAAGAATTTTATCAATCATTAAATCAAATCCGAAAAAAATATGATTTAGAAAATAAGGTTCTTAAAGATACACATAAAGACGAATGAAAAACTCATATCAGTTTAGGAATTGTATCCTATGATATGAGTTTTTATTTTCACCCTTCATATAAATCACCACTGTTTTCTTTGTTTAATGTTCCTGCCAGTTCAATCATCAGAAATTTAGTTAATGAATTTACAACTGGACGGTGTTTAACTCCTTTGGGAACAATAATGAATTCTCCTGCCTGAACTGGAAATTGATTGTCTTTTGTTTCTAAAATAAAATGACCCTCAATAACATAAAACAGTTCATCAGAAGTTTCATGGATATGAAAATCTAATGTACGATTCTCGACTTGAACAAGACTTAAAACATGTTCATTTAAAATTCCTACCTTGTTATAAACATAAAGACATTGTAGTGCGTTGGCTTCTTTTAATAAATTGACTGTTTTCATAACAGACCTCCTTGGTTATTGTTAATTGTATATATTTATGTTAACATAAATATACTCATCATAAAAATAGATTGTTTAGATGATAACAATCACAAAACAAGATGATTAAGGGGGTCTTTATGGATTTAAAGCATTTACAGACATTTTTATGCTTATGTGAAATTAAGAACTTTACAAAGACTGCTGAGCATCTTCATTATGCTCAGTCCCATGTGACAATGCAGATTCAGCAGCTTGAAGAAGAATTAAATGTCAAATTGTTTGAACGTTTGGGAAAGAAAATTAGTCTCACAACAGATGGGCAGAAATTAATTCCTTATGCTCAAAAAATGCTTTCTCTTTCTAAGGATATAGAATTTCAGTTTGCTAAACAGGATAATGGTCGCATTGTGATAGGAGCGTCTGAATCTCTTTGTCTATATCGTTTACCCAATATTATTAAACTGTTTTCAAATCAGTATCCAAGTGTTGAGGTTTGTTTATATGTATTAGAAAGCAATGATTATTTGTCTTTATTAGCAAACAATACGATTGATATAGCATTTGTATTAGATCGGCCACTAGCTCATTTGCATTTTGAAAAGGTTTTACAGATTCCAGAAACAATTGGTATTTTCTCATTGCCACAACATCCACTTGCTCAAAAGAAAAATGTTTCTTTAAAAGATTTAGCTAATCAGCGTCTCATTGTCACAAAAAAAGAATGTTGTTATCGTCAACAATTTGATTATGATTTAAATAAAATAAAAATAACTCCTCATATTGTTCTTGAGACAAGTAGTATTCAAGTTATTAAACAATCTGTATTAAGTGGACTAGGAATATGTGTATTACCTGAGTTTGTTGTTCAAGATGAAATGAAGCAAAACCAATTAAAGGCAATTGAATATCTCACTCATTATTCTATTCAATCGCAATTAATTTATCATAGAGATAAGTGGCTATCGCCCAGTTTAAAACATTTTATAGATATGGCTAAAAAATTGATTGAATAAAAAAGAGACTATCTCTTGATAGATATCTATCAGGTTATAATCTCTTAATCATTATCTAAATCTTCAGCATAATCATGTCCATCTTCTAGAATTTCTCCAACACGCATTCTTCTTTCCAGTTTCATTTTTTCAACATGTTGATGAAGAAGTTCTTTCACATCAAAAGGTGTTTTGATATTTCTGATTTCTAGAACAGGTGATGTTTTGTCAGATGATTGGACAATAATAGATCCAACACCAAAAATACGTTGTCCTAGCGTTTGAGAAACACTTAAATCACGGACGCGATAAAGTAATATTTCATCACTTTGTAGTCTGACCAATCCTTTATCAACAAAAAGGCGATCATCTGATAAAGAATAAGTTGTAAAGCTGATAGGCATACCAAGTATTCTTTTTTTATCTGACCAAAGTTTTTTGACATTTGTTTTCATATTCCTACCTCCATATATCGACATTATACAATGAATATAGAAATTTGTATAGATGTTATAAATTAGCAGTTTGATATTGACAGTGCTAAGAAAAAGGTATAAGATATCATTAGCACAGTTAATCAAAGAGTGCTAATTAAAGGAGATGTAAAAAATGGCAAAAAAGAAACAATTTAAAGCTGAGTCACAAAGATTATTAGACTTAATGATTAATTCTATTTATACGCATAAGGAAATCTTTCTTAGAGAATTGATTTCTAATGCAAGTGATGCTTCTGATAAATTATACTATAAAGCATTAACTGAAAATATCAGTGGTATTTCAAGAGAAGATTTGTCTATTCAAATTGTGATCAATAAAGATCATCGTATGCTGTCTATTATTGATCAAGGAATTGGGATGGATGCAAAAGAGTTGGAAGAACATTTAGGAACAATTGCGAATTCTGGTTCTTTTGAATTTAAAAATGCCTTAGAAAAGGGACAGGATGATGTTGATATTATTGGGCAATTTGGTGTTGGTTTCTATTCAGCATTTATGGTGGCTCATAAAGTCGAAGTGATTTCTAAAAAATATGGTGAAGATCAAGCTTATATTTGGGAATCAGATACAAGTGATGGTTATACTGTTAAAGAATGTGATTATCCACAACATGGGACAAGAATTAATTTGTTCTTAAAAGAAAATACAGATGATGAAAATTATGATCAATATTTAGATGAATATGAAATTCAAAGACTTGTTAAAAAATATTCTGATTATGTTCATTATCCAATTGAAATGGATATGACAACTTCTAAACAAAAAGAAGACAGTGATGAGTATGAACAAGTTGTTGAACATAAGACATTGAATTCTATGGTTCCATTATGGAAAAGACCAAAGAAAGATATTACAAAAGAAGATTATAATGAATTTTATCAAGATAAATTCAATGACTTCAATGAACCATTAAAAGTTATGCATAATAGTGTTGAGGGAACAATCTCATATGATTCATTATTATTCATTCCTTCAAAACCACCAATGAACTATTATTCTCAAGATTATGAAAAAGGTTTACAACTTTATTCACGTGGAGTCTTTATTATGGATAAAGCAAGTGATCTTGTTCCAGAACATTATAGATTTGTAAAAGGCTTAGTTGATTCACAAGATTTATCATTAAATATTTCTCGTGAAATGTTACAACACGATCGTCAATTAAAGTTAATTGCTGATAAAATTGAAAAACGTATTCAAAGTGAACTTGAAAAGATGTTAAAGAATGAAAGAGAAACATATGAAGAATTCTTTAAAAACTTTGGATTGCAATTGAAGTTTGGTATCTATAATAGTTATGGTATGCTCAAAGATAAATTACAAGATTTATTGTTGTTCTATAGTGCAAATGAAAAGAAACTCATCACTTTAAATGAATATGTTGAAGCTATGAAAGAAGAACAGAAAGAAATCTATTTTGCAAGTGGTGAAACAATTGAAAAGATTAATCATTTACCAACTGTAGAAATGGTTAAGGATAAAGGTTTTGATATCCTTTATTTGACTGATAATGTTGATGAGTTCTGTATTCAAATGTTAAGAGAATATAAAGAAAAAGCCTTTAAGAATATTAATCAAGGTGATTTGGATATTGAAAGTGAAGAAGAAAAGAAAGAACTTGAACAAGTCAATGAAGATAACAAAGATTTGTTAGAAACATTAAAAGAAGCACTAAAAGATCAAGTTCAAGATGTTAAGGTTTCTTCAAGATTAAAAACACATCCAGTATGTTTAGTAAGTGGTGAAGGTGTTTCATTTGAAATGGAAAAAGTATTGAGCCAAATGCCAGATGCTCAAGGTGTTAAAGCAGGAAGAATTCTTGAAATTAATCCTAATCATCAAATCTTTACAGCTTTACAGTCAGTTTTTGATAAAGATAAAGAAAAGATTAAGGATTATGCATCGTTGTTATATGATCAGGCTTTATTAATTGAAGGATTTAGTATTGATGATCCTGTGGGATTCTCTAATAAAGTTTGTGATTTAATGGTTGAAGCTAATAAATAATAAAAAGATAGTATATCAATTTTGATATACTGTTTTTTTATGTTAAAATAAGAAAAAGGGAGAAAAATATGGGAAAGAAAATTGTGATTGTTTTCAGTGTTTTAATCATGTTATGGGGATGTCAAGCATCACATTTCAGTGTTTCATATGAAGATACATACAAACAATTAGAAAATCTAAATATCACGATGGGAATGATACCTAGTCATCAACCTAATATGTTTTTACGACAAGAGGAAATACAGTGGGATATTTTTATGGATGAAGATTATCAAGTTGTTTTTCTGGGAAGTTCTGAGGGGTATATAGTTTATGATGAATCTGGTTATCATGATAATTCATCTTTCAATAGTTTTCTTGAGTCTATTGGATTAACTGAAGAGGAATTGCTTGATTTTACTAAACAGTTTTATGAGATCAATATAAAAAAAGCATTAAGAGGGTAAGGAGGATATAGTTATGCAATTGAATGATGTTTTAAAGCAAAGAAGGAGTATAAGGAAGTATAAAAAGCAATTTGTTTGTATTGATGATATTCATCAAATGATAGAAGCTGCTATTTTAGCACCATCATGGAAGAATTCCCAAGTGACACGTTATTATATTGTGGAGGGTGAAATAATGTTGGAGAAAATAAAAAACACATTGCCTGAATTTAATTTTGACAATGTTAAGAATGCACCAGTTCTTATTATATCAACTATTATACTCAATCGTTCAGGATACGAAAGAGATGGAACACCTAGTAATGAATTAGGAAATGGTTGGGGGTATTATGATTGTGGTTTACAAAACATGAATTTATTGTTAAAGGCAACAGAGTTAGGGTTATCAACACTTGTGATGGGAATAAGGGATGCCAAACAAATCAAAGATTTTCTAAGCATTCCAGAAAATGAAGGTGTTGTGAGTGTTATTGCTGTAGGATATGGAGATATTGAACCAGATATGCCTCAACGAAAAACATTTGAAGAAATTACGAGAATATATGAAAAATAGAAGACGAGTGTCTTCTATTTTAATTCATCTGGCATTAATGAATATATGCAATCATCATAAATGATATCTTTATAACCTTTTATCCCTTTTCTTAAAGTTCCTTCGTGAACAAATCCGAGTTTTTTAAGAAGGACTTGAGAAGCAGTGTTTCCACCAAAGTGACGAGCAACAATGATTTCAACATCAGTTTTAAATAAGACTTTTAAAAAATGATGTAAAGCTTCATACATATAGCCTTTTCTTGCAAAGGCTTCATCAAGATAATAGGATATTGTAATAGAAGATATTCCATGACGCAGATTATCAGGATGTGTTGATATTTCTCCAATAATTTGATGAGTATCTTTGAGTTCTAAAATGAACATATCTTTATTGTTGTTTTGAATTTCTTGGGTAAGAACTTCTGGTGTAGGTGTTTTCATAGCATTATACATTTGAACAAATTCACTACTGCGTATTTGACAAAGTGCTAAATTGTCTTCTGATTTGACAGGACGAATGATTAATCTTTCTGTTTCAATAGTATGCATAGAATATCTCCTTTGTTATTGATAGAATTGTATGATTTGATAAAGTTGTTGTGTTGATAATTGAAAACTGAATGATACAATAATGACACTTTTTTCTTTTTGAAAAATTAAAGTTGTTAAAGTGTCTTCATGATAACCATAAATAATGTTTTCTTTAACCTCTATACGTGTACATAAATATTGATCAGGGTGATCAATGAAATTTTTAAAAAGTTCTTTACTCTTTGTTGGGGAGTTTAATTGATATTCCTTTGTGAGGAGAATAGTCTCATCATTTGTCATTTCTAAAGCTGAATAATAATGTGGGACTGTGAAGCTTGAATGTTTTTTTGTTTGAATTGTGCTTTTTCCTGAAATGCCTAGCTTCTCTAAAGTGATGATAGGATGTTCTTTAAGTGTATAACTTCTGGCATTAAAAATATCTTCTACCAAACCACCAGCAAAACATGATAAAGAAATCATTGCACAAATAATATATATCAGACGCCATTTTTTTAGCCTAGAGAAAGACTGTCTAATATTTTTAAATAATTGATTGTAACTAGAAAAACCTATCATTTGTCTATAAAAAAGTGTCAATAAACCTAAAAAGATACCTATGTATACAAATGTGATTCCATATGTTAACCAACTATCAATTGTGGCTGTTTTCATGACAAGAAAAGATAGAAAACAGATTAAAAATAAGAAAAGCATTGAAAGAAATATTGTCTTTATTCGTTGTGATGAAATAATAGTTTCTAAATTATCATAATGACGTTCTTTTGTATCGCATTCTTTTTGACCTTTAAAAACATACATTCCTCTTTTAGAATAAATAGGTTGATAATCTCTTTCTATATAATAATTCAAGAAATGATTGCGATTTTCCATTTTTTCAAATCTTGATTTCCCTTCGCTTTTATAGAAATCGATTTTATAATAAACAGGTTGCTTCACTTTTTTGAAAAGCGATATAAAAGATAAATCCTGACATGAAAAACCTTCTTGACCAAGTTTATCTAAAGTTTTTTGAAATAATTCATATTCATAAGGCTGATAATTAATAATTTTAATTTTATACATAATGACTTTCCTTTCTGTGTTATTATAACAAACTTAATGACAGATGTCTAATTTGTCATATTATGTTAAGATTATCTTAAGAAAAGGTTAAAGAAATGTAAATTATTTGTTTTCAATCAGATATTTATATAGTATAATACGTTTGTAACTTTGTAGAAAAATGGCAAATACAAGGAGGTCATTTATGGATTTGACGTTAGCATTCTCGCTAATGGGTGGGTTAGGAATGTTCTTATATGGGATGAAATTAATGAGCGATTCCCTAGCAAATGTAGCGGGAGCCAAATTACGTAATATACTAGAAAAGATGACAAAGAATACTTTTATAGGTATGATTGTAGGAATGATTTTTACTGCTATTGTACAGTCATCTTCAGCAACAACTGTGCTCGTTGTGAGTTTTGTGAATGCTGGATTAATGAATTTGTATCAAGCGACTGGAATTATTATGGGGGCCAACATTGGAACCACAATTACAGGACAGTTAATCGCTTTTAATTTATCTGATATTGCTCCTTTGTTTGTTTTGGCTGGTGTAATCATGTTGATGTCATCTAAGAAGCCAAATATCCAAAAAATAGGTGAGGTCATTCTTGGTTTTGGTATTTTGTTTGTTGGATTGTCATCCATGTCAGCGGCTATGTCAACATTAAAGGATTCACCAGTAATAGTTAATGCTTTATCGACATTGACAAATCCATTGATTGCAATTTTCATTGGGTTTGCAATTACTGCTGTACTGCAATCATCTTCAGCTACTGTAGGAATAGTTATATTGTTAGCATCTCAAGGTCTTTTACAATTTAATATCTGTTTTTATATTATTTTAGGATGTAATATGGGATCGTGTGTATCTGCTTTGATTGCAAGTTTGGGTGGTAAGAAAAATGCCAAACGTGCTGCTTACATACATTTCTTATTCAATGTTTTTGGTTCATTAGCCATTGTCATTGTTTTACAGTTATTTATGTCTCAGATAGAATATGGAATTATGGCATTAACAAATTCGCAAAATTTAACTGGCGCTGCATTGAATGAGGCAATGGCTAGAAATGTTGCCAATGCACATACAATCTTTAAGGTTTTCCAAGTTATCATTTTATATCCATTTGCGAAATGGATTGTGAAAGCAACATATGTACTTGTTCCAGGTGATGATGAAAGCAAGGGATTCTCATTACAGTATATTAGTGAAAAAGTCGGTTTTTCAGCGACAACTGCTATCCCACAAGTTATTCATGAGGTTGAACGTATGGCTGAACTCTCAAGAAAGAATTTGAATTTAGCTGTTAATTCCTTATTGGATGTAGATACTTCGACTCAGGATGAGATTACAAAGAATGAAGAACATATCGATTATTTAAATCATGCCATTTTTGAATATTTAAATCATATTAATCAATCACCTTTACCTGAAGAAGATTCAAGAATGATTGGTCCTTTGTTCCACGTCATTGCTGATATTGAAAGAATTGGCGATCATGCAAGATCAATTGGTAACATTACCTTGACTTGTGAACGCAAGAAGTATCGTTTTACACATGAGCATAAGGTAGAAATTAGAGAACTATTAACTATGGTTAATTCTGAATTAGAATTAAGTTTAGAAATGTTCACTCAGAAATCTTTAGATCATTTAAATGAAATATTAAAATTAGAAGAATTAATTGATAGAAAAGAAGATAGATTACAAAAAGCTTATTTAACAGATATAAAAAGAAAAGAAACTGCACCACGAGAAGGAATGCTTTATTCTGATTTAGCAGCTGCTTTAGAAAGAGTTGGCGATCATGCGACAAACATTGCTTTCTCAATATTAAATGATGATAGTGAAGAAATTAACAGATTAATAGAAGAAGAACATGTTGATCCTTCTGATTATATTTTATAGGCCTATAATTGTAGGCTTTTTCAATGGACGAGGATTTGAAAATGATGTACAATATCAACATGAATAAAGGGGGAAAATGAAAATGAAGGGAAGATTTAGAAAGTTTTTATCATATTATAAGCCATATAAAAAGTTGTTTTTTACAGATATGTTCTGTGCTATGGTAGCGGCAGCTATTACTTTGGTTTTTCCAATGCTTACCCGTTATATTACAGGAGTTATATTGATTGAAAGTCCAATTGATTTAAAAATTATTTATCAATTGGGATTGATTATGGTTGTTTTGGTCATTATTGAATTCTTTTGTAATTTCTATGTAGCTTATCAAGGGCATGTTATGGGGACATATATGGAAAGAGATATCCGTAATGAATTGTTTGAGCATTATCAAAAATTATCTTTCAGTTTCTATGATGAACAAAAGACAGGACAATTAATGTCTCGTATCACAAATGATATCTTTTCACTGACTGAACTTTATCATCATGGTCCAGAAGATATTGTGATTTCATTAATTAAATTTGTTGGAGCTTTTGTTATTTTATCTACAATCAATTTACAATTAACGTTAATTGTATTTGCATTTATTCCTGTTATGGGTGGATTTGCATTATACTATAACAAAAAAATGAAAAAAGCATTTAAGAGAAATAAACAAAGAATTGGTGATATTAATGCTCGTATAGAAGATAATTTATCAGGTATTCGTGTTGTCAAAAGCTTTGCTAATGAGTCTAAGGAAATGGATAAATTTCAAGTTGAAAATACAAACTTTGTTAACAGTAAACGCAATAGTTATTTATATATGGCGAAATATCATTCTGGATTAGGTGTTTTTACGAGTTTGATTACAGTTGCAGTGATTTTCTTTGGAGCGCTGTTTATTAGTCAAGAATTGATTACAACACCAGATTTAATAGCTTTTGTCTTATATATTGCGAATTTAATTGAACCAGTAAAGAAATTAATTAATTTTACTGAACAGTTCCAAGAGGGGGCAACTGGATTTGAACGTTTTATGGAAATCTTAGAAATTCAACCAGATATTCAAGATCATAAAGATGCTGTTGAGTTAAAGGATGTTCAAGGTCATATTGAATTTCATGATGTTGGATTCAGATATAATGAAAAGAATGATTATGTTTTTCAACATATCAGCCTTGATGTGAAACCAGCTGATTATATTGCTTTGGTAGGTTCATCAGGAGTAGGAAAGACAACAATATGTTCTTTATTGCCTCGTTTCTATGAGGTGAGTGAAGGGGCTATTACGATAGATGGCAAAGATATCAGAGAAGTCAAACTAGCATCATTAAGAGAAAATATTGGAATTGTTCAACAAGATGTTTACTTGTTTGCTGGAACCATTATGGACAATATTCGTTATGGAAAATTCGGTGCAACTGATGAAGAGGTTATTGAAGCTGCTAAACAAGCCAATGCGCATGATTTTATTATGGAATTGCCTGAAGGATACGATACAGATTGTGGTCAAAGGGGAGTTAAATTATCAGGTGGACAAAAACAAAGATTGTCAATTGCTAGAGTTTTCTTAAAAAATCCACCGATATTAATTTTTGATGAAGCAACCAGTGCTTTAGATAATGAAAGTGAACATATTGTTCAAGAATCATTAGAATCATTAGCTAAAAATCGTACAACATTTGTTATTGCGCATCGTTTATCAACGATTAAAAATGCTAAAAGAATTTGTGTCTTAACTGAAAAAGGAATTGAAGAAGAGGGGACACATGAAGAATTGTTAGAACGTCAAGGTCAATATGCTTATTTATATAATATGCAGTTTAAAGATCAATAAATAAGAGTATTTGAAGAGGAAGTCAGGAAAAGAAAATTGTTTTAAGACTTTTTGAAGATAATTTTCCATACCTGTTATGACTTGATCTATGTTTGAATATTATGCATTATATTTTTGTGATAAGTGTCTTTTGTTATAAATGATAAAATGAAATTTATATAAAAAATCATATCACTTGGATATGATTTTTTTATTGATTTCCATAACACTGTGTTGGAATTAGTTCTTCTTCAATACGTAACAATTGATTGTATTTTGCAATACGTTCACTTCTTGACATGGAACCAGTTTTGATGTAACCAGCATTTGTAGCAACTGCGAGATCAGCAATAAATGTATCTTCAGTTTCTCCAGAACGATGAGAAACAATAACTTTGTATTGATGTTGTTTGGCTAATTCAATCGCATCTAACGTCTCTGTTAAAGTTCCTATTTGATTGACTTTAATTAAAATCGCATTCGCAATGTTTTCATCAATACCCATTTGTAAACGTTGTTTATTTGTGACAAATAAATCATCACCAACAAGCATAATAGATGATAAATGCTTTGTAAGAGCCATCCAACCTTCTTGATCGTCTTGATCTAAACCATCTTCAATTGAAATGATGGGATAATGACTGCATAAATTTTGATAATATGTTACCAATTCACTAGAAGTGTAATTTTTACCTTGCATATGATAAAAACCGTCATGATAGAATTCACTGGCCGCAACATCTAAAGCAATACAAATATCATCTTTAGCTTTATATCCAGCATTTTGAATGGCCTCAACAATTAATTTTAATGCTTCATCATTGTCTTCTAACATTGGTGCAAAGCCACCTTCATCACCAACAGAGGTATTTAAGCCTTTGTTTTTTAAAATCTTTTTGAGATGATGGAAAACAGTTGAACCCATTTCGATAGCCTGCTGGATACTATGAGCACCAACAGGAACAATCATAAACTCTTGGAAGTCTAATGGGTTATCAGCATGAGCGCCACCATTAATTATATTCATCATTGGAATTGGTAAAACATGAGCATTGCAACCACCAATATATTGATAAAGTGGCATATCATAATAATTACTTGCACAAGTTGCACAAGCTAAAGAAACCCCTAATATAGCATTCGCACCTAGCTTTGATTTGTTTTGAGTTCCATCTAATTTGATTAATTCTTCATCGATTAATCTCTGATTTGTGACATCATAACCTAGAAGATGATCTTGAATGAGATCATTCACATGATTAACAGCTTTAAAAACACTTTTTCCTAAATAACAATCTTTTTGTTCATCTCTTAATTCATGAGCTTCATAAATTCCTGTAGAAGCACCAGAGGGAACAATGGCTTTCCCTTTAGCACCACTTTCAGTATAAACTTCTACTTCAATTGTTGGGAAACCTCTTGAATCTAAAACTTGTCTAGCAAACATATTTGTAATATATGGCATATACTTTCACTCCTTTTTGAATAGGGTGGGCAAAATAAAAGAAATTATTCATTTTCATATGATAATCAAATTATCTTTTTTAAATCAGTGATTTGTATATTTTTTTGTGGTTATTCAATAATAGATGAATAAGAGATTGACAAAGAATATATTATTCAAATAAGAAAAGTTATGTTATAATAAATAAAGAAATGAGGGATAGTTATGATTGTTATCTATATTATTGGAGGACTTTTCGCTCTTATCTTAGCAGTATATTTTTTAGATAAAAGAGAAAAGATGACTCATGAAATTAAAGAAATTAAAGAATATCGTCATGATATTGAAGAAACAAATAGACAGTTAGATGAAGTCCAAGAACAATTGGATATGATGCACGAACCATTATCCAAATTAAATGATATTTCTAAGAAGATTTTAAGTCATATGAAGTAGGTGGTGGGCATGAAGAAGAGATTAAGTGATGAATATTTAAATGAAGTTAATGTACAATCATTAGAGCCGTATAATCATACTATCGTTTTAGAAGAATATAACGATTCTTGGCCAATTGTTTATAAGTATGAAGAAAAACGCTTGTTAACAATTCTTGGTGACAAAATAAAATGCATAGAGCATGTTGGGTCAACATCAGTACCAGGTTTGTGCGCTAAGCCTATTATTGATATTCTCATGGTTGTGGATGATTCTTCTAGCGAAGATGATTATATTCCAGAACTTTTAAGTGCAGGTTATTGGCTAAAAATTAGAGAGCCAGAATGGTTTGAACATCGCATGCTTAAGGGGCCAGATACTGATATTAATTTGCATGTTTTTAGTCAAGGAGCAAGTGAAATTGATAAGATGCTGCTGTTTAGAAATTGGCTGCGTGAAAATGATGCTGATAGAGAATTGTATGCTGATACAAAGCGTCAGTTGGCAAAGCAGATTTGGAAATATGTTCAAAACTATGCAGATGCTAAGAGTCAGGTTGTTTTAGAAATCATGGAACGAGCATCAACAAAATAATATAAACACTAACAGTAAAGAGTTTGCTCTTTGCTGTTAGTGTTTATGCATAATGGGATGATAAATACTGCCGTTTGTTATAGAAAATGTGAAAATTGCCCTTGTTATAGTTCGAGAGGCTAAAATCAAGGGTAATTATTGAAATTTTAAATCTTTAAAAACATATTATTTTAGTTACTAATTATCATAGGCTGCTATTTGGCTTCTAATATTTTTTTAATAACTTCTGATAATTGCTTAGGGTTTTCAACCATAATCATATGACAGGAATTGTGGATAAACACCAAATTTAGGTTGCTTAAGGTTTGGGGTGATAAATTTAAATCTTGAATTTTATTTGGATATTCAGGCATGCCTCTATCCCCATATATAGCGTAAATATTCTGTGGGATTTCATTAACTAAATTGGTATAATCAAAATCAACTTGAATTGATTCCAATAATTCATCAGTATAGAATCTTCGTTCTTTATTTAATATTTGTAGAATACTTACGCCATATTTTTCCATGTTTTTTTGTGTCATCAAATTTCTATAAAATTTATTAGCGGGCTTTAGATTTGTATCTAGATAAATTAATTTATCAACTTTCATTTTGTATTTTGTGATTAATTGCATTGCAATTATTCCTCCAAGACTATGACCTATAATAGCATCATAGTGATGCTGATTATAATTTTTATAGACCCATTCAGTTATATCATCAACTTTTTTTGCGGTTGAAGTTATTTCATGAGGATATTCAACATAATCTATTTCGAAATTTTTGAAGTAAGGGACTATATGATTCCATACATCTTTCGTACAATTAACACCATAAAGCATCATCAATCTCATGACTCATTTCCTCCTATGAATTCTCGTTTGCCATCATATAAAAAAGTTTAAAAAGTATTTAAACACAAACGATATTGATAGGGTAATTATATACCTGTTCAATAACATTGGCAATTGAAAGAGAAAGTTATTTTTTTGAGTAATGAAAGTTTTTATGTTGTTTTATGAATATGATCTTTATCATAAGCCTATTTGTTTAAACAGATAGGCTTATGCATTCATTTTGAGAAAATAGATGTTTTCTATATTAATGAACAGTCCTAAGTATTGTATTTTAAGAGATGGCATGATTAATTGCCTTTGTTTTTAATGTTGAAAATTAAAATTAAGTATTGACAATTGCAGACAATTCGTTATAATACAGTTAAATATAAAAACTCAATGAAAAAGAGAGTAGTTTAAGGAAGTATCAAGCGAGCTAACGTTGGTGTGAGGTTAGTATACTGATTTAGATGAACCGCACTTTGGAGAGCAATATCTGAATTGAGTAGGATAATGAGTCAGTCTGCTTTAAAGACAAGAGGGGATATATCTTTGATATATCAACAAGAGTGGTACCGCGGAATCTTTCGTCTCTTAGTTTAAAACTAAGAGGCGTTTTTTTATTAGGGAGGTTGAGTTTATGAGGATGAGTCTATTGCGGTAGGTGAAACTATTCATTTATCAAGGTAAACAAATAAGACAAGAAAGAAGAGGGAAGAACTATGAAAAAGATATTAAAAGTGATGTTAGTTATTATGATGGCAGTTATGGTGACTGCTTGTGGTGGTGGAGACAATACTGATAGTGGCGATAAAAAAGAAACAAAATTATTGATTGGGATTTCGCCTGATTATCCACCATATGAATCTTTAAATACAAAGAATGAAATGGAAGGTTTTGATATTGATATGACTAAAGAATTGGTAGATATCATGAATAAAAATGGTGGGAATTATTCTTATGAATTTAAACAAATGTCATTTGAGTCAATTCGTTCAAGTGTTGAAACAGATCAAGTTGATTTAGGAATTTCTGGATTTACGAAACATGATGAATGGGATGTTGAATGGTCACATAAATACAACGATTCAAAACAAGTTGCTTTAATTGCTGGTGATAGTAATATTAAGACAGCTGCTGATTTAGAAGGTAAAAAAGTAGGGGCTCAAGTAGGAGCAACTGGTGAAACTTGTGCTAAAGATATTAAAAATGCTGATGTAAAAGCAGTTACAGATGTAAAAGTATTGGTTGAAACTTTAAGAACTGGTGGAGTAGATGCAGTTATTTTAGATTATGCAGTGGCTAAGAACTATGTTGATAATTCAGGATTTAAAATGATTGATCAAGCTTTATTGGAAGAAGAAAACTTAATTATTTCTAAAAAAGGAAATACTGAATTAATGAATGCTGTTAATAAAGCATTAGATGAATTTGTTGGTTCAGATAAATATAATGAATTAAAAGAAAAATGGGGAGCATAGGAATATAGATGGATGTACTTACAAAGTTTTTAACTCAGGACAATTTAATATTTATGCTTCAAGGAGCAGGGTTGTCCTTGTTACTTGCGGCGATAGCTGTATGCTTAGGATTGATTTTAGGAACTTTAGGTGCTGCTGCAAAACTTTCTAAGTATAAAATATTACGTATTTTAGGAAATGTTTATGTTGAAGTTATCAGAGGAACACCAATGTTACTTCAAATCTTATTCTTTTATTTGGCTGTTCCATTGATTATTCAATCAATCACTGGAGAAAGGTTTAATGCTGATCCATTTATTTGTGGTTTAATTGCATTAAGTATCAATAGTGGTGCTTATTCAACAGAACTGATTAGAAGTGGGATTCAAGGTGTTGATAAAGGGCAGTGGGAAGCATGTGAGACAATTGGGATGAATTATATTCAGACTATGCGTCATGTCATTTTACCACAAGCTTTTAAAAGAATTGTTCCACCAATCGTTAGTGAATTTATTACGCTGATTAAGGATTCATCTTTAATCAGTTGTATTGGTGTTAGTGAATTGTTATTAAGAACACAAGTAATGGGAGCAAATTACTCTAATTATCTTGTTCCACTTGTGACTGCTGGATGTATGTATTTGGCTATGACATTAACAGTTTCATATTTTGCAAGAAGACTAGAAAGGAAGTTGGCTGCCAGTGATTAAAGTAGAAAATATGACAAAACAATTCAATAGTTTAAAAGCAGTTGATGACGTTTCTTTAGAAATTAAAAAAGGTGAGATTGTTTGTTTAATTGGACCATCTGGTTCAGGGAAAAGTACTGTTTTAAGATGTATTCATGGTTTAGAGAAGCCAGAAAAAGGGGCTGTTTACTTAAATGATCAATTATTAGACCCTAAAGAAGAACATTATCGTGAATTAAGAAATAAAATGGGATTTGTCTTTCAGCACTTCAATTTATTTCCCAATATGACAGTGTTAGAAAATTTAACTTTAGCACCAATTCAAGTTATGAAAAAATCAAAAGAAGAAGCGAAAGAGATTGCTTGCCAATATTTAAAAAGAGTTGGCTTATTGGATAAGAAAGACGAGTATCCAAACAAGTTATCAGGTGGACAAAAACAACGTGTAGCAATTGCGAGAAGTTTGTGTATGAATCCTGAGATTATGTTATTTGATGAACCTACAAGTGCTCTGGATCCAGAGATGGTTATTGAAGTTTTAGAAGTTATGCAGGAACTAGCAAAAGAAGGAATGACAATGGTTGTTGTTACACATGAAATGGGATTTGCTAGGACAGTTGCTGATCGTGTTATCTTCTTAGAAGATGGTAAGATTATTGAGGAAAATAGTTCAAAAGCATTCTTTTCTCAGCCCAAAACAGAAAGAGCCCAAGACTTCTTGAATAAGGTCATGCATTAATGAAAATTGCAGAGTTTGAAGTTGAAACTTGGATGACAGATCATGAAAATCATTGTCGATATAATTTGACAGAGACATGTGTGTCATCCTTGTCTTTAAATGACCTTCAAAAATATGTTCAAGAAGATATTTCTAAAACAATAATGTCAATGACCTTGGACTATGGTCCAATAGTTGGGTCATCTCGTCTTAAACAAGCTATTTTGTCTTTATATGAAACAGGTACTGTAGAGAATATTACCATCGCACATGGTGCAATCAATGCTAATGAGTTGGTTATGATATCATTGCTAGAACCGGGCGACCATATTGTCAGTCTATTTCCATCTTATCAACAAATGTACGACTTTCCTAAATCATTGGGCTGTGAAGTGTCTTTGATTCATTTATCTGAAGAAAAAAAATGGATGCCAACAATTGAAGATTTTAAACAATGTATGAGAAATAATACAAAGATGATTTGTTTAAATTCACCTAATAATCCAACGGGAACAACACTGCCATTATCATTTATGAAAGAACTTATCACTTTGGCTAAGGATTTTGATTGTTATATTTTGTGTGATGAAATTTATCGGGGTGTCAATACCATTACCCAAACTATGTCTCCTTCATTTAGTGATTATTATGAGAAAGCTATCGTGACACAGAGTCTATCAAAAGTCTTTTCATTTCCTGGGCTTCGCTTAGGTTGGATAAAAGGTTCTAAAGAGGTTGTTCACACAATTGATATGCGTAGAGATTATCATATTATTAGTAGTGGACCAATGGACGATTATCTTGCATGTCTTGTTCTTGAAAACAAAGAGCATATTATCAAGAGAAGTCTTTATATTTGTGATGAAAGTAAAAAAATATTAAAATCATGGTTAGAACAAGAGCATTTGGTGTCTTGTGTTATTCCTGATGAAGGAACAGTTTGTTTCTTGAAATATGAAGTTGATATGCCATCTATTGAATTCTGTGAAAAATTACAGGCAGAAACAGGTATATTCTTTGTTCCAGGAAGTGCGTTTGGAGTGGAAAATCATTTACGATTTGGATTGACTCATTTAAATGAGATTAAAGAAGGATTACCATTGTTTTCACAATGGTTAAGACAATTTGATAAATAGTTAAAGGAGGATGAAATAATCCTCCTTTATGCTTCTCTATAAACATATTTATAAACATGATAAATGGATAACACCAGAGTTGTAAATAGACCAATCAGCATAACCATAGCAACACTTAAAACATGATAGCGAGGAGTTAATATTAATAAGCAGACAAATTCAATAATGACTTCTAGAGTGCTCATCATGAACATTTCTTTATTCTTATTGAGAGCCTGAAGTGTTGCACTTAAGGGGGTCTGCAAATAAAAGAGGGTAAAAGGAATAGACATGTATTTTAGATAATCATAACCGTTGTTTGTGTTATACATAAACAGCAGGCACTTGTCGCCCCAAAAGTAAAATAACAAAGTAAATGGTAAACTGATAAGGAAGCAAACGATAACACCATAAATAACATGTTTCCGTAAGTCTCTTAGACGCCGGTATGCTATATCTTTATTTAAAATGGGAAGTAATAAACGTAAAACAACGTTGTTGAAGAATGTTGGAGTAACAAGCAATGATATAACATAGCCACTGATAATAGCATATTGCATATGAATATCTGATTCATTAATATTTAATTTGGTTAAAATTGCCACCAGAACAATTGGCTCAATAAAGTTATAGCATGTATGCAAAATGCGTGAGCCTGTTAAAGGTAGGGCGATATTCATCATGTCTTTGAGAATGAAATGATCTTTAAAGTATTCAATGGGGTGGTAGGTTACATTAACTTTGCGATGCATTTTGAAATATAAATAAATGATAGATGCAAGTTCACCAACGCTCATAGCGAGTATTGCAATAGAAACAAGATAAGTCATATCAAGGTTTACAAATGATTTAATCATAAAATAAGTGAAAATAATTCGAGCAACTTCTTCAAGTAATTGAGCAACTGATAAAGTCCAAACATCTTCTTTTCCTAAATAATAATTCTTAATAATTCCACTAATAGCAACCAAAGGAATAAAAGGCAGCATAGTTAAAAGTGGATAATAGGCTTGATCTTGTTTTAAAAAATCATGGGCTATAATTTGTGAAAAACATAAAATAGATAACATTATCAAAAGACAAGAGGCAAAACATATCAGAATTGCTGAGATTATGACTTTCTTATTGTTGTATTTTGGATGTGAAATTAATCGAAAGACAGCAGACGGAATGGAAAACTGGGCTAAGGTTATACACAAAGAAAGTGTCGGAATAACCAAAATGTATAATGCCATACCTTGTTCACTTAAAAGTCTCGATAAAAGCATTCTGTTAAACACTGAGAAGACCTTGGTTATGAGGGTACTGCCACTTAAGATAATAAATGAATTAATCAATTTTCTTTTCATAAAACACTTCCTTTATTGGTGATTTTCCTTTATAATAAATATGTTGAAAAATTGAGAAATATGTTAGGAAGTGCAGTAAATGGAAATCAATCTCAAGAATAACTTGCCATTAGATATTCTTTTTTTAATTCGAATCAAGGCTAATGAGTTCAAGACAGAGGGGGTTCATGATATCGATGCTAGTGATATTAAAGAATACCTTTATAAAATCAAATGGAAAAATGAAGAAACATTGGCTATGTGTGATGTGATTGATGATATTATGTCTCTTCGTTTTTCGGAGGTCTTTGATTATTTAAAAGTGAAAGTGATTAAAGAAGCGTCGTCTTTGAATTTAAATGATTTTAGTGAATTGATTGCGAAATAACTGTTAGTCAGTTATTTTTCTTTTTAAGGAGAATATATTATGGAATATAAAATTATAGAACCAAAAAAATATCAAGATATTCAAAATCAATATCAAGTCAATTCCTTATTGGCCAAAGTTATTGATATTCATGAATATGATCAAGAGACTTTACAAACACTATTAAGTCCTAGACTCATCTATCATGATTTTTCTTTGTTTGAAGAAGCTGATATGACATTAGAAAGAATTCATGAGGCTATTGAGAATGAAGAAAAAATATGCATTTATGGTGATTATGATTGTGATGGAATCTTAGCAACAACGATTCTTGTCCAGGCGTTTGCAGAATTAGGAGTACAGGTAGGTTATCATATTCCTAATCGTTTTGATGATGGCTATGGATTAAATGCTGCTAGAGTGAAGCAAATGGCTCAAAGAGGATATTCTTTAATCATTACAGTTGATAATGGTGTGAAAGCTTTTGATGCTGTAGAGTGTGCAAATGAGTTAGGTGTTGATGTCATTATTACAGATCATCATCAATTTGATAATGATTTGCCTGACGCTATGTCTTTTATTCATACCAAACTTTCACCAGAATATCCTTTTAAAGAAATATCAGGTGGGTTTGTTGCTTATAAATTGGCGAGTGCATTATTAGAGAAACAAGATAAATATTTATATTGTTTGGCAGCTATTACAACGATTTCTGATATGATGCCTTTATTAGATGAGAACCGTTCTCTTGTTAAAAAAGCATTGACTTTTATGAAGAGTGAAAAATATCCATCTTTAGAATTATTATTAGGAGATCAGCAAAGCTATACGACAACAACAATAGGTTTTACAATTGCTCCTAAAATCAATTCATTTGGAAGATTGCCAGAATTATGCAATCCGAATATTCTGGTTAAATATTTCTTAAAGGATGCACCAAGAGATTTAATGATGAAAGTTGCTCAAATGGCGACACAAATTAATTCAAAAAGACAGGCTTTAACAAATGAACAATATACTTTGGCAAGTGAAAAAATGAATGATGAATTTTTATATTGGGCTAGCGAAGATGTTCATGAGGGGCTGGTTGGATTAATTGCTGGTAAATATACTCGTCAATATGAAAGACCAAGTTTTGTTATGCATTATGATAAACAACTTGGTATATATAAAGGCAGTGCGAGAAGTGTTGATGGATTTTCTTTGCATGAATTTTTCACTGCTCATAGTGAGCAATTTGTGGCTTTTGGAGGGCATTCTTTAGCTGGTGGATTTAGTATTGATGAAGACCATTTTGAATCTTTTTATCATTGTATAGAAGAGAATTTAAAGGATGTTGAACTTCATGCAACGACCAATGCTTTATTGATTGATGAAAATGATTTAAGTATTGAAAATATAGAATCTTTGGCTATGTTGGAACCTTTTGGGATGGGAAATGAAGAGCCTTTATATCTTTTGAAAGATGTTCCTGTCATGAAATTTTATCAGTTAAGTGGAGGAAAACATTTAAAAATGGATATTGATTTTCCTCGTACAAAGATGACTGCATTGTATTTTCAACAAGGACAGTTATTTGATGAATTAAAGGATAAAAAATATATAAGTATTGTTGGCACTTTAAGTGTAAATGAATTTAGAAATCAAAAGAGTATAAATTTTATTATAAAAGATATTGTATAGATTCTTTATTATTATGATGAATTTTGGTATAATAAAGAAACAAGGAGGGCTTTTTAGCTATGGATTTAAAGAAATATATAGCAGATATACCTGATTTTCCTGAACCAGGTGTTCTGTTTAGAGATGTCACACCTTTACTTGCTGATAAAGATGCTTATCAAGAGTCTGTTCGTTTGTTAGCTGAATTTGGTAAGGATAAAAACGTAGATGTTATTGCTGGACCAGAAGCACGTGGGTTTTTATTTGGATGTCCTGTTGCTTTAGAATTGGGATGTGGATTTGTTCCAGTAAGAAAACCTGGGAAATTACCAAGAGAAATTTTGTCTAAGACTTATGAATTAGAATATGGTCATAATGAAATTCAAATGCACAGTGATAGTATTAAGCCAGGGCAAAATGTTTTGATTGTTGATGATTTATTAGCAACAGGAGGGACTGTTGAAGCTGCTGTGTCTTTAATTGAACAAATGGGTGGAAATGTCGTAGGAATTGCTTTCTTGATTGAATTAGAAGCATTAAAAGGAAGAGACCTTTTAAAAGGATATGATATTTATTCTGTCTTAAAGTATTAAAAAGAGACATTGTCTCTTTTTTCATAAATGAAAGGAGGAAGAATGATGGAATATAAAGGAGCACATGATCAAGTCATATTTCAGGATGTTTTAGATGTTTGTTCAACTTATATTACAAAACCGGAAAGTATTGATCTTATTAAAAAGGCTTATGATTTCATTATGGTTAAACATGAGGGACAAAAACGAAAAAGTGGGGAACCATATACAATTCATTTGATCTGGGTTGCATACATTCTTTCGACTTTAGAAACAGGACCAATTACGATTGCTGCTGGTTTGTTACATGATGTTATGGAAGATTGTGATGTGTCTCATGAAGAGATGGTAGAGCGTTTTGGTGAAGAAATTACAACACTTGTTGAGGGTGTTACAAAGATTAATAAAATGCCATTCAAAGATGAAGCAGATGTTTATGCAGAGAATCATCGTAAAATCTATATTGCAATGGCAAAAGATATTCGTGTTATCTTGATTAAATTGGCAGATCGTCTGCATAATATGCGTACTCTAGAATATATGCGTCCTGATAAACAGCAGCGTATTTCAAGAGAAACGCTGGAAGTCTATGCACCAATAGCTCATCGTTTAGGAATTAACGATATTCGTATTGAGTTAGAAGATTTATGTTTGTATTATTTAGATCCAAAAGCATATAAAGAAATTTCTGATTTACTTGAAGAAAAGCGTAGCGAACGGAGAGAATCAGTTGATAAAATGATGCAATCTGTCAAACAATTATTAGATGAAAATCATATTGATTATCGCATGAAAGGTCGTGCTAAACATATTTATAGTATTTATAAGAAAATGGTTATCAAGCATAAACGATTTGATGAATTATATGATTTAAATGCTTTACGCATTATTTTAAAAGATAAAATGAAATGTTATGAAGTCTTAGGTATTGTACATGATCATTATCGTCCATTGCCAGGGCGTTTTAAAGACTATATTGCAATGCCTAAACCAAATATGTATCAGTCACTTCATACAGCTATTATTGGTGAAGGTGGACATATTTTTGAAATTCAAATTCGAACTGAAGAAATGGATGAACTGGCAGAACGTGGAGTGGCATCACATTGGCGTTATAAAGAAAATAAAGGTTACTCTTCTAAACAAGAACAAAAAGAAATTGGGGAGAAGTTGCAATGGCTTGGTGATTTTATTACATTAAGTGATGAAATTAAAGATGGTGATGCAAAAGAATTCTATGATTCTTTAAGACGTGATATCTTTGAAGCCAATGTTTATGTGATGACACCACAAGGAAAGATTGTTGAACTTCCAAATGGGGCTACACCTATTGATTTTGCTTATCGTATTCACACAGAAGTTGGTCATCATGCAGTTGGAGCCATTGTTAATAATGTTATGGTCCCAATTAATACTAAATTGAAGACTGGAGATATTTGTGAAATTAAGACAAATAAAAACTCTGGTCCTAGTGAAGACTGGCTGAAATTTGTTCAAACTGCAGGTGCCAGAAATAAAATACGTCAATATATTTCTAAACAAGATAGTGAAACGCATAAAGAAACAATTGAAGAGGGTAAGAAACTATTAAGAGAAGAAATTAAAAAACGTGAATTAGATGAAAAGAAGTATATGGATCCGGATACTTACAAGGCTTATTATGGTTCGTTTGGTGCAAATAACTTTGAAGATTTAATGCTTGTGATTGGAAAAAAACAAGCAACAGCTTCAACATTACTTGATAAAGTTATCCCAAATCATACAGGTTTCTTTGATAATCTATCAAAAATGCTGAAAAAAAATAATAATGCTATTAAAAATCAGAAACGTTCAAATAGTAGCAGTTTAGGAATTAGTGTTAATGGTGTTGATGGATTAAAAGTA
Source organism: Coprobacillus cateniformis (assembly GCF_009767585.1). Lineage (NCBI taxonomy): Bacteria > Bacillati > Bacillota > Erysipelotrichia > Erysipelotrichales > Coprobacillaceae > Coprobacillus > Coprobacillus cateniformis. The sequence continues at coordinate 3,233,804 of NZ_WSNW01000001.1, forward strand.
CAATTATCTAAATGCTGTAATCCAATTCCAGGTGATCCAATTATTGGATATGTTTCTAAAGGACAGGGGATTAAGGTTCATAGAGCTGATTGTCCCAATTTGAATGGAGCAGAAAAAGGCCGATTGATTGATGTTTATTGGGATTATACAAATATTACAGAAAAACGTTTTGAAGTTGATATTGAATTAGTAGGATTAGATCGTCCTAATTTATTAAATGATATTATTACAGTCTTAGGGCAGGTAAAAGTGAATATTCTTAATATTAATGCTGGTATTCATGATATGGATGCCAATATACAGTTGAGATTATCAGTTGAAAATGCTGAAGTTTTACAACTCACAATTGATAATTTAAATAAGATTCAGGGAATCTATGAGATTAAAAGAGTTATACATTAATGATAAAGAATCATATATTTGGGAAAACTATTTTCAAATATATGATTTTTTGTATATGTATGAATAATTTCTCATATACTGAAAAGTATGTTATATTATAAAGAGTAGGAGGATTTTATATGAAACAATATACATATATGATGTTAAAGCCAGATGCTTTTGTTGATGGTAAAAAAGAAAAAGTTATTCAGGAATTAGAAAAATATGGATTGCATGTTGAGTCATCATGTTTATTAGAAGTTGATATGGAAGTTATGAAAATATTATTGGATCATTATCAACAAGTGATAGATGAAAAGGGTGCAGAGATTGATTTTACTGGTAAACTCTTTTATACATTTTATTACAATGGACCTAAATATATTATGCCTATGAAAATTTCATATGAAGGTGATGAGGATATTATTACATATTCTCGTCGACTGGTAGGAAAGACGAATCCTGTACAGGCTGATCCAGACTCGATTAGAGGGCATTTTAGTCAGGATAGTTATGTGAAAGCTGATCAGGAACATAGGCTTGTTAATAATATTATTCATGCCTCTGATTCACATGAATCTGCCAATAGGGAATTGCATATTTGGGAAAAATTTTTAAACTTATAATAGCCATCTTTTATTTTCAAAATATGAAAGTGAAAGGGCTTTCAATTTTGATGGAAATATGTTAAGATATAAATGAAGAAAAGGAAAGAACATGAAAGGAGGTCACAGAGATGCTGGAGAGTAGAAGAATAAAAACTTTATATTTGGGACCTGTATTCATGGTTAATCTAAATCTACCAAAAGATTATAGATTAATAAGAGACGTTTTACCCCCTAACATACGTTAGGCCTAAAGAAAAGGCCTTAGATATAAAGAAAAAAGTTCATGATATAGTAAAGAAAGATCATTATAAGTGAACAAAATAGTTTATAAATGAATGATATATTTTATTTGGAATGAATTCATATAGATATATAAGAAATTCATTAGTAAATAAGTATAATGAAATCACTTTATGGAAAAGATGTAAACATCCTTCGTGAGATTATGATTGATATGGAAATGAAATTATAAAAATTCCTAAGATATGTAAAATAGATAAGTCAGAATGTGAAGAGTAGATAATAGGAAATTGTTTATAATGGAATGAAATATGAATGATAAGTAAATGAGTTATTCACAAGAATATGAATAATTAATTAAGATTGAAAAATATAAATTATTCACATAGAAGATAAATATTTCTTCTTAATATAAAAGGGATAGGAGTTATAAAAACTCCTATCTTTTTTTGATAGCATAGTGGTCTTATAAATGATTATGTAATCAAAGAGTTAACTCATATGTTTAGTATGATTTTCATTATTGATTTTATAATTAAAAGCAAATATGTTTTATATGAAAGATTTATCAATTTTATTATATTTTGGTATGTCTAAGGGAAGTGGTTTCATATTTCTTTCTATTCAAGAAAGCGATTTTATGATAGAATAACAACAATAAGGTGGTGAGAAAATGTATATTGTCAAAGTATTGACTGAACATCCTGTTCATTCTTTAGATACAACTTTTGATTATTTAAGTGAAAGTTGTTTAAATAAAGGTGTACGTGTTTTGATTCCTTTTCATCATCGTAAGATTATTGGATATGTAGAGAATGTTGAAAAAACATCTTTAACGAAGGAAGAATTAGAACAAGAAGCTGGTTTTACATATCATTATATATTGGAAGTGATTGATGAAGAACCATTATTAAATCAGGAATTACAAGATTTGGCGAATACATTATCTCAAATGACACTATCTCCTCGTATTGCCTGTTTACAAGCTATGTTGCCAACACAATTAAAACCAAGTACAACACATGCGGTAGGAGTAAAATTAAAAACAATTATTGAAGTGTTAAATGATGGAACACCTCAAACTATTAAACAAAAAGAATGTTTGGAGTATTTAAAAGAAAATCCTCAATCACAAGCCAAAGATATTCCTTATACTAAAGGAGTTGTTGATAGATTAGTTGAACAAGGTTTTGTTCAATATGTTCAAGTGGAAGATTATCGTAATCCATTTTCAAAAGATATAATGGAAAACAAACGTGTTGAACTAACATCTGATCAACAGGCAATCGTTGATGGGATTATGCAAAAAACAGGGAGAGTTTCTTTGATTCATGGTGTGACTGGATCTGGAAAAACAGAAATTTATTTGGCATTGGCTGGATATATATTAGAGCAAGGGAAGACAGTTATGATGCTGGTGCCTGAAATTTCATTGACACCAATGATGGTAGAAGTGTTTAAACGACGTTTTAAAGAGGCTGTTGCTATTTTGCATTCACGCTTATCACAAGGTGAAAAATATGATGAGTATCGTCGCATTAAGCGTCAGGAAGTCAAAATTGTTGTAGGAGCACGATCAGCTGTTTTTGCACCGCTTGAAAATATTGGTTTGATTATTCTTGATGAAGAACATGATGCGAGTTATAAGCAAGAGTCAAAACCGCGCTATTTGACTTCTCAAATTGCCAAAATGCGTGCTTCATCACATCATGCTTCTGTTGTATTGGGGAGCGCAACACCTTCTTTAGAGAGTTATTCACGTGCAATGAAGGGCATTTATGATTTGTATACATTAGATAAAAGAATTAATCAGAAGCCTTTGCCAAAGGTTGAGATTGTTGATATGTTAGAAGAAATGCATCATCGAAATTATTCATTGTTCTCAAGAACGATGAAAGAACGCATTCAAATGACTCTTGATCGGCAGGAACAAGTTATTTTGCTTTTGAATAAACGTGGCTATGCCAGTTATGTTCAATGTCGAGACTGTGGAGAAGTGATAAAATGTCCCCATTGTGATGTATCTTTGACTTATCACAAGGATGAACATCGTTTAAAATGTCATTATTGTGAGTATCAGATTCCTTACCCTCAAGTTTGTCCTCATTGTGGTTCGAAGCACCTAAAAACGGTTGGATTTGGAACACAGAAAATTGAAGAGGAAATTGAAAGAATGTTTCATGGGGCTCGTGTTATTCGCTATGATGTGGATACAACACGTCAAAAAAATGGTCATTTGAAATTGTTAGAAAAATTCAAGAATAAAGAGGGAAATATTCTTTTAGGAACACAAATGATTGCGAAAGGTTTGGATTTTGAAGATGTGACATTTGTTGGTGTATTGAATGCTGATTTAAGCTTGAATATTCCCGACTTTCGGGCAAGTGAAAGAACCTTCCAGTTATTGTGTCAGGTGGCTGGAAGAAGCGGACGCGGTCAAAAACAAGGAACTGTTTTAATACAAACTTATAATCCTGAACATTATGCAATCACATCCGCTGCTCATCATGATTATCAATCATTTTATAAACAGGAAATGCTTTATCGTCAAAAGGCTAAGTATCCACCATATTGTCATATGGTCAGTTTAATTATTCAATCACGACAAGAAGGGCTGGTTCATCAAGCAGCAATAGAAATCAAAGGCTATTTAGATAAACATATTCAGCAAGCTGTATTATTAGGTCCAGCAAAAAGTGGCATCTTTAAAATGCAGGATATATATCGTGAGAGAATTCTCATAAAATTTATTCATAGTCAAGAAGTTTATCAGGCTTTAGAAACTATTAATGAATTCTATAATAAAAAACAAAAAGGAAAGGTAACTGTAGTATGTGATTTTAATCCATACTCACAAATATAGATTTATGGATAGACAATTTGCATTAGACATTTTATTAAAATATAAACAAGAGAAGAGTTATTTGAACTTATCTCTTCATGCCTGTTTTCAAAATCAACAGATTTCTAGAGAACAAAAAGATTTTATAACAAGAGTTGTGTATGGAACAGTTCAAAATATGCTTTATCTTGAATATTTATTAGAACCACATTTAAAAACAAGAGTGAAAGCTTATGAAAAAATGCTTTTATTAATGAGTTTATATCAGCATGAATTTATGGATAGTATTCCTGATTATGCAATTGTCAATGAAGCAGTTCGTTTGGCGAAAAAGAAAAAAGGAACAAAAACTGCCCAGTTTATCAATGCAGTTTTAAACCATGCTTTTCATCAGCATCGTTCCCTAGATGAACTTGATGATGAAAAAGAACGCTTATCAATTGAAACAAGTCATCCTTTATGGCTGGTAAAAATGCTTTCTAAGCAATATGGTGAAGAGGAAACAAGGAAAATTTGTTATGCTGATAATGAAGTTCCTTATAAAAGTGCCAGAGTGAATACTTTAAAAACAAAAAAGGAATCATTATTAAAAGATGACATGTGGAGTGAAGGTCAATTGAGTCCAGATTGTCTTTATTATCAACGTGGAAATATTGCGAATACAAAATATTACCAGGAAGGACTTGTTACCATTCAGGATGAATCTAGTCAAATGGTTGCAAGACTTTTAAATCCTCAACCTCATGAATATATTTTAGATATGTGTTGTGCCCCTGGAGGGAAAACATCACATCTTGCTGCTTTGATGAAAAATCAGGGAAGAATTGATGCTTATGATTTATATGAACATAAAATTCCTTTGGTTAAAGAACAAATGCAGCGTTTGGGAGTTGATATTGTTCATGTTCAAGCATATGATTCTACACATCTTATCGAATTATATCCAGCGGATACATTTGATAGAATTTTATTAGATGCGCCATGTAGTGGTTTGGGGGTATTGGCAAGAAAACCTGAAATAAAGTACCATGATTCTGATTCTATGGATGAAATTATTCAAATCCAACAAAAATTATTAGAAAATGCATATTTTTTATTGAAAAATGGTGGTAGAATTGTGTATAGTACTTGTACAATTAATAAAAAAGAAAACGGAAAGCAAATAGAAACCTTTATAAAAAATCATTCTGATATGAAAAAGATTGAAGAAACAACAATTTTACCATATCAATACCATAGTGATGGTTTCTATATGTGTTTATTAGAAAAGGAATGAAATAATGAAATCAATTTATGATTATACCCAAGAACAACTGATTGATGAATTTTTAGAATTAGGAGAAAAGAAGTTTAGAGCAACGCAAGTTTTTGAATGGCTGTATCTTAAAAATGTGAATTCATTTCATGAAATGAATAATATATCACAGGGTCTCAGACAAAAGCTTTCAGCACTATATTCAATAGGACCTCTTCAAATTAATGTTAAACAGGTATCTAAGGACGGAACAATAAAATATCTTTTTGAATTAGAAGATGGTGGTTTGATAGAAGCTGTTTTGATGGTTCATGATTATGGGAGAAGTTTGTGTATAACAAGTCAGCTTGGCTGTAATATGGCTTGTGAGTTTTGCGCGAGTGGATTATTAAAGAAGCAAAGAAACTTGACAGCAGGAGAGATGGTCAATCAAGTTTTAACTGTTATGCATGATACAGGAGAACGTGTATCTCATGTGGTTGTGATGGGAACAGGTGAACCTTTTGATAATTATGACAATATGATGAATTTCATACATATTATTAACCATCCCAAAGGTTTGGCAATTGGCGCTAGACATATAACGATTTCAACATGTGGTTTATGTGATAAGATTGAAATGTATGCTCACGAAGGGATTCAAAGTAATTTGGCAATTTCTCTACATGCTCCCAATGATGAAATTAGAAATCAGTTAATGCCAATTAATAAAAAGTATCCAATGGATAAGTTAAGAGAAACATTGGCATACTATATTCAAAAGACAAATCGTCGTGTGACATTAGAATATATTCTTTTAAAAGGCGTTAATGATGATATTACACATGCTAGACAATTGGCGCATTATGTAAAAGGATTGAATGCATATGTCAATTTGATTCCTTATAATGCTGTTGATGAACATGGTTATCAACAGTCACTACAAAAAGATGTTGAAGCTTTTAAGGCAGAACTTTTGAGGTTTCATATCAATGTAACGCAAAGAAAAGAGCATGGGCGTGATATTGATGGAGCGTGTGGACAATTACGAGCAAAGAAAGTAGGTGAGAAGTAGATGGAAGTCATTGCAATGAGTGATATTGGAAATGTGAGGACAGTTAATCAAGATTATGTGCGTTATTTCCAAAAAAATGACAATGAATGTTTGATTGTTCTCTGCGATGGTATGGGAGGACATAATGCGGGTGAAGTGGCATCTCAATTGACATGTGATGATATCATTGAACATTATCAAAATCATGGGGATTTTCATAATGAGGAAGATATTCGCATATGGATGATGGAGATGATTAATCATGCTCATGAATTGGTGAAGTCAAAAAGTCATATTTCTGATGATTTAGAAGGTATGGGGACTACAGTTGTTTTAGCACTATTAAAAGATGATTATATCTATATTTCTCATGTTGGAGACTCACGTGCTTATTTTTATGAAAATCATGAGTTAAAACAATTAACGAAGGATGATACATTGGTCAATGTGCTTGTAGATTCAGGAACAATTTCTAAGGATGAAGCTTTATATCATCCACAGAAAAATGTTTTGTTACAGGCTGTTGGGGTTAGTGATATTTTAAAGATTTCTTTTATGTTTCAAGAAATTGATAATGGTATTATTTTAGTATGTTCGGATGGATTGTATAATTCTTTGTTCGATTCACAATTAATAGATATTTTACAAAAAGAATTAAGTCTTGAAAAAATGGGGAAAGAATTAATGGAAAGTGCAAATACTTATGGTGGTAAAGATAACATTGGTTTTGCATTAATATCAAAAAAAGGAGTTGTCAACAATGAGTCATGTTAATAAAACAATTGCTGGGCGTTATGTCTTAAAGGACTTGATTGGTCAAGGTGGAATGGCTGATGTCTATTTGGCTGATGATAAGATTTTAAAAAGAACTGTTGCAGTTAAAATTATGCGTTCATCTTTAACAGGAGATCCTGTTTATGTCACACGTTTTCATCGTGAAGCAAGTGCAGCAGCTGCTTTATCACATAAAAATATCGTTGAAATTTATGATGTAGGTGATGAAGAAGACGATTATTATATTGTTATGGAATATGTCCCAGGACAAACTTTAAAAGAGTTGATTCGTAAACGTGGAGCTCTTCATTTTGTAGAAGCTGTTGACATTATGCGACAGGTTGTGAGTGCAACTGCTAAAGCTCATTCTATGGGGATAGTTCATAGAGATTTAAAACCACAAAATATTATGGTTACAGATAGTGGTGTTGTTAAGATAGGAGATTTTGGTATTGCTTCTATCCAATCTTTATCACAAGTCACTCAAACAGATACAATTATGGGGTCATTACATTATTTAGCGCCTGAAATAGCACGTGGTGAAAAAGCGACATCTCAAAGTGATATTTATGCATTGGGAATTGTTTTTTATGAATTATTAAGGGGAGAGGTACCTTTTAATGGTGAATCACCTGTTAATATTGCTTTAAAGCATATGCGTGATGATATTCCTTCAGTGAGAACTTTTAATCCTTCTATTCCTCAATCAGTTGAAAATATCATTATAAAAGCAACAGCGAAGAATATTCAAGATCGTTATCAATATGCTAATGATATGTTGGAAGACTTAATGACATGTTTAACACGTGATAATGAAGAAAAGCTTGTTTTTGATTATCACGATGGAGAAGAATCAGCAACAATTGTGGCTGAGGAAAAAGACTTCTTTACGCAAACGCAAATGCGTCCAACACCTATTGAAGAGGAAGTCGAAGAGGTTAAAAAAACAATAGATAAAAAGAAAATAGCAATTATAGGTGGCTGTGTCGCAGGTGCTTTACTCATTTTCTTGCTTATTTATTTTATTTTCTTAAAACCAGCAGATACGATTAAACTTAGAGATGTCAGAAATATGACTAAAGAAGAGGCTATTACAATTTTGACAGATGAAGGTTTTAAGGTTGATGATGTTGTGAAACAGGAAGTAAGTGATGATGTGGAAGAGGGACGAGTTATTACAACTGATCCAGCACCACTAACGGCAGTAAAAAAAGGAGATACAATTGTTTTAACGGTATCTTCAGGAACATATGTTGTGATTGAGGATTACACTGGTAAAGATTTTGAAACGGTTGCTAAGAATTTGGAAGAACTTGGCTTGAATGTTAAAAAAGAAGAGGAAATAAGTGATACAGTTGATAAGGGGAAAATCATCAGTCAGTCTCTTGATTCTGGAGAAAAATTGAAACCTGATGAAGCAAAATCAACGACTATTACTTTAACTGTTTCTAAAGGTTATGAATCAACTGTGCCAAATGTTTATGGTCAAGATATTACAACAGCAAAAGATATTCTTGAAAAAGCAGGATTTAAAGTCACTTTGAAAGTCCTGACACCACCAACAACAGCTGCTGAAATTCAAACAATGAAAATCAATGTGGTTCAAAGTCAATCAATTAAAGCTTTTACAGTGGTATATAAGAAAAATCAGGAGATTATATTAGAATATTATGATCATAAACCTGATTTACCTGCTGATAATCCAACAACTCCTGGGACTGATGAACCAAACAATTCAGGAAATGATAGTGGAACTACAACAAATCCAACAAATTAAAGAAAGAGGTGTGTAAATGCAAAGCGGAAGAATTATTAAAGCGTTATCTGGATTTTACTATGTAGAGAGTGAGGAAAAAATATATCAGTGTCGGGCAAGAGGAAAATTTAGAAAAAATGATCAAACGCCATTGGTAGGAGATTTTTGTGAATTCTCTATAGAAAATGAAGTGGAAGGGTATATTCTTAAACTTTTGCCACGAAAAAACGCATTAGTGAGACCTCCTATTTGTAATGTTGATCAGGCACTTTTGGTTTTTTCTGCTAAAGAGCCTGATTTAAACACGCTTTTATTAAATCGATTTTTAATACTTATTGAGCATCTTCATATTGAGCCACTAATTTGTATATCTAAAATGGATTTAGCTGTACAAAAAGATGTTCATCAACTCATGTTTCCATATGAAGCAGCTGGATATCGTGTTTATTATGTAAGTGCACAAGAAAACCAAGGGATAGAGGAGATTAAACACTTATTCAAGAAAAAAGTCACTGTTATCACTGGTCAAAGCGGAGTTGGCAAATCAAGCCTTCTTAATGCATTAGATATTCATTTGAATATTGAAACAAATGAGATTTCTAAAGCTTTGGGAAGAGGAAAGCATACAACACGTCATGTTGAACTGTTAAAGATGTATGATGGGTATGTTGCCGATACTCCTGGTTTTTCTTCATTAGAATTAACAATGGAACCAATTGAACTTGCTCATAGTTATCATGATTTTGAAGAGTTATCACAACTCTGTAAGTTTAGAGGATGTCTTCATGATAGTGAACCTTATTGTGCAGTTAAAGAGGCGGTCACTGATGAAAGGATATCCCAGGAAAGGTATGAAGATTATTTATCGTTCTTAAAAGAAACAAAAGCATTAAAGGAGAAGAAATATGGTTAAGGTTGCACCTTCAGTATTATCAGCAAATTTTGCTGAATTAAAGAAAGATTTGGATATGATAAAAGCATGTGGTGCTGATTGGATTCACTATGATGTTATGGATGGACATTTTGTTCCTAATATTTCATTTGGTTATAGTATTTTAAAAGATATATCAAAAGTAACTGATATGTATTTAGATGTCCATTTGATGATTAGTCATCCTATGAAGTATGTTGATGAATTTATTAAAGCTGGAGCTTCATTAATAACATTTCATGTTGAAGCAATGGCAAACGAAACATCAACAAGAGAGTTAATTCAACATATTCAAAATCAAGGAATTCATGTTGGTTTAAGCATTAAACCAACAACACAGGTTGATGAAATTGAAAAGTATTTAGATGATGTAGATTTGGTTTTGGTTATGAGTGTTGAACCTGGATTTGGAGGACAGTCTTTCCAACATCAAGCAATTGATAAAATTAGAAAATTACATTCTCTAAAAAATGGAAGACACTTTATTATTGAAGTTGATGGGGGAATCAATGCTGAGACAGGTCTTTTGTGTAAAGAAGCTGGTGTTGATGTGCTGGTTGCAGGAAGTTATGTTTTCCAAGCAGATAATTGTCAAAAGGCTATTGATTCTTTAAAATGAAAATAGGAATTTATTGTGGTGTAGATGTTGGAAATGTAAGGGATTTGACACTTGATTATATTGGTGTGGATCGAGGTGTCTCACATTTGTTGAAGCAAAATATTACACCTATTATTGCTTTAGGGGATATGGATTCTATTGAAGATATAACATTGTTAAATGGACTTGATGTTGATCAAGTATCAAGTATTAAAGATGATACTGATACTGCTTTGGCTATTAAATATGCGATTGCGAAGGGCTATGATGAGATTGATTTGTATGGTGTAACGCAAAGGCGTATGGATCATTTTCTTGCAGTTTTGTGTCTATTAGAACAATATCAAAATTATGCAATTACAATATATGATCAACAAAATAAAATCTTTGTTTTAAGACCAGGAATACATACAATACCAAAAGATGGTTATCATTACTTTTCATTGTTTGCCTTTAAAGAAAGTTTTATTACACTTAAGGAATGTCATTATCTTCTTAATCACTATCATTTAATTAGACATGATCCTTTATGTGTATCGAATCAAATGAATAATGATTATGCAATTGTTGAAAATACAGAATCTGTTTTATTTATTCAATCGCAATAAAGAAAGAAGGAAGAAATAATGTTTCAAATTGTAACGGATGGATCATGTGATTTAGAACAAGCTTTAGTTGAACAATATCAATTGCATGTTGTGCCATTTTATATTACTAAAGATGGGTTAACTCATCAAAAAGAAAAAGAAGATATTTCTGTTGAAGAATTTTATCAATTTATGGTTGATCACATAGATGTTTTTCCTAAAACATCTATGCCATCTGTTCAAGATTATATGAGAGTTTTTGAATCTATTCTAGAAAATAAAGAGGATATTTTATGTATCTGTATTACAACAAAGTTTTCAGGTTCATATAATAGTGCTTTGACAGCTAAACAAATGTTAGAAGCACATTATCCTTTACAACGTATAACAATTATTGATTCGACAGTCAATACTGTGCTTCAAGGATTGTTAGTCTTAGAAGCAGGAAAAATGCGTTTAAATGGCTATGAATATGCTGAAGTGATTGAAAAAATTGAGATGATTAAAGAAACAGGAAGAATCTTTTTTACAGTTGGCAATTTTGAATATTTGATTCATGGAGGACGTATTGGCAAAGTTGCTGGTGTTGCTGCTAAGACATTAGGGATTAAACCATTGATTGTTTTACGTGATGGGGAAATCTTTGCATCTGGTGTGACAAGAGGTAGGGAAAAGTCAAAACGTAAAGTCATTGAAAATGTCATTGATTATTTTCGAGAGAATCATTTAAACCCATATGATTATGCATTTTGTGTGGGTTATGGTTACGATAAAAAAGAAGGTGAAGTGTTTCAAAAACTTTTAGAGTCTTCTTTGAAAGAAAAGTTATCTGGTTTTAATGAACCTATATTCATTCAGCATATTGGAGCAACTATTGGAGTCCATACTGGACCATATCCTATAGGTGTTGGGTTGATTAAAAAATATAATAAATCATGAGAAACGTCTTGTTACGTTTCTTTTTTAGCTATGAATTGTTAATGTATAAATATAGTTAGTTGATTTAAAATGCTAAAAATAAAAAAGTTAAACTGACATCTTTGTGAATGTTGAAAGTGGAGAGTATTGATGTTTCACTATAAAAGAAGAATCTTAAAAGTCATCATATAAAATATATTTCGACAGGGAAAATATCATTTTCAAAATAAAACACAACTTATTATGCATAGGTTGTGTTTGTTTGTAATATTTATTTTGTTATGAGACAATCTGAACCTAAACCATAATGTAAAACATATTCTTCTAATGTCCAATTATTATCATGAATGATTTTAGCAATCTCTTTACCTACATAACGAAAATGCCATGGTTCATTGGTTGTTCCTGTCATCTTGGAATTGTGACTAGGATAACGTAAGATATAGCCATATCGATGTGCATTGGCAACAACCCATTTGTATTCTGGAGTATCACCAAAGAAACGCCATTCCCCATCAATAACACTTTGGCTTGTTAAATCGACACCAAGACCTAATTGGTGCTCACTTGACCCAGGGATGGCAACAAGGCTATCAGCAGTGACTTGATCATATTTTTGATGATATTCATCATAAATATCTTTTTGTTCTTGATAAGAACGATATGCACTTTTGATGGCAAGATGTAAATTTTCTTTAGAAGCATCTTGTGCCATAAGTTCGAGAGCTTCAGATGCCTCTTTTCTTAATTGTCTATTTGTACAATCCTGACTGAAAATAATATTTGGTGTGACGAGATCGTTAGGTATATAATCAGATGCAATTTGAAACCCTTTTTTAATGATAGTGGCAAGTGAATCAGGATTAATAATTTGATACGTTCTATTCACCTTGTTTTGAGAATTGATAAATGGATAAGAGATAGATAAAACAGCTTCAAGAGGTTGTTTTTGTGAATCTATATACGCTTTCAAATCAGTATAAATTACACCTGTTATATCAAGATATGATTTTGTTTGCTGATAGTTTAAATTCTGTTTTGTGATATATTCAAAATCACTTAATTGTGCTTTTTTCATCATCTGACATAACACATCATCTGAATAATTTAATTCTTTAAGTTTGTCATAGTATTTCTGATAGAATGTATCAATATATGCAATAACATCTTTCTTTGATAATTGGCTATGTAATTTTTGATAATAAGCATATTCTTGATAATGATTTTCATTTTCTAATTCATTCCAAGATTCTAAACTATTGATTTTATCATTGTTTAAAAAACTTTTGATTTCTTCGTCATCAAGTTTTAGAATCATATTTTGTTCTGTTAAACTATATCCTTTGAAAGCCAGTTGGATTCTTGTCCATTGGAAGAACATAAGAACTGTCAAGCATATAACAACAATAGGAATAATTAAAATACGTTTAGAAAAAGAGCGTTTTTGATTATAGTAAGAACGTTTGGGTGTTTTCATTAATGATATTTCCTTTCTTTATATAAACTTTTGGAAGACGTTGACCAATACGACTTAAAATCTCATTAGATATTGTATGTGCATTTTTAGCCAATTCTTCTATACCAATTGTTTGTTGATGATTATGACCAATAAAAGTGACAATATCATTGAGTTGTACATCTTTTAAAGAAGTCACATCAATCATTAATTGATCCATACATATTCTTCCCACAATTGGTATTTTTTTACCGCGAACCAAGACATCTTGATTTTGTGAAAGCTGACGAGGAAGTCCATCTGCATATCCTAGAGGAACAACTGCAATCAGACTGTCTTTTTCAAGTGTATATGTTCTCCCATAACCAAGTGAAGAGCCGGCGGGGTAATGATGCAGACAAGCAATATGTGATTGGATTGATAAAACTGGTTGTAAATTCAGATGGTTTTTCATATAGTCATCAGTACTAGATTGCACTCCGTACAAAGCAATTCCCATACGAGCATAATCGTAATGATAGTCAGGGTAATTTAAAAGACCATAACTGCTTTGGATGTGGACTTTGCCAACATCATAACCAAATTCCTGGAGTTGATGTATTGTTTGATTAAAGTTTAAGAACTGTTGCTTAGTAAAATGAATGTCCTCCATCTTTGAACTGTCAGCAACACATAAATGAGAGAATACACCCTCAACATGTAAGTAAGGTAATTCAAAAAGTCGTCGAATATGTGTTAAATCATGATAATCAGCACCTAGACGATGCATACCTGAATCAATTTTTATATGGATTTGTAAAGGCAGCTGCATAGCATTTAATTGTTGACCATAATCATAGTCAATAACTGTTTGAATTAAATGATATTTTAATAAGAGTGGTGCAAGATGTGGTGCAGTAAAACCAAGAATTAATATATCCCCATGAATATGATTTTGTCTTAATATCATAGCTTCATCAATGGTTGCGACTGCAAAACAATCAATTCCTAATTTTTCTAACTCTTGAGAAATTTTTATTGCTCCATGACCATAAGCATCTGCTTTAACAACAGCCATAATCTGTTTACGAGAACGTAGTAATTTTGATATTTCTTGAACATTGTTTTCTAAAGCATCTAAATTAATCTCAACCCAACTTCGATCTGTTTGGTACTTGAGTTTTTCCATGCTGAATCATTCCTTTCTTGATGAAGATAAAAATATATGAGCAGATTATTGATAAAAGTGTTACAATGCAAAAATGTATTAAATGATTATCAATAAAATAAGTTTCTAAATGTAAAATCTTTCCTAGCATTCTTGTGACAACAATCATCATAGGATGAATAATATAAATCATCAAAGATAAATCTTTACACCTTGGATAACGCTGACCTGTATAAGATATTATAATCATAAAAAGCAAATACATAGACATAGGTAAAAATATATTCATAGCATCATGTTTGGGTATATTATAACTATTTAAAATAATAGTTTCGCCAGCCATGAAAAGAAAACTAATACAGAGTGTAATATACCAATGATATCTGGAAATTCTGCGTTGGTGCTGAGCAATATAAGCTCCTAGCCATAAAAATATTGGAGCAAAGAATAGACCATTTCGTGTATATTCACAAAATTGAAAAATAGAATTATACAAGCTTTTGAGAATAGGAATTTGAATACTGAATCCATAATAAGAATCTCCGCCTAAACCAATAATATATAAAATGATGACAAAATATATAAAATGATGACAAGAATAAATCCAAGTTTTAAAGAACAGTACTTATATATTATATAAACCAAACTTATTCCGATAAGTGTTGCAGGAAGATACCACAAATGGTAGAATGTTCCATCCATAAAAATATCCTGAATCAGATTTGGAACTGATTGAATAAGAGTATTATTATAGATTTGAATAGGAATGTATATAAAGATGCATATCAGATAAATTATTCCCAGTTGATTAAGTGTCTTTTTTAATCTTTGTAGTGTAGGTTCTCCATGTTCAAACAGAAAGAAAGCAGTTGTCATAAAAAAGAAAGGGACAGCAATTCTGCCAATAATATGTGTTGTTATAAAATCAAGTGATGGACTGATTTGTAAAAATGGGTATGTATGAATGCCAATGACAAGGATTGAAGCAATAATACGCATAATATCAATCATTGGATAATTTCTCTTATGCATATGTCCTCCAAACAGTGACAATAAAGCCATCAATATTATTTCCTGAAATTTGATATACAGCATTGTCTGCTAAAGTGATTGTTGCTGTTTGGTTTAATATTGGTACATAAAATATAGAAAATAATCGATTTTGAAAATAGTAATTTAATGGTTTGTGTATAGAATAGTTCTTTATATCTTCAATATATTCCTCTAAACATAAATGTTTTTCCATCATAAACATGGAGTGGGGAATGCCAACATAACGGAAATGCCAAGGTTCATTTGCAATATGTGTCATTGCTTCTTTGTCCTCTTCATAGCGTTGAATAAAGCCATATTGATATGCTATGTTTCTAAAGTTTTGACAAACACCTACATGTGGAAACTCTGGGCGTATAAAATCAATATGATCTGAATTGAGTCCTAAATCTATAGCAAGGCCGGTTTGATGTTCACTATGTTGTGGTAAGGCAACATAGCGATTGGTAAATTCGATGCCATTGTTATATAGTGAATCTTTATATATAAGGGTTTGTTCTTCCTCTGTACGAAAACCGCTGACAAGAGATATTTGATGTGTTTGATTTATGTCTTGGAGAATATTTTTGAGTAAGTTATATGTTCTTTTTTCTAATGAAATGTTATCTTCTTTTAAAATAGGAAGATCAGGATTGTTATGGTATGGATACTGATAATTAATAAGAATTAAATTTCCTTTATGAATATCAGCTTTATTGAGAATAATTGTTTTCATGGTTTAACCCCATTTCAATAAGTTTATCTAAAATATTTTCAAAACTATATCCAATGCCTTGCAACATGCTTGGGAAACGACTGTGAGATGTGAAGCCAGGAATTGTATTCACTTCATTAAAGACAATCTCATTTTCTGGTGTTAAGAACATATCAACTCTTGCAAAAACTTGACATCCTAAAGCTTTATAGATCATTTGTGCTGTTTCCTGAATGCGTTTTTCAATTTGAGAATCTATACGAGCAGGCATATGAATCTGTGAAGATTTTAAAGTATATTTTTCAGTAAAATCAAAAAAACCTTGTGATAATTCAATTTCATCAACACGACCGAGAATGAGTTGATCAGTTCCCATGACTGCACATCCAACTTCAAATCCCTCAATATTTTCTTCAATAAGAATCTCATTATCATAAGTAAAAGCAAATTCAATAGCTTTTTCTATTTCATCAAGATGAGTGACTTTTGTAATCCCATATGATGATCCTGCTTTTACTGGCTTCACAAAGAGTGGCAAAGAGAGTTTGAGAAAATTGTTTTTTTGCAATTGATAATCTTGCATGGATGTTAGGACAAAAGATTTTGGCACACGAATGCCTGCATGATTGACAATTTGATGAGCACGTTCTTTATCCATACATAATGCTGAACTGGCTACAGAACAACCGATGAGGGGAATGCCAGATAATGCAATTAAACCTTGAACTGTTCCATCTTCACCATTTTTACCATGTAAAATTGGAAAAATCGCATCAATGTGAACAAGTATAAAGTGATCTGTTTTCATTTCTATAAGTGCATGTTTGGTTGGATCAGGTGAAATTGTGACTTCGTGAAGAGGATGCTGCCACCATGTGTCATTTTGAATATCTAAGATATCGCCATCAAAATGATACCACTTCCCATCTTTTGTAATGCCAATCATATAAATGTTATATTTATCATGATCTAGATGACAAAGAACTGAGTATGCTGATTCAAGTGATACGCTATATTCGCTTGAATGTCCTCCAAAAAGAATTGCAATTGTTTTTTTCATAATATAACCTCCATAATTTGAATGCAGATATATTCTAACAAACAAATAATAAGAATGTCTGAAAGTGTTCATAATATATTATGATGATTTGATTAAGAAAATCTTATGAAAACATTAAGAGAGTTTGTATGATAATTTTAGCACTTTAGGGTTGACAGTGCTAAAATTAGTGGTATACTATAGTTAGCACTAAGGATATAAGAGTGCTAAAGGAGTGAGATTATGAATATAGAAAAATGGACAGCAGCAATGCAAGAAGCACTACAGAAGGCTTTTCAGGAAGTATTATCAATGTCTCGGCAAGTTGTAGATATTGAGGATCTTTTGTTAGCATTGATTGAAGACACTAGTGGTATATTTTATCGTGTTCTCGTTAAGGCTGATGTGGATATAGCAGGATTGATAAACTATTTGGAAAATAAACGTCAACAGAAACCTGTTGTAGAGGGTGTTGATGAAAGTCAACTTAGAATTTCTTATGATTTAAATCAATTGCTTACAAAAGCACAAACAACAATGTCACAATATAAAGATGAATATTTAAGCGTTGAACATTTGATTATGGCTTTGTTTGCAACACAAAGTACTTTGTGTCAGGAAATTATTCAACAATTTCATTTGAATAAAAAAAGTGTAGAAAAAATAATTGAAGATATGCGAGGAGGAAATACTGTGAATAGTCCTCATCCAGAAAATCAATATGAGGTTCTTACAAAATATGGTCGTGATTTGATTCAGGATGTACGAGATGGTAAATTAGATCCTGTTATTGGTCGTGATGAAGAAATCAGAAGAGTTGTGCAGATTTTATCACGTAAAACAAAGAATAATCCAATCTTAATTGGTGAACCAGGTGTTGGGAAAACAGCGATTGTTGAAGGCTTGGCCTGGCGTATATTTAAAAACGATGTGCCTACAAGTTTACAAAACAAAACACTTTATGAACTGGATTTAGGTTCGCTGGTTGCTGGTGCGAAGTTCCGTGGTGAATTTGAAGAAAGATTGAAAGCTGTTTTGAACGAAATCAAGAAGGCTGAAGGAAATATCATTCTTTTTATTGATGAAATTCATCAATTGGTGGGTGCAGGAAAAACTGATGGGGCTATGGATGCAGCTAATCTTTTAAAACCAATGTTAGCACGTGGAGAACTCCATTGTATTGGGGCTACAACTTTGGATGAATATCGATTATATATTGAAAAAGATGCAGCTTTAGAAAGACGTTTCCAAAAAGTGACTGTTGATGAACCTGATACAGATGATACAATTGCTATTTTACGTGGTTTGAAAGATAGTTTTGAATCACATCATGGTGTCCAAATTACAGATAGTGCAATTGTTGGAGCAGTTCATATGTCACAAAGATACATTACAGATCGTTTTTTACCAGATAAAGCAATTGACTTAATTGATGAGGCTTGCGCATCTGTGCGTATGGAAATTGATTCATTGCCAGAAGAACTTGATGTTATTACAAGAGAAAAGAATCGTCTTGAAATGGAGCGTATTTCTATTGAGAAAGAAGATAAGAATGAGGATAATGAAAGACGATTGGATGAAATTAAGAGTCGTATTGCTTCATTAGATGAGCAAATGATTGGCTTGAGTGATAAATGGAAAGAGGAAAAGAAGGCACTAGATCATATTAAAGAATTAAAGGATCAAAAAGTTCGTTTTGAAGCCTTAAAAGATAAGTATGAAACAGAGGGAAATCTTGAAGAAGCATCTAAGATTAAGTACGAAACGTTACCAAAAATCAATCAAGAAATTTCTGATTTTCAATCTCAGGAATCTGAAGATGCCTTATTACAGGAAAAAGTCAGTGTGGATACAATTAGTGAAGTGATTGCGAGATGGACTGGCATTCCAATGAATAAGTTAATGGAATCTGAAAGAGAGAAACTTTTACATCTTGATGAAATATTACGTCAACGAGTTATTGGTCAAGATGAAGCTATTGAGAAAGTAAGTGATGCTATTTTAAGATCACGTGCTGGAATCAATGATGAAAATCGTCCAATTGGTTCATTCTTATTCTTAGGACCAACTGGAGTAGGTAAAACAGAAGTCGCTAAAAGTCTGGCTGAACAGTTATTTGATAGTGAAAAGAATATTGTTCGTATTGATATGAGTGAGTATATGGAAAAATTCAGCGTTTCTCGTTTGCTTGGAGCACCACCTGGATATGTAGGCTATGAAGAAGGTGGACAATTAAGTGAAGCAGTGCGACGTGCTCCTTATAGCATTGTTTTATTGGATGAAATTGAGAAGGCACATCCGGAAGTCTTTAATGTTTTATTGCAGGTTTTAGATGATGGACGTATTACTGATTCAAAAGGAAATGTAGTAAGCTTTAAAAATACTATTATTATAATGACTTCAAATATTGGTTCTCAATATTTATTGCAAGGAAATACTGAAGAAACAAGACGTGAGGTAGAAATGGAATTAAAGCAACATTTTAAACCAGAATTCTTAAATCGTATTGATGAAACAGTTATGTTTAATTCATTAGACGAAAAGGTTGTCTATCAAATTATTGATAAATTTGTCAATCAGTTATCTTCAAGATTAGCAGATAAGAAAATCACAATTGAAATTAGCAATGAAGCAAAAGCTGAGATTGCAAGAGAAGGCTTTGATCCGACTTTTGGAGCAAGACCATTAAAACGTTTTATTCAAGGGCATATTGAAACTTTAATTGCTAAAGAAATGATTAAAGGAACAATTCAAAAAGGTGATCATGTTGCTGTGGAATATAGTCATGGTCAATTTGGATTAAGTAAGGCATAAGGGAACTTATGCTTTTTTCTTTTCAAGTCTAATAAATAGGTGTATGATATTGACGAAAGAAGGGTTATATTATGAAAAGTGCAATTGTTTATAAGAGTGTAGGTGGAAATACAAAACTTTTGGCTGATATCATTGCTCAGCAACTTCATATCAAAGCTCAATCTTTAATAACTTCAGTTGATGTAGAAGATGTGGAACTTGTCTATGTTGGTTTTTGGACTGACAAAGGAGAGTGTGATGAAGATGTAAAAAGATTCTTAAAAGGCTTACATCATCAAAAAATATTTTTGTTTGGAACAGCAGGATTTGGTGGAGATAAAAGTTATTTTCAGGGAATTCTCACAAGAGTTCAAACTTATATAGATGATACAAATGAGATTGTAGGAACATATATGTGTCAGGGGAAAATGCCTGATAGTGTCAAACAAAGATACTTAAAAATGTCATTAGAAAAACCTCATGATGAACATATTCAACAAATGATTGCTAATTTTGAAGAAGCAGTAACACATCCAGATCTACAGGATTTAGAAAACCTCAGGAGTGCAATTTTAGAAACTGTCAAATAAGAGAAAAAGGTATCCTTTTTCTTTTTATATCGAATGAATTGTGATAAAATAGCCAAAGGAGGGTGTATATGCAAAGATACTTTATTGATGAAAAATGTCTAAAAGATGAAGAGATTCGAATTGATGCTTATAACCATAAACATATGCAAAGAGTTATGCGTTATCATAATGGTGATCAAGTGATTTGTATTTTGCCATCCGCTAAGACTTATATATATGAAATTATAGATATTGAAACAGGATTACTAAAACGCGTTGAAGAACTTCATGAAAATCATGAGTTAGATGTGAATGTGACTTTGATTTATGGCTTGCCAAAGAGTGATAAATTTGAATGGGTTTTACAAAAAGCAACAGAGTTAGGTGTTAAGAGAATTGTTCCATTTTTGTCAAAACGTAGTATTATTAAAACCGATGCTAAAACTTTTTCGAAAAAAGAAGAACGTTATCAACGCATTTTAAAAGAAGCGAGTGAGCAGTCTTATCGTCAAATGATACCAGAGTTAACTCAGTTAATAACAATCAAAGATTTATCTCAATATCTATCAGATATTAATTTAGTGGCTTATGAGGAAGCAAGTAAGCGTGGCGAAGAATGTTGTTTTGCTTCAGCATTAAAACAGAATTATCAAACACTAACAATTATTGTGGGACCAGAAGGTGGTTTTGATCAATCTGAAATTGAGCAAATGAAAGCTTTAGGTATTCAGGAATGTTCGTTAGGAAAAAGGATTTTAAGAAGTGAAACTGCACCGCTTTATATGTTGAGTGTGATTGGGTATAGTAGGGAGTTGATGAGATAGTGGGATTTATTGACACTTTAAATAAATTTGGTAAGAAAATATCAGTTCAAAAGACTGAAATATATGCAAAGATTGAAGCATCTCAAATATCATTAGAAGCTATGGGGTTAAAGGTCAAAATCAAGAATGAATTTGATTTGTTTGATTATGAAGTTATATACAATGGTATGTTAACACAACATAATATAGAAAATGCCTATGAAATTTTTATGAATCAAAATTATGATTTGTTAGATTATTTAAATTATGAAGAAAAAAGAAAGATGTTTGATAATGATATTTTACCTATTTTAAAGAATGCACCAAGTTTTTATGATGAGGATAGTCAAACACAGATTTATATTCCATATTTAGAACCATTTGTCAATAAGCGATATACTGATGATTATCAACTCATGATGCTAAAACAACATCAAGATTACTTAAAGAACTATAAAATTCAACAAGATTTACCTGTGAAATTATATGGTGATTATATTTTTCAAACCAATTTTTCATCACTTGAGAATGTTTATGAAGATGAACGTCATGTCTGTCTTTATTATGAGCAGTTAAAGACAATATATATTTATCGAAAAGAAACTAAAGAGTTGTTGAATAAAGTGATTATTTTAGATCAGGAATGTCAAGCAACGCCAGATATTGCTGATGTGAAAAAGATTGCTAATTATATTGAAACATATCAGTATAATCAATGTTTAGATTTATTGAAAGAAAAGAATTTGATTTGTGAAAAGACTTATAAAAAAGTTTTGAAGAAATATAAATAGAAAGGATGTTTATGAAAACAGTAGCATTTTTAACTTTGGGATGTAAAGTCAATACTTATGAATCTGAAGCGATGTTAAAATTATTTCATCAAGCTGGATACGAAGCTGTTGATTTTAAAGATAAAGCAGATGTGTATGTTATTAACACATGCACTGTGACAAATACAGGAGACTCTAAATCACGTCAAATGATTAGAAAGGCTATCCGTCAAAATGAAAAAGCAATTGTTTGTGTTGTTGGATGTTATAGTCAGGTGGCGAGTGAAGAAGTTGTATCTATAGAAGGGGTAGGGGTTGTCTTAGGAACACAATTTAGAAATCAGATTGTAGATTTTGTTAATGAATATAAGACAACACAAAAGCCAGTAATTAAAGTCTCAGATGTGATGAAACTATCGCGTTTTGAAGATTTAGATATAGATGAGTTTACAAGGAATACACGTGCATTTTTAAAAATACAGGATGGATGTAATAATTTTTGTACGTATTGTATTATTCCTTATGCAAGGGGACAGATTCGTTCAAGAAGACCAGAAAGTGTTTTGAAACAAGCACAATCATTGGTTGATCATGGATTTGTTGAGATTGTATTGACAGGAATTCATACAGCTGGATATGGACAAGATTTTGAAAATTATTCGTTTTATGATTTATTAGTAGATTTAACAACGAAAATTAAGGGACTTAAACGTTTGCGTATTTCATCTATTGAAATGAGTCAGATTACGCAGGAAATTATTGATTTAATTGCGATGTCACCTATTATTGTTGATCATCTGCATATTCCCATTCAGTCTGGTTGTGATGCAACATTAAAGCGTATGAATCGCCATTATACAACTGCTGAATTTAGTGATAAATTAAGAGATTTAAAAGAAAAATTGCCATCTCTTTCAGTAACAACAGACGTTATTGTGGGATTCCCTGGAGAAACTGAGGAAGAATTTCAGCAGACTTACCAATGGATTGAAAAAATGCATTTTAATCAACTTCATGTATTTCCTTATTCAATAAGAAAAGGAACGCCTGCTGCTCGTATGAAAGATCAGATTGATGGTCATGTCAAACATGATAGGGTAAAAAGCTTAATGGACTTATCACAAAGACTGCAAAGTGAATTTGCATCTTACCAGATTGGAAAGACATTAGAAGTTTTAATTGAAGAAAGGCATGGGGACAGAATGGTTGGTCATGCTTCAAATTATTTGAAGGTGCATATTGATTTACCTGATTCATCTATTGGGCATATTTATCGTGTGAAGATTTTATCTCAAAATGGAACTGAATTGATTGGATGTGTTGAGAGTGAAAAGAATAAATGAGTTGTTTGATGTTGAAGAAGAGTTTAAAGTTGTTTCTATACATAGTGATTCGCGCTATGTTGGAAAGGATTCAATTTTCTTTTGTGTAGATGGATTGAGTGTAGATGGGCATAAATATATTGAAGATGCAGTTTTTCAAGGAGCTAAATGTATTGTCTATTCAAAACCATTAGCTTATAAACATCGTGGTGTTTTGTATATTAAAGTCAATAATGTGTTGGATGAGTTGAATCGTGTTGCTGATGTTTTTTATGATCATCCTAGCTATAAGATGACAATGATTGGTGTGACTGGTTCAAGTGGAAAAACAGTTGTTGCTTTAATGATTAAAGAGGTTTTATCTCATTATTTAAAGATGGGATATATTGGTACAAATAATATTGAATATGCTGGTGTTATTGAACAATGTCCTTATACAACACCAGAAACAATCTTTATGCAACGTCATTTAAATGATATGGTGAAAAGAGATGTAAAGGGCGTGACATTGGAAGTCTCTAGTCATGGATTGGCGTTGAAACGTGTTGATGGTGTTCATTTTGATATCGCTATTTTTACAAATGTTTATGAAGAACACCTCGATTTTCATGGAACAATGGAACATTTGATGGCTTCTAAAGCCAAATTGTTTACCTTGATTGATGAAAAAGGTTATGCAATTTTGAATACTGATGAGGTGCGGTTTTACAATCTTGTGAAAGATTCTATACGTTGTCATCTTTTGACCTATGGAATTGAACATAAAGCTCATGTTATGGCAAGGAATATCCAATTATTTATTGATCATAGTGAATTTGATTTACAGATTCATGATGATCTCAGACATGTTTCTGTGCCAGTTCTAGGGCGTTTTAATATTTCTAATGTATTAGCTGTTATCACATCTATGTTAGCGTTAGAAATGCCAATGGATCAAGTCCTTGAGTCTATTGGTTATATTCGAGGGGTAGATGGTCGTATGGAACTTTTAGAGCATCCATATCCATTTACAGTGATTGTTGATTACTGTCAGCATGCTAAAAGTTTTGAAAAAGTATTTCAATTTGCAAAAAGTGTCCAGACAAATGGTCGTATTATTGCTGTTTTTGGAGCTCCTGGTAAAAAGAATTATAACAAACGAGAAAAAATTGGCAAACTCGCCAATCAATATTGTAATCAGGTGATCTTAACAGCCGAAGATAATCGTGATGAAGATATTCATGATATCTGTTTAGATATTCAAGAATATCTTGAAAAACCAGTCAGTGTCATTATAGAAGATAGGCGGATTGCTATAGAACAGGCTATTGAAATTGCAAATCATGGCGATATCATATTAATCTTGGGAAAGGGGCATGAACAATTTATGGCATCATCAATTGGTAATGAACCTTATCCTGGTGATAAATATGTAGCATTAGAAGCAATAGATAAAATATTTAAAGGAGAAGATGAAAATGAACTACAACAAATTTATTGATCATACTGCATTAAAAGCAGATACACAGAAAGCAGTGATTACAAAGTTATGTCAAGAAGCTAAAGATTACGATTTTGCATCAGTTTGTGTCAATCCAACTTGGGTTAGTTATTGTGCTGATTATTTACAGGATTCTAATGTAAAAGTTTGTACTGTTATTGGGTTTCCATTAGGTGCTAACACCCCTGAAGTTAAAGCTTTTGAAGCAAAAAATGCAATTGAACATGGGGCTGATGAAGTAGATATGGTTATTAATATTGGTGCACTAAAAGATGGTCATACGGAACTTGTTTACAATGATATTAAAGCTGTTGTTGATGCGAGTGATGGAAAATGTGTAAAAGTTATTATTGAAACATGTTTATTAACAGATCAAGAAAAAGTCACTGTTTGTGAACTTGCTAAAAAAGCAGGAGCAACTTTTGTCAAAACGTCAACTGGATTTAGTACAGGGGGTGCTACACCTCATGATGTTGCTTTAATGAAAAAAACAGTTGGTGATAGTTGTGAAGTGAAAGCGAGCGGAGGTGTTCGTAATTTTGAAGATATGATGGCAGTTATTGAAGCTGGTGCGACAAGAATTGGGACGTCTGCTGGTGTTCAATTGATGAACAATGAAGAAAGTCATCAAGATTATTAACAAAAACCCTTGATTTTCTTGGATTATCCATGTATAATAACGCATGTACTTAATAGTAAAGGGGGGAAGTTCAAAAATGGCAAAAACTGTAGTAAGAGATAATGAGTCTTTAGATGATGCATTACGTCGTTTCAAAAGACAAGTTTCAAGAACAGGAACCCT